>URMA01000006.1 GCA_900548875.1 uncultured Porphyromonadaceae bacterium | reverse complement strand
GAGGCTTGGCGAGAATTTCTCGACAGCCATTTCTACCAACTGTGTGGCCGAAGCAATGACGGCGATAAACAAAATCAGGCTGAGGAAGCTAAGGTCAACGCTTGCCAATTCGGGGCTGAGCCATGCCAGTGCACCGGGACGCAAGAAATACATTTCAAGCATATAGTCGATCGGCAGCGTAATGGTCAGCATGAATGTGACGGCAATACCCAAACCGAAAGCAGTCTTTACATTCTTTGACACAGCAAGATAAGAGCACATTCCGAGGAAGTATGCAAATATCATGTTGTCAATAAATATTGAACGTATGAATAAATTCAGATTTTCCATAAATTCGTCAGATTATTAGTTCTTTTCTTGAAGGTCTTTGTTACGGGAACGGTGTACCCAAATAATGCAGGCTACAGTAATCAATGCCATTGGCGGCAGAATCATCAGGCCGTTGTTTTCATAACCGGCATCGTAGAGGAATTGTGGTATGATGCGGAAGCCTAGCAGTGTGCCGGAACCCAGAATTTCGCGTACCGTTGCCACGATGACAAGTATGATGGCATAGCCGATACCGTTGCCGATACCGTCGAGGAATGATGGCCAGGGCTTGTTGCCGAGTGCAAAGGCTTCAAGTCGTCCCATAAGAATACAGTTGGTAATAATCAATCCGATGAAAACCGACAGTTGCTTGCTGACTTCATAGTTATAGGCTTTCAGTACCTGGTCGACAATAATTACCAGAGCAGCAACCACAACCAGCTGCACGATGATGCGGATGCTGTTAGGAATTGTGTTTCGAATCAGCGAGATGATGACATTTGAAAATGCCAGTACCGCTGTTACGGAGATTCCCATCACCAATGCCGGTTCAAGTTTTGCGGTAACGGCAAGTGCCGAGCAGATACCGAGAATCTGGACAATAACCGGATTGTTGGATGACAGGGGATTGAATAATATGGCTTTATTTTTTTTACTCAACATGATGTCAAATTATTAGTTGTTCGTGTTTCTTTGGTTTTGCAGAAAAACTGCATAGCATGACAGGCATGACTGGAGCATCGACTGAACGCCTTTGCTGGTAATGGTGCCACCGGATATTGCATCAACGTAATCTTCGCCATTGAGGGGTTTCTGTCCTTTTTTCTGTACGGCGATAGATTTGAATTGTCCGTCTTTGAAGAGTTGTTTTTCCTTAAACTGTTCCGAGAAATGCGGAGTAGCAATTTCTGCACCCAGACCCGGAGTTTCGCTCTGATGGGAAAAATAGGCTCCATAGACAGTTGTTCCGTCGGCATTTACCGAAATGTAGCCCCAAATCGGACCCCAAAGACCGGCTCCATAAACGGGAAGAATGAATTTCTTTTCTCCGTTAATGTCACATTCAAAAACAGGAAGCTGGCGTTCATCTGCCGGTTTCTTGATTTCATTTGCCACGTTGACATCGAAGGCAACGCCATCAATTTTTTCTCCTTTGTCATTGATGACGTAGGAATTGGTGATATGTGAGTTATAAAGCTCGATGGCGTTTGTCTCGTCAGAAGTAATATTGACCGAGTGGAGCATTTGCTGCATCTTGTCGATACGGATGTTTTCGTCCTGTTTGGGCTTGAGTGCCAATGATACCCAAGCTAGGGCGGCTCCTACGATACATACCATTACGGCGATGTATATGATTGTATATGTATTTCCTTGTTTATTCATAGCTATGCTTTTTTAGCCCGACGCATTCTGCGGCGAACGTTCGATTCTACTACACAATAGTCAATCAGCGGTGCGAATGTGTTCATCAGCAGTACAGCCAGCATGGCACCTTCAGGATATCCGCTGTTGTAGACACGGATGAGCACTGCAAGTACACCGACAAAGAAACCGTAGATATATTTTCCGATAGTCGTGTGCGCTGCCGTTACCGGGTCAGTCGCCATGAATACGGCGGCGAATGCAAATCCGCCTAAGCAGATGTGTTCAAGTGGGCTGAGCATCGAACCCGGATATGTTTCCGACGGGAACATGTGGGCGATGAATCCCATTACCAGACCTCCGACAAAGACCGAAAGCATGATTCTCCAGCTTGCTATGCCGGTAATCAGAAGGAATGCCCCTCCAATCAAAATGCAAAGAGTGGATGTTTCTCCGATTGAACCGGGGATAAGTCCCAGGAATGAATCCCAGAGGGTCAGCGGTTCTCCCAATATATTGGTCAGTTGCAGGTGGCTTCCGACATGTGTTGCCACTTGTCCCAGCGGAGTGGCGCCTGAGAATGAATCAACAACGGTGCCTGCTCCCAATCCCAAAATAGAATCAGTCGGGACAAAGACGCTGTCGCCTGACATTTTTGACGGATAAGCAAAAAACAGGAATGCGCGGGTCATGAGTGCCACGTTGAATATGTTCATGCCTGTACCGCCGAAAACTTCTTTTACGAATATGACGGAAAATGCCGTAGCTACTGCAATCATCCACAGTGGTGTCTCAACCGGGCAAATCATAGGAATAAGCATACCTGAAACAAGGAAGCCTTCCTGAATTTCGTGCTTGCGGATTTGAGCCGAAATGAATTCAATGCCAAGACCCACAACATAGGAAACTACAATTTTAGGCAGTACGGCAAGGAATCCGTAGAAAAAGGACTCCCAAAATGGCGGTGTTGCGTAACCGATGGACAGGTATCGCTGGTAACCGAGATTGAACATGCCAAAAAGCAACGCCGGCATCAGAGCGATAACCACTATAATCATAGTGCGTTTCGAGTCATTGCTGTCGTGAATGTGGACACCGCATTTGGAGGTAGTGTCGGGAGTGAACAGGAATGATTCGAAACCATCAAAAACCGATTTCAGGGAAGCGTATTTTCCGCCCGGCTGAAAGTTGGGTTTGATTTTCTCTATATAATTTTTTAATGAGCTTTTCACTGTTGCAATATTTTTAGTTCATTTCTTTTCTTAAATAGTCAAGCCCTTCCCTGACGATGCGTTGCAGTTCAAGTTTCGACGTGTCGATGAACTCACAGAGGGCGAAATCCTCCGGAGCTACTTCGTAAATTCCCAATTGTTCCATTTTGTCAATGTCTTTGGCAAGTATGGCTTTAATGAGGAATTCCGAATAGATGTCCATTGGGAGTACTTTGTCGTACTCTCCGGCCATGATGATGGCTCTTTCTCCTCCGTTGATTTTGGCATCGAAATGGTACTTCCTGTTTTTCCCGAGCAGCCAGGAAAAGAAGGTATGGCTGGCGCTGTATTTTTTTGTGCTGAGGGATGCCCATCCCATAAATTCATTTTTATGCGCATTTTCGGGAATGACCGTGATTTGTCGGAATGGGAAGTGGATGTAGCCGTCAATTGATTCCTTCACACCGGTCAGCACGTTTCCGCAGATGATACGGCAGTCGTCGGTGGCTGCTTTCAATTGGTCTTTCAGCAAGGATGTTACGGTTGCACCGATTTTTGTCTTGGCAAAATAGGGAGCAGTCATCATTTCGCCCGTAAGGGCAATGATGCAGGTGTAGTCCATCTTTCCGAATGTGTATAGGTGTCCGATTCTCACTACCGTTTCCGCATTGAGCGCCCACACGATTTCTCCCTTGTTGACCGGTCGGGTGTTGGCTATCTGTATTCCTACGTTGCCTGCCGGATGCGGACCTTTGAATATTTGCGTGGTGGAGTAGGGCGTTTCTATGACATTATCGGGCTGGCAGCCGATATAGACTTTGCCGGAAGTCAGTTTGGAAAGAATTTCAATTCCTTTTTTGAACAAATCCTCATGCCCCTTTATATATAAGGTGTAGCCAGGGGACAGCGGGGCTGAATCAAATGTGGTAACAAAGATGTCGCGTGGTTCTTTACTTGGATCCGGCATTGTGTCATAAGGCCGTTGGCGCATCATCGCCCAAATACCGGCATTCATCAATGTCGACCGTATGCCGGCAGTCGAAAGGTCGCTGATGTCGAATTTTACGGCTTCGTCGGATTTGTCAGATTCTATTACGACTCTTTCAATTTTTCTTCTTTCTCCCCGAACAATCCTTTTTATTGTTCCGGAAACTGGGGAGGTCACTTTTACCTCATTGTTGCTCTTGTCGTAGAGAAGAGCTTCTCCGGAGCGGACTTTCTCACCTTCTTTTTTCAAAAGTTTCGGTATAAAGCCTTGGTAGTCATCTGGAATAATGGCAAATTCTGTAGATTTGGCGGTTAAGTCAGATATATCACCCGTGGCATTTCCGATAAGGTTAAGGTCAAGTCCCTTCTTAATTCTTATCAGATTATACATTTACAAGCAAATATGTTGTGTTTATTAATTGATTTAAATTGTGATTTTTGCCGCCAAATATACGATAAAAATGTCGTATATTTCTTTCTTTCGTGGTAATTTTTTTAAATTGAGACAGAATGATTAAAAACTGATAAAAATAGAGGCAGTCTGATAAAAAAGATGTAGTCAGTTTTGGTTATGTGAAAATATTATGATATTTTTGCCCTAAAAATCGGCGGGGAATAGCGCCGTTTGACATTGACGCGTTCCTCGAAAGCCTGATTTACGAGGTCGAACACACATTAGTGAAGCACGATTTTCGATGAAACTGAATTAACATTAACTATTAACTAATATTTTAAAAACTAATTTTTAACAACCAATTTTCAAAATTATGGAAGCTCAAAAGCCTAACACTCCACAAAAGCCTGCGGCAAAAACTGAAAGTTTAAGCAAGGTTCGTGGTATCAAAAATGCGTTTTTAGTAATCGTATGCTGCTTTATCATCGCAGTTTGCTTGTTTATTTTCTGGTTCGGTGATGCATCTCACTTCGAAAATAATCACCCAGTTGATATTTGGGGAACTATTTATATGGGTGGTGTTATCGTGCCGGTTCTTCAAACTTTGCTTTTGACAGTTATCGTTCTGTCTGTAGAACGTTGGATCGCTCTTAGCAGTGCAAAAGGTACAGGTAGCATCAGCAAGTTCGTTGCTAACGTAAAGGCATCTCTTGCTAAAGGTGATATCGACAATGCTCAAAAACTTTGTGCAAAGCAAAAAGGTAGCGTAGCTGCTGTAGTTTCTGCTGCTTTGACTAAGTACAAAGAAATGGACCAGAACACAGTATTGACAAAAGAACAAAAACTTACTTCTTTGCAACAGGCCGTTGAAGAAGCAACTGCTTTGGAAATGCCTTCATTGCAACAGAACCTGCCAATCGTTGCAACTATGACAACTCTTGGTACTCTTGTCGGACTTCTCGGTACTGTAATCGGTATGATCAAATCATTCCAGGCTTTGGCTGCATCAGGTGCTCCTGACTCAACTGAACTTTCTACTGGTATTTCTGAAGCCCTTATCAACACTGCATTCGGTATCTGTACTGGTGCTTTCGCTGTAATTTCTTACAACTTCTACACTAACAAGATTGATAACCTTACATACGCAATCGACGAAATCGGTTTCTCAATCGTTCAAACATTCTCAGCAACTCACTAATCTGTTAACAAGGTAAATTTAATAATATGGGAAGAGTAAAAATCAAAAGGAAGAGTACCCTCATCGATATGACTGCGATGAGTGACGTTACTGTACTTTTGCTTACATTCTTCATGTTGACTTCTACCTTCTTGCAGAAAGAACCAGTTACTGTAATCACGCCGTCGTCAGTATCAGAAATTAAAGTTCCGACTTCAAATCTGGTTACTGTCTTGGTCGATCCCGAACAGCGCGTGTTTATCTCTATTGCAGGTTCTCAAGACAGTACATGGTCAAGTGAACGTGTACGTGCAGAAGTGCTGAAATATGCAGGACAACTTTACAACGAAACTCACAAAAACAAAATCAACTTTACACAAAAGCAAATCGAAACATTTGCTAAAATCAACATGTTCGGTCTTCCTTTGTCTCAAATGGCTAATTTCTTGGATATGCCTCAGTTGAAACAGGATGAATTCCTTGACCCTTCAAAGAATCCTAACTGCGGTATTCCAATTGATTACAACAAAGACTTGACGAAGCCGAATGAATTCCAAATTTGGATGAATGCTATCTACAACGTATCTCGTGACGTGACAAGTAGCATTGACGGTGTATCGTTTGAATCTCAAATCAAACGTGGTGAAGGTATTGCCATCAAGGCAGACCAGTCTACTCCGTATGAAGTGGTTCACGTTGTAATGGACAACTTGCAAACATTGAAGATGAATAAGTTTAGTTTAATGACCGCATTAAAGTCAGAAGAGGAATAATCATATGGCACAAATAGAACAAGGGGGCGGCGACAAAAAAGCTAAAAAAGGCGCCCAGAAAAAAATGCAAATCCATGTCGACTTTACTCCGATGGTTGACATGAACATGCTCCTTATTACGTTCTTTATGCTTTGTACCACTATGATTAAGTCTCAGACATTGCAAATTAGTCTTCCGACTAATGAAAAAGTGGATCAAACTGAACAAAATAAGGTGAAACAGTCTGAAGCTATCACTATCATTGTTGATTCTGACCGCGAAGAGGCTGTTGATGGTGTACCAGGCAAAGTTAAAAAGAACTATGTCTACTACTACGAAGGTAAGCCGGGTGGTGACCTCGGTATTGTTGATGCAAACGGCGATGGCGTTCTTGACAACGCCAACAATAACTTGAAGGAAATTGAATTCCTCGGAAATGCTAACGGCCAGGCTCAAGGTATCCGCGCCGTATTGCGTGACCGCAACAAACAGGTTGTTGAAAAAATCGACCTTTTGAAAGCTGATTGGAGAGCCAAAAAGCTGACAGACGAACAATATCAGGAAAAGTCTAAGGAAATCCGTAACGATTCAACTTTGAAACGTCCGACGGTTATTATCAAGGCTACAGCTCAGGCTTCATACGAAACTTTGGTAAGCGCTCTTGACGAAATGCAAATCAATAGTATCAGCAAATACCAGATTGACAACATGAATGCTGCCGACTCTGCTTTGTTGAGAGATTATTTGATTGCGCATCCTCGTAAATAAGATGATTAGATCAATGGAATTTGTTAACATTTAAAACTGAAAAGAACTATGACAAAAGATGTGGATCTTTCATCAAAAGAATGGCGTGACATTGTTTTTGAAGGCAAAAATAAAGAATACGGCGCATATGAAATGCGTAGAAAATCAGATGGCCGTCACAATAAGGCAATGATTATTGTTGTTATTGCTGTGGTTGTTATTTTCTTCGCTCTTCGATTGGTTAACATGGCTCTTGAAAGGGCTGCTGCTAATATTGTCGATGACGCAAGCCAGGAATTGGTTCAGGTGGACATGGGCGAGCAGGAGGAACCTGAAGATAAGGATGAAACCATTCAAATTGAAGAACAGAAGCCGGAAGCTTTACCTGAAGAAATTTTGAATACGATGAAGGTGACGGAACTTCAGATCGCCAACGACGAAGACGTTAAGGCAGAAGATGAAATCAAGTCACAAGATGAGTTGCAGGACTCGCAGACAGCATTCGGTAGCACAGACTTCGACAAAGGTACTGACGACTTGAACGTTGTTCGTGAGCACAAAGACGAAATCATCGTTGAGAAAAAAGAACCAGAAAAGGAAAAGGTATTCGTTGCTGTTGAACAGATGCCTCAATTCCCTGGTGGTGACGCTGAATTGATGAAATACCTTTCAAAGAATATCAAGTATCCGACTATGGCTATGGAAAACAATATCCAAGGCCGTGTAGTTGTTCAATTCGTTGTAACCAAGACTGGTGCAATCGGTGAAGTAAAAGTTATTCGCAGTGTGGACCGTGACCTCGATAGAGAAGCAATCCGCGTTTGTAAATCACTTCCTAACTTCATCCCTGGTAAGATGAATGGACAGGCTGTAAACGTATGGTATACACTTCCAGTTAACTTTAAACTTCAAGGTGTAAACTAATATACAGCGTTATCTATAACTATAAAAGAGGCCGTGTCGAAAGACATGGCCTCTTTTGTTATATATCGCCTTGAGGTGTCGTAACGTGTATGACGTTGCTGTTGCCTTGTCGTTTCCTTATGGTTTCTGGTGCTGAAGGGGTGTTTAGTGTTTGCTTGTTGAAGTCATCGTAATGAATTCATGGTGCGGTTGGAATGTGTAATGCGTTCACTTTTGTCTTTGGTTTTGCTTTTGACTGGTGTATTTATGCTGATTTTTAACCCTGTGAGAATTGCGTATTTATCTTGATGCTGTGGAGTTGATGGAATTATGAGAATCTCAGATAGTCCCACGCCGTTAGGCGGATTAAGTATATCTATTTTTGTCGGAAATGCTGTATCAAGCAAAGCGAGAGGAAATGATAATAGTATGGATGGATCGGGGTATACAAGCAGATATTAAATCATGTGGGTGGCTCGCGAAGTTTTGGTGTGATGATGATTTCGGTACTAAATGAGGATTGGAATGGATGTGTAAATATAGGTCGGTGTTCTGAAACTCAAAAAAATAGGGGATTGTGCCAAGCACAATCCCCTTATTGCAATCATCAAAGATTTATCGATTATTCAGAAACAACTTCGAAAGGAATTTCAACAGTAACTTCCTTGTGGAGTTTCAATGTTGCTGTATAGTGTCCAACTTCTTTTACGGCTTCCTTGATGTAGATAACCTTGCGGTCTACATTGTGACCAAGTTTTTCCAAAGCTTCTGCAATTTGGATGCTGTTTACAGAACCGAAGATTGTGCCGGTTGAGCTTGTCTTAGCGCCGATTGTCAAAGTAACATCTTTCAAAGATGCAGCCAATGCTTCAGCGTCAGCTTTGATTTTAGCGAGCTTGTGGGCACGTTGTTTTTGGTTTTCAGCCAAGATTTTAAGAGCTGAATCAGTTGCGATGACAGCTTTACCTGTTGGAATAAGGTAGTTTCTGCCGTATCCGCTTTTAACCTCTACTACATCATCTTTGTAACCGAGGTTAGCGATGTCTTCTTTTAATATGATTTTCATAATTGTAATCCTTCTTTGTAAAAATTATTTCATCAAGTCTGTTACGTATGGAAGAAGAGCCAAGTGGCGAGCACGTTTAACGGCCTGTGCTACTCTTCTTTGGAACTTCAATGAAGTACCGGTGATACGACGAGGAAGGATCTTGCCTTGCTCGTTCAAGAATTTCTTGAGGAATTCAGGATCTTTGTAGTCGATATACTTGATACCGCTCTTTTTGAAACGGCAGTATTTTTTCTTCTTAACGTCTACTGAAAGTGGAGTTAAATATCTGATTTCTGATTGTGCTTGTGCCATAATAACCTCCTTATGCTTCTTTATTGTTAGACTTAGCTGCTCTCAAGTTTCTGCGCTTTTCTGCATATTCAGCAGCGTACTTGTCAAGACGGAATGTCAAGAAACGGATAACGCGTTCGTCACGACGATAAGCTACTTCGAGTTTCTTGATAACTTCCGGATTTGCGTTGAACTCAATCAGGCAATAGAAGCCAGTGGTTTTTTTCTGAATAGGATAAGCGAGCTTGCGCAAACCCCAATTCTCTTCATTGACAATTTCTGCATTGTTTTCTGTCAGAAATGCCGTAAATTTGTCTACCGCTTCCTTCATCTGTGCATCAGACAAAACGGGAGTCAAAATGAAAACGGTTTCGTACTTGTTCATAATTGTTTTTGTTTGTTATTTAAAATTGCGGTGCAAAGTTACGATATTTATTTGATATATACAAATATATCCATTCTGTTTGAGATATTTTCTTGGCAAAATACACAAAATTCTCTGTGTCCTGATAACTTTTTAAGATTCTTGCTGAAAAAGATGATAGTAAACGGCTATGTGAAAACATGGTTTTCATTTGTGATTACACTCACTTTTTCATACTTTTGTATAAAATAGTATCGGTATTGAGCTGAATGGCCTATGTGGTAGGCATTGTAGCAGCCTTTGCTGTTTTTATAACAAATAATTTTATGGCAAGAGAAAGGAATTCCCGTTTCGTCAAGTTTTATATTGTCGCTGCCTATGTGCTGTTGCTGGCATTGGGTGGGGGGGCTGTTTGGTTTGTCTATGACCAGGCTTACGGTTCCAATACTTCTGCTGTAGACGACTGGCAACTGAAAAACAGGAGCACATTGGTAAACAAATTGCTGTATTCTCTTTATAAAGCTGAAAACAATGGTATGATGCTGGTTTTTGGAAATTCATCCAAATATGGAGAGTACAAGGAAAACATGAATGATGTGTATGTGGTATTGGATACATTGAAAACGTATGCATCCGATACTGTTCAAGTGGCCCGTATTGACAGTATAAACGATTTGATTCTTATGAAGGAACTGTCGTTAGGAGCCTTACTGGAGGATTATGATTTTAAGAAATACCACGAGTCTATCAATCAGCGTATTGAAGGTTTTATGCCTGACAGTAGTGACATTAGTCGCCATATAGTTGCTGAAACAAAGATGTCTGTTCGTAGGGATACCCTTGTGACGAAGCGAAATACGGGGAATTTTTTCAAGCGGTTTCGCAATGTATTTAAAAAAGAACAGAAGGACTCGACGGTAATCACTACTGCCAATGTCAGAATTGACAGCGTGCATGTTTCCTTGGCCGATTCTATCAATGTGCTGCTTACAGACCTTAAAAACAATGTCATTGGTGCACAGAATGAGCTGGTCAACAGGCAGCGGACACGATGGCAACGCGTAGCATTGGAAAATTACCGTATCAATAATTTGATATATAGGCTTATACGCGATTTCGACGCGGACGAGTCGTCAGCCATGTTACAAAAAATTACGGAACAGGAAACGCGCCGAGAAGATACGGTGAAACTTTTGGCGGCAGTGGCTATCTTTTCCATTGTTGTGGTTGTATTGTTTCTGTTTATCATTTGGCGGGAATTAAGCCGAAGTAACCGTTACCGTCGGGAGTTGGAGCAGCTGAATTGGGAGAAAGAACAGCTGTTGCAATCGCGCGAGCAGCTGATGCTGGCCATTACACATGACTTCAAGGCACCTTTGAGTTCCATTATCGGATATTCGGAATTGCTTGACCGGATTGTGGTTGACAAGCGTCAGAAACTGTATTTGGGAAATATCAAGTCAGCTTCCGACCTGCTGCTGTCTTTAGTTACGGATTTGCTCGATTTCTATCGTCTGGATAGTGATAAGGCGGATTTGAAAGTCGTTCCATTTAATGTCAAGGAACTGTTCGAGTCTGTTTATCATACTTTTTTGCCGATTGCTCTCGGAAAGAACATAGCTTTGACATTCGA
Source organism: uncultured Porphyromonadaceae bacterium (assembly GCA_900548875.1). Lineage (GTDB taxonomy): Bacteria > Bacteroidota > Bacteroidia > Bacteroidales > Muribaculaceae > Limisoma. The sequence continues at coordinate 55,714 of URMA01000006.1, read as the reverse complement.
GTGTAAGGTGGAGGAAGATGTAACGGTGGAAAACGATCCGCTGAAAGTGACGCAGATAATCAACAATCTCTTGTCAAATGCCATAAAATTCACTGACAAGGGGTCGGTTGGCATAACTGTTTGTGTAGAAGACGGCTTCTTGAAGTTTTCAGTTTCCGATACCGGGCGAGGAATTTCTCCGCTTGAGAAGGCACGGTTGTTTGAAATGTTTGTCCGTTTGAGTTCTTCTACGGGCGTACAAGGGTTCGGATTGGGGTTGTCGATTGTCGACAGGATTGTGAAACTGTTGGGCGGTACAATTGATGTGGAAAGTCAGTTGGGAGTCGGCAGTTGTTTCAATGTGGCAATTCCTGTGGAAATTGTGGAGCCGGAAGAATCTGATGGTAAAGAAAACGTGGATGACGCACAGCCGGAAGAAAAATCGGTCAGTGGATGCCATTTGTTGCTGGTCGATGACGACAGCTTGCAGATGGGTATTGTCGTTGAAATGTGTAAAAACATAGGGGCGACAGCCGATATGTGCCAATATCCCAAATATGCGCAACGAATGGTTGCCGACAGCCATTATGACATGGTAATGACCGATATTCAGATGCCGGAAATGAGCGGCTTCGATGTGTTGAAGTCTGTCAAGGCTGTGCATCCGGATTTGCCGGTTGTGGCGGTGACAGCGCGGACGGTTGACAAGAAGGACTATTTGTCGGCAGGCTTTTCGGATGTGTTGACGAAACCTTTCAAAGAAACCGAATTAATTCGAGTTCTTCAAGAACATATTAAGGATAAAAATGTTCAACTGACAGAGACCGGCCAATCGGAGGAAATGGTCGGATTGTCGGCTTTGACGGCGTTTGCTGAAGATGATGAAGGCGCAAAGAAGGAAATTCTGGAATCCTTTATTTCGCAGACGCAGGAGAATCTGGAAAATTTGAAGTCGGCAATAGCTGAAGGAAATAAAGAGCAGGTCCGTGCCTTATGTCATAAAATGATGCCGATTTTCACGATGATCGGTGAAAAGGAGGTGACTGCTATTTTGAGAAAATATGAGGTAGAGTCAAAGGATTATCAGATGATGTCTCCGGAAGAGGCGGAAACGCTTATAACTCATATATTAAAAGTAATAGAAACGGCAAAACAATATTGATATGAAAGAAATCAAAATTTTGATTGTTGATGATGATATAACATTTGCACTGATGTTGAAGACATGGTTGCAGAAAAAAGGTTTTCTCGTGGAAACTGCGACTTCTGTGTCAGCAGCAAAGCAGTGTCTGAACGAGTCTCGGTTTTCGTTGATTCTGACTGACATGCGCTTGCCTGATGCCGACGGCATCGTCCTGTTGCAATGGTTGGGACTGGCTAATTTGGATATCCCTGTGATTGTCATGACAAGTTTTGCTGAAATCCAAAATGCTGTCAACAGTATGAAGCTGGGAGCGTTCGATTATTTGTCGAAGCCTGTTAATCCTAACGAACTAATGGTGAAGATAACGGAGGCTCTCAAGGCAAAGTCGGATATAAAGGCCGCACCGCAACCAAAAGAACCGGAAGCTCCTGCGGCTGCACCGGGATTCATAGAAGGAAACAGTGACATGTCAAAACAGCTGTATCAGTATGTCAACCTGGTCGCACCGACAAATATGTCCGTGCTGATTCGGGGAGAGAGCGGTACGGGTAAAGAACATATCGCCCATCTGATACACGAACGCAGCAAACGGAAGGGTAAGCCGTTTATTGCCATAGACTGTGGTTCAATCCCTACGGAACTTGCCGCTTCGGAATTTTTTGGCCATGTGAAAGGCTCTTTCACTGGAGCAATGACAGATAAGGTCGGTGCATTTGAAGCCGCAAACGGCGGAACGCTTTTTCTGGATGAAATAGGCAACCTGAATTATGAAACCCAAATGCATCTGCTGAGAGCTTTGCAAGAACGAAAAGTGAAACGTGTGGGCAGTACGAAGGAGGTTGACATTGATATCCGCTTGGTTGCGGCAACAAATGAAGATTTGGAAGTGGCTATTTCGAACGGTACGTTCCGCAATGACTTGTATCATCGAATTTCTGAATTTACGATTCAGATGCCGGAGTTGCGTGAACTGCGTCAAGACATCATGCTGTATGCCAATTTTTTCTTGGATGTTGCCAACCGCGAACTGAATAAAAACATAGTCGGATTTGATAAGCAGGTAGCGGAAATATTTCAGAATTATGACTGGCCGGGCAATCTGCGTCAGTTGAAGAATACGGTGATGCGTGCCACATTGCTGTCACAGGGCGATTACATTCAGCCCGATGTCCTTCCTCGGGAAATGCTTGATGGCAACCGGACAGAGGAGCGGTCTACACTGTTGCGCGATCCCAATGATGAGCGGGCCCGAATCGTTAATGCGCTCCGCAGTTGCGGTGGCAATAAATCGATGGCGGCGAAAATGCTCGGCGTGGACAGAAAAACTCTGTACAACAAACTGAAGGCGTTGAATATCGAACAATAGCAGAAAAGAATTAAGTTGAAACATGAAATTTAGCGATATAGCCGGCAATGAATCCGTCAAACAGCGATTAAGGGACATGGTTGCTACCGACCGTATTCCTCATGCTTTGCTGTTGGAAGGTCCGGAAGGTATTGGAAAATTGGCAATGGCAAGAGCTTTTGCCCAATATATTCACTGTCAAAACAAAACCCCTGACGGAGAACCGTGTGGGGTATGCAATGCCTGCCTGCAGCATCAGACATTCAATAATGCCGATTTGTTCTTTGTGTATCCTATCTTTAAGGGTTCCGGTTCAAAGGACTATTATTGTGATGACTATATTGAAGAATGGCGTGAGTTCCTGAAAAACAATGTTTATGCAGATTTCAGCGAGTGGGTGCGGGTGCTGAAATCCGGTACGGCTCAGCCGGTAATCTATTCTCATGAAGGCGGGGCTATTTTGCAGAAGGTTAGCACGAAAAGCTATTCTACCCGGTATAAGATAATGATTCTGTGGCTGCCTGAAAAAATGGTGACCGAATGTGCCAACCGTCTGCTGAAGCTGATAGAGGAACCGTATGAGGATACCTTGTTTATATTTGTGAGTAACCAGCCCGGGAAAATTCTGCCGACGATATATTCGCGTTTGCAACGACTGAAAATGAAGCGTCTGCCGATGGATGTGATTGCACGTCACTTGATGGCTGAACATGCAATGGATGCTCAGGAGGCAATGGCTGTGGCCAGTGTGGCTGAAGGAAGCATGTCGAGAGCAGAGGCTTTGGCTCTTAAAAGTGATGATACGCATGAATTTCTTGACTATTTCAAACAGTTGATGCGTTATGCCTATTTGGATAATTTTCGGGAAATGAAAGATTGGGCAGAAACGGTGGCGGATCTGAAGCGAGAGAAGTGTCAGGACTTCTTGCGATATATGTCCCGGATGGTACGGGAAAATTTTATCCATAACTTGAACAACTCGTCGCTCAATTATCTGACTCGTGAGGAAGAGGCTTTCAGCGCAAAATTCTTTCCATATATCAATGAGCGGAACGTGGAAGGCATTCAATTTGAACTGGATCGTGCCATCAGTGACATTGGACGGAATGCAAATGCAAAGATTGTTTTGTTTGATTTGTCATTGCGGATAGGGATAGCATTAAAAAAATAGGGAAAATTAATCAATTTAAGACATGAAACCTTTTTTACGACAAGTCGCTGAAGCTTTTCGTGGCGACGGAGCCGATTTGCAGAACTATTGCTTCGTGTTTCCAAACCGAAGAAGCGGTTCGTTTTTTAAGAAATATATGTTGGAAACGCTTAAAGGTACTAATTGTATTTTACCGGACATTCAAACGATTTCTGACTTCATTGCATCGCAGGTAGACTTGACTGAAGCCGGCAAGATGGAACAGTTGTTTCTGCTGTATGATGCCTATAAGGATTTAGTGCCTGAAAACAAGGCGGATTTTGATGCGTTTCTGTATTGGGGCGATATGATTTTGGGCGATTTTAACGATGTGGACCGCTACATGGCCAGTGCGAAAGAGCTGTTTACTAACTTGAAGAACCTGAAAGGATTGAGCTCCAACTATTTGACTGAAGCTCAAATAGAGGTGCTCCGCGTATTCTTTGGCGAAGAGCGGGAGTATCGCGATGACAAACTTTGGGTTGACGACGGTTCGTTGAAGGGAAAATATCTCAAACTCTGGCAATTGCTTAACCCTCTTTATGACAGGTTTAAGGCTAAATTGGCGGAAAAGCATCTGGCTTATTCGGGAATGATTTATCGGAAAGCTGCTGATGTGATTAAGGATAAGACTGCTGCGGATTTTCCATTTGAGAAAATCATTTTTGTGGGCTTTAGCACTTTGTCAGCTTCCGAAGAATGTATTTTTAGCCACTTCAAGGAATTGAATATAGGCGATTTTTATTGGGATTTCAATTTTAAGCCTTTTGAAGACAATTCCAATAAGGGTACTTTCTTTATAAAAAAATATATAGTGGAATTCCCTTCCCAAAAAAAAGTGGACAAAGACGAGCGTAAGGACATGCCAAATATTCGTGTATTTTCAGTACCTTCGGCGGGCGGTCAGGCGCAGGTGGTTGGACAGATTCTTAAAGGAAATTTCGGTGATTTGAACCTCGACAAAGAGAATGCCATTGATACGGCAATTGTGCTACCCGATGAAAATCTGTTGAACTCGGTCCTTTTTTCCATCCCTTCCGATATTGAGGCGTTGAACATTACGATGGGATATCCGTTGGCGAACACCAGTATTGCTTCGTTTGTCGAGATGCTGGCTACGCTTCACGGCCGTAAACGTGTGGATGCGGATGATGTGTATTTCTATTATGAAGATTTAAATGCCTTGTTAGGGCATGTATATGTGAAGCGTAATTGCCGCGACGATATCCGAAAATTGCAGGATCAGATCATCGCCGATCGTTTGCAGTTTGTTCCGTCGGCTTTGGTCAAAGATAAACTGAAGTCGCTCGCTGTTATTTTCGATGGTCCGAAACAAAGAACGTCGCAGGAAGTTGTCGACTATGTGGACGGTATTTTGCGATGGATTGCCGACGAGGTGAGCGGGACGGAGAAGTTGGATAAGTTGGAAAGATCGTTCGTTTTCCAGTACTTGAATTCTTTGGGACAGTTGCGGGAAACTGTCGAAGAATATAAGGTCGATATAACGGAAAAGACTTTCTTCTATCTGTTGTGCCGTATGCTATCGGGCAATAGCGTGACCTTTGAGGGAGAACCTTTGAAAGGCTTGCAGATTATGGGCGTGCTTGAAACCCGTTTGCTTGATTTCCGGAATCTGTTTGTCCTTTCAATGAATGAAAAGGTTTTCCCGTCGAAGCATTATACGCGTTCGTTTATTCCCAATATGTTGAGAAACGCATACAAATTGTCGACCTACGAGCATCAGGATGCGATGTTTACCTACTATTTCTACCGTATGCTTAGTAGGGCTGAGAATGTGTTCCTACTGTATGATTCCCGCGTTCAAGAACTTTCAAGCGGTGAAGAATCGCGCTATGTCAGCCAGTTGCAGAAGATATACAATCGCAACAAGTGTCAGTATAATTATTATGAATATACGATACGAACACAAGACGAACGCGAAGTTTATGTTGAGAAAACTTCTTCTGTGTGGAAAAAAGTAGAACAATTTTTAAATAAAGAGGGTGAGATAAAAAGTTTGTCGCCCAGTAAAATCAACACCTATATTGAATGTCCGTTAAAGTTCTATTCGCAATATGTGGAGGGGTTGAAAGAGGATGAAGAAATGACTGATTTCATCGACAGCGCGACTTTCGGCAACATCATTCACAAGATGATGCAGAATCTGTATGGTGAAGTAGGACAACGTATCGAGCCTGCAACAATTGACAGTTGGCTTAATAATAAAGTGAAAATTGAGAAACTGGCTACACGGATTGTTAACAGTGAATACAGAAACTTGAAGACGGATCCCGACAGAGAACTGGAGGGAGATACGATTTTGATTGGGAAAATTGTGATATACTATGTCCGTCGGCTGTTGGAGTATGACAAGCGGATAGCGCCGTTCATTTACATTGCAAGTGAACTTGAAAGTCATAAAAATCGTTGGAAAGTCGGAGATAGGGAGTTCAATTATAAGCAAGTCATTGACAGAATAGATTATGTCTTGTCAAAAGACGGTGATTATTTGCGTATTATCGATTATAAGACGGGCGTGGACGACCCGAAAGTGAAAGCGGTTGCGGATTTGTTTGACAGTACGGTAGACTCAAAAAAACGTAAGGCGCTGACACAACTGATGCTTTATTGCAATTTCTTTGCCCAGGATGATAATAAGACGGAATTGAAAAATTTGAACCTTCAGGAGCAAGACGGATATGACCGTCAGATTTGCCCGGTTGTTTATAGAATTCGCAATGTGGATGCCACACTTATGAACGGTGATACATTTAATGTAAAAATCGGGAAGGATGTAGTGATGGACTATCGGGTATATAATAAGAATTTCATGGATAAATTTGCCGAACTGATAAATGAACTGTTCGACAAAAATACAGCATTTGTGCAGACGAAAAATACGGACAATTGCAAATATTGTCCTTTTGTGGAGATTTGCGGTAGAGATTGTTAGCGATAAATTTTGCTGATTCAATTATTTAGTGTAATTTTGCAACGCTTTTTAAAAATTCCGTGTGATGGGAAATTAGGGAGCAAAACACTTAATTTTTAGTAACACAAAAAATCAAAAGAATGAAAACTTACAATTTATCAGCTCAGCCAAGAACTGCTCTTGGTAAGAAAGCAACTAAAGAATTGCGCAACGCAGGTTTGATCCCTGTTGTATTGAACGGTGGTGAGGTTGTTGAACTTCCTTACAATGGCGCACTCAACGAAGGTGAACAAGTAATCGAACTTGCAAATAACAAGGGCGTAAAAGTTACCAACTTGACAGTTAAAGCTGACGACGTTCGCAAATTGATCTACACTCCTGACATTTTCGCTATTGACCTTGACGTAAACGGCGTAAAGAAGATGGCAGTGTTGAAAGATATCCAATTCCACCCGGTAAAAGAAGAAATTCTTCACATGGACCTGTTGGAAGTAAACGACAAGAAACCTGTTGTTATCGAAGTTCCTGTTAAGCTTGAAGGTCACGCAGAAGGTGTTAAGGCCGGTGGTAAGCTTACTTTGTCAATGAAGAAGATCAAAGTTAAAGCTATTTACTCTGTAATTCCTGAAAGAGTTGTTATCAATGTTGACAACTTGGGTCTTGGCAAGACATTGCAAATCGGCGATCTCCACTTCGAAGGTTTGGAATTGATGAACGCAAAGAATGCTGTGGTTTGTGCGGTTCAATTGACTCGTGCTGCACGTGGTGCACAACAGACTGCTGCTGCTCAACAAGGAAAGAAGTAACGGATGAAGTACTTGATTGTAGGATTGGGGAACATTGGTCCCGAGTACCAAAATACCCGCCACAATATAGGATTTATGATATTGGATGCTTTTGCCAAAGCATCCAATATTGCTTTTACGACCCAGCGTTATGGCGATGTTGCGGAAATGAGGCTGAAGAACAAGCAGCTTGTATTGCTGAAACCTTCCACTTATATGAATCTCAGTGGCAACGCTGTTCGCTACTGGCTTGATAAGGAAAATATTAGTATAGAAAATCTGCTGATTCTTGTTGACGATTTGGCTCTTCCTTTTGGGGCCATTCGTTTGAAGGGCAAAGGCAGCGATGCGGGTCATAACGGTTTGAAAAATATAGCCGAGTTGCTGAAAACTCAGGCGTATGCACGACTGCGTTTCGGTATTGGCAATGATTTTCCGAAAGGATGCCAGGTTGATTACGTGTTGGGCCATTTTACGGATGAACAGGTGCAAGCCATGCCGGAGCGTCTGAATGTGGCTGTTGAGGCTGTCAAGAGTTTTTGTCTGGCAGGTTTGGCCGTGACGATGAATCAGTTCAACAATAAATAGATATGAGTAACGAGGTTCGTATTGACAAGTGGCTTTGGGCCACGCGTATATTTAAAACCCGTACCATTGCTACGGAGGCTTGTAAAAAAGGACGAGTGACAATCGGTGGGGTGAATGTAAAGCCTTCTCGTCCGCTGAAGGTGGGAGAGGTGATTGATGTCAAGAAGCCTCCTATTACCTATACTTTTCGTGTGAAGGCTTTGGCCGAAAACCGAATGGGGGCTAAGCTGGTTCCTGATTATTTGGAAAACATAACCTCTCCAGCACAGTATGAATTGCTGGAAATGGCTCGGATAAGCGGTTTCGTAAATCGACAGAAAGGTTTGGGGCGTCCGACAAAAAAAGACGGTCGCGAATTATCGAAATTTACCGACGACATGTATTCATACAGTGATGCGGAATTTTATTTCGATGATGACTTTTCGGATGACGATGACGACGAATAGACAAGAAGGGTTTTGCTCTGTGGGAGTGAAACCTTTTTCTTTTCATGTCGGTTTGTTTGCGTTAAATTAATGTTAATGGAAGATAGTCGGAGAGTATGTTTCTCCTGTCTGTTATAAATTTGCGTTAATCGAAAAAATATGCAGAAAATAGGCTCCAACATAGTGTTTGTCTTTATGATGTGTCTGGTGTTCGTGTCGAGCATCATACAATATCATCACCATCATTATGATTGCAGTAAAGGAGCCACACATTTCTCTACTTTATGTGTCTATCATTTTTTGCCGGAAAAAAGTGTTCTTGAATTTTCTCGGGAACATGCCGGACATCAGCATAATGAAGACTCGGATGAATGCAAGTCGTTGCTTGGTAGTGAATATCGGGAGCAACCGTCGCAACATCTGGATACCAAGTTCTTTGTTTATGACTTATGGAACTGTCTGACTGATTTTAAACTGTTGGCAGCTTCCAGTCAGGTGGCAGTTGATGTGTTTGTATGCCCGCTGATTGGAACTGTAGATAAGGGTTATTTGCAGGCAGTCCAGTTAAGGGGTCCTCCCTGTTTTTCTCATTGTTAATGAAGGTTTTCGTTGTAAATATTTGATTTGTAACGGATTCTGTGTACTTTATGCATAGGCCGAGTTTGGCTTATGGATGACATCTTTCAGTAAATATTTTCAGTTTTACCTGTATTATCTGCATGAAAAATGCAGTAGGGTTGCAGGTGGTATTTTCTATTTTCGCATCAGATTCATTTCTCTGTGGAGGAAGTGCAGATTTGCGGATTTTATGAAATTAATTAAAAAACTGTTCCCGTTTTCAGGAACAAAAAGTAAAATGTAAAATAATGAGAAAACTAAATTATTTGTCAGTATTGCTTGCTGTTGTTTTGTTGTCTTGTGGCGGTGGCGAGCATTCGCATGAAGGTGAAGAGAAAGGCGAGGAAACTCATGAAACCCATGCCGGAGAGGTGGTGATGCATGACCACCAGATCAAAGAATTGGGTATTAAGGTAGATACGGTCCGAACCGGAACATTTTCAGAAGTAATCCCGGTTGCGGGAGAGATTATGCCGGCACAGGGCGGACAAATGATGGTCGTTGCCAAAACTTCCGGTATTGTTGAGTTTTCCCAGAATCTCCAATTGGGAGTTTCTGTCAGTAAAGGCCAATCATTAGGACATGTTTCTTCTAAAGGTATACAAGGTGGCGATCCCGCCAATCAGGCAGCTATAGCCTATAACAACGCAAAAGCAGAATTGGAACGCCTTACGCCGCTGTATGAAGCCCGCATAGTGGGGGCTCGCGAATATCGCGATGCCAAACAGGCTTTTGAGTTGGCTAAAGATGCGTACATGGGCGAGTCAAAGGGCAGTGTGCTGGATTGTCCGATGAGTGGCGTTGTCAACAGTTTGCTGGTTGAAAACGGGACTTATGTTCAGGCCGGGACAGCCGTTGCATCTGTTTCAGAAACAGAACGACTGACATTGAAGGCCTATTTGCCGCAGCGTTATTTTTCTTTGTTGCCGACAATCGCCGGGGCTAATTTCTCTTTGTCATATTGTTCGAACACATTTGAACTTTCCGCTCTTGACGGTCGGAAGCTGACAGCCTCCAATGCAGCATCCACTACCGACGGATATGTTCCGGTAATGTTTGATTTTAAAAATGACGGACGCATCGTCCCAGGCAGCTATGCCCAGGTTTATTTGTTGGGAACGGAACGTTCAAACGTAGTGTCGGTACCGCTTGGAGCTGTGACGGAAGAGCAGGGCTATTATTTTGTTTATGTAATGGTTCAGAAAGAACATTTTGAGAAACGTCGGGTTGAACTCGGGCAGCAAAACGGTGCGGCTGTAGAGATTAAGTCGGGCTTGAAACCGGGCGAATGCGTGGTAGTTGAAGGTGCTGTACTCGTTAAACTTGCAGCAAATACCGGCGCTATTCCCGAAGGACATCATCATCATTAAAAAACGATTGCTGTTATGCTGAACAAAATAATTCATTTTTCGCTCAACAACCGTTTCTTCGTGTTGTTGATGGCTGTCATCTTGTTGCTTGGCGGATTTTATGTGCTTCAAAAATCAGAGGTTGACGTATTTCCTGATTTGAACGCTCCGACAGTGTCAATCATGACAGAGGCTCCGGGTTTGGCTCCGGATGAAGTTGAAAAGTTGGTGACCTATCCGATAGAGACGGCCGTAAACGGTGCGACAGGCGTACGCCGTGTGCGTTCAACTTCGGATACCGGATTTTCGGTGGTTACGGTCGAATTTGATTGGGGTACGGATATTTATATTGACCGTCAGATTGTTTCGGAGAAATTGATGACCATTGCCGAAACGCTTCCGCCGAATGTCAATACTCCTGTATTGGGGCCGCAAACGTCCATTATGGGTGAGATTCTCATCATTGGTCTGACCTCAACGGAAACGAGCACACGTGATTTGCGTACGATTGCCGACCGAATGATGAAGCCGCAGTTGTTGTCAATCGGCGGTGTGGCACAAGTGACAGTGATGGGCGGTGACATTAAAGAATATCAGTTCCTGCTCAACCCCGGCAAGATGAAATACCATAACGTGACATTGAACGAAGTGCTGGCAGCCAGTGAAGGAGCCAACACGAATACAAATGGCGGTATCCTGTATGAGTATGGAAATGAATATATCATTAAAGGTGTCGTCAATACCGTTAATGTGGACGAATTGGGTGATATCGTTGTAAAGAGCGAGGGCGGTAAAACTGTCCGCATGTCAGATATTGCAGAAGTGAAAATCGGTGGGGAATCTCCCTTGTTGGGTATGGCTTCTGTAAATGGAAAACCGGCGGTATTGCTGACAATTTCAAAACAGTATAATACAGGTACGATTGACTTGATTCATAACATTGAGGCAAGTCTTGCCGACATGCAGAAGAACATGCCGAAGGATGTGAAAATTTCAACGGATATTTTCCGTCAGAGTGATTTCATTGAAAGTTCCATCAACAATATTCAGGATGCGTTGCTCGAAGGCGCTTTGTTTGTTGTCATTATCCTGTTGTTCTTCCTGATGGATTTGCGTGCAACGGTCATTTCGTTGGTTGCCATGCCTTTGTCAGTGTTGTTTACAATGGTGGTGTTGTATTTCTGCGGTTATACCATCAATACGATGTCGTTGGGAGGTATCGCAATTGCCATCGGTTCGCTGGTCGACGATGCTATTGTGGATGTTGAAAATGTGTACAAGCGGTTGAAGGCAAACCGGGCGTTGCCTCCGGAGCAGCGGGCAAAGACATTGGACGTGATTTATCACGCTTCAGCTGAGGTGCGAATGCCGATTTTCAATTCATCGCTTATCATTATTGCCAGTTTCCTGCCGCTGTTTTTTCTTTCCGGTATCGAAGGCCGTTTGTTGATACCTCTGGGTATTGCCTTTATCGTGTCGTTGATTGCATCGACGATTGTTGCTTTGACCTTGACACCGGTGCTTTGCAGCATGCTCCTGTCGAAAGACAAACATTTGGACAAGTCGTCGAAAGAAGCCTGGACTTCTGCCAAAATGCGTGCCGGCTATACGAAGGTATTGGCTTGGGGTTTCAAGCATAAAAAGATAGTATTGGGTACGACTTGTGTTTTGTTTGTGGTAGCGGGCGGTCTGTTCTTTACGTTGGGCCGCAGTTTCTTGCCGTCGTTCAACGAAGGTTCGTTTACTATTAATATTGCAACCGTCCCGGGCATTTCATTGGAGGAATCCAACAAAATTGGCGAAAAGGTTGACAAGATTTTGATGGACATTCCGGAAATCAAGACCATTGCCCGAAAAACCGGACGTGCGGAGTTGGATGAGCATTCTCGTGGCAGCAATGCTTCCGAGATAGAGGCTCCGTATGAAATAATCGACCGTCCGAGGGCTGAAATAATGAATGAAATTCGTACTCGCTTGTCGGAGATTCCTGGCTTGAGTGTGGAAATCGGTCAACCGATATCCCACCGTATTGATGCCATGCTTTCGGGAACTGAAGCCCAGATTGCCATCAAGTTGTTTGGTGATAATCTTACGCAATTGTATACGATAGGCAAGCAGATTAAAGAAAAAATCAGTGGTGTGGAAGGAATTGTTGATGTGAATATCGAGCAGCAGATTGAACGCCCTGAAATTGTCATTACGCCGCGGAGGGATGTTATGGCAAAATATGGTGTTACAATGGATGATTTCACAAAACTGGTGAATATCGCTGTTTCAGGAACAGTCGTTTCCCAGGTGTATGAAGACGGCTTCCCATATAATTTGCGTGTCAGAATGGATGAGAACAGTCGTTCAACCATCGAACAGTTACGAAATCTGATGATTGACACCTCTGTCGGAAAAGTGACGCTTGCCGATGTGGCAAATGTCGAATCGACCGACGGACCTAATTCAATCAACAGAGAAAATGCCCGTCGCCGGATAGTCGTTTCTGCGAATGTTGACGGAAGGGATTTGCGCGGTGCTGTTTCCGACATTCAGCATACGATAGAGAGCAGCATTGTTCTTCCCGAGGGATATTACATCAATTATGGAGGACAATTTGAAAGTGAAGCTGAGGCTTCGAGAACGCTGGCCATTGCCTCTATTGTTGCATTGGTGGTTATCTTCATGTTGCTGTATCAGGAATTCAAGAATCTGCAACAGTCGCTGATTATTTTGGTGAACTTGCCGTTGGCCATGATTGGCGGTGTGCTGATATTGTGGCTGACATCGGGTGAATTGAATATTCCTGCCATTATCGGGTTTATCTCATTGCTGGGAATTACGACAAGAAACGGTATGCTGCTGATGTCTCATTATAATTTGTTGAAAGATCAGGGAATGGCCTTAATGCCGCGTATTATACAAGGTTCTGAGGATCGTTTGTTGCCGATTATAATGACCGCACTTACATCGGCATTGGCGCTGATTCCGATTGCTGTGCGTGGTACGGAACCGGGAAATGAAATACAAAGTCCGATGGCAATCGTTATTTTGGGAGGCTTGTTCTCTTCTACATTGCTGAACCTTGTGGTGGTTCCGGTTATATATTATTTGTGTAATAGAAAAAAGGAAACGGTATGAAATATAATGTAATCCTTTCGGTGATGCTGTTGGCGGCAACGCCTTTGTTCGCCCAGCAAAATGGTGAGACCGATTGGCTGTCGCAAATTTCAAAAAACAATAAAGAATTACAGTCCGCCCGTAAGGCTATGGAGGGCGATATTCTGATGGCCAAGTCTGAAAATAATCTGGCAGACCCTGAATTCGAAATGGATTATGGTTTCGATCCAGATCACACGATGGAACTCGTCGTGTCAGAAAGTTTTGACTGGCCGGGAATGTATGTCGCGCGGAAGAAGCACATTGACAGTCGGGTAACTGCAATGGAATATATGTACCAGTCTAAAACTTTGGGCGTGCTTGTGGAAGCGAAACAATTGATGATTGATTTGGTGAACATAAACAAACGTATCGCCCTCCAGAAAAAAATTCAGGAAACAGAAAAGAGTTTGCTGGATAAGTATGAGTTTGGAAGTCAAGCTGGCGAGTTGTCGCTGATTGATGTGAACAAGCTCAAGGTGGGGCTGTTTGATGTGGAAAATCAATTAAAGCAATTGTATATCCAGAAGCGTGTGGCCATTGACGGACTGAAATCATTAAACGGAGGTGAGGAGTTGGAAAACTTTAATGTTGATTTAACGGAGTATTCTCAGTCGGAATTGGCTTCAGCTGATGACTATTGGCATGCTTACACGACATTGAGTCCTGACTATAAAGTGTTGCGACAGAATCAGGAAGTTGCAGCACAGGCGGTAAAGGTTTCTAAAAATTCATGGTTGCCGTCGTTTGTGCTTGGATATAAGCTGCAAAGAGAGGGGGGAGTTGGCAATGTGCATGAACTGGTGTTTGGCGTGTCTATTCCATTGTTTTCCAATCGCCACAAGGTGAAGATGCAGAAGGCTTATGAGGCTTCAAGCGTTTTAGCCTCTGTTGATGCGGAAATGAAGGAGGAAATCAAGATCCGTTCGCAGTATTCTTCCGTTGAGGAATTGGGCGAAATGGTGAAAAGCTATTCTTCGTTTGTCGAAGATCCGGCGAATTTTGACATCTTGAAGAAAGCGCTCGACATGGGACAGCTGACCATGTTGCAATATTTGACGGAAGTGAAATATTTCCTCGATGCCAACTACAATTTGTTGGATATGAAGTACGAATATCAGACGAAGTTGCTTGAGCTGACCAAATATTCGCTGTTGGATACGGTTTATTTGGAACAATAGTATCCGTCTTTCAGCCGAATAAAGCCTTCGTCTGTCAGATAGCGGAGCATGTCGTAAATAGTGTTGTCCGGAAAGGAGAGCGTTTCGATAATGTCTTTTGCACTGCACGGTTTTAAAGACAACATATAAAGAATTCCATCAATGACTTCTTTTGTGTTGTCTTTTTTATTTCGCCTTTTTTCTACACATACGTCACATCGGCCGCAATCGGAAGCCGTTTCTCCAAAATATTGCAGCATGCGCCGTTCCCTGCATTCTGAATCGTTGAACGCATAATCGGTAATGGCGGCGATGCGCTGTTCCAACCGCTTCAGGCCTTCTTCGTAGACGCTTTTGGGGAGCAGCAGATGGCGAGGTTCGACACGTGACGTGGGGAAATATACATAGGGAGTCCGTCGGCGGGGAATATAGTGGAGAATGTGCATTTTGTTCAGCGCTATCAGTGTCGAATAAATCTCGTCGGGAGTTATTCCGTATCGGTATGAAAGGGTGGCCTCGTCGATAAACACATAGTCGGCAAAGATTCCCGGATAGTTGCGGAGTATGATTTCCAGAATCTTGTCCATCAGAGGGGTGGCGTTGGGAATGTCGTACAAGTTCCGCTTGTCAACCAGAACCATTACACGCGACTGAACTTCAACTTCTTCGACATATTCGATGTATTCTGATTGTGACAGAATTTTCAATGCGCTATGGGTTGTCGTTGGAGGGTATTTGAATGTTTCGCAGAAAAGGCTGAAATTGAATTCAAACAGCTTGTCAAAACCTCCACCCAGGCCAATGTCAAGAAAGTTGCATAGCCGTACATAGACTTCCTTGATGAAGTCAACTGGAGGAAATGTTTCGGCTATACGTTTTTTCAGGAGGCTTTTGTCGCGGTTGTTTGCCAGCATGACGGCATACGATTTTTTATTGTCGCGTCCTGCCCGTCCTGCTTCCTGATAGTATTCTTCCAATGAGTTGGGAACGTCGAGATGAACGACTGTCCGTACGTCGGGCTTGTCGATACCCATACCAAAAGCATTGGTGGCCACCATGATGCGTGTCTCGCCTTTTTTCCATTTGTCCTGTTTTTCCTGCTTCTCTTCGTTGACAATTCCGGCATGATAGAAATCGGCAGAAATATCATAATGTTGTAGCTCTTCGGCTACAAGTTTCGTCTTTTTTCGACTTCTCACATAGACAATTCCCGAACCGTTGGATTGCCGCAGAATGTTGACCAGCTTTTCCATTTTATTGTCGACATGGCGGACAATGTAGGAAAGGTTCGTGCGGGAAAAACTTTTTTTGAACACAGTCCGGGTACGGAAATTCAGTTTATCCATGATGTCGTTGACCACAACAGGCGTTGCTGTGGCAGTCAGGGCAAGAACCGGAACATTGGGAAACAGTTCCCTTATTTTTGCAATTTTCAAATAGGACGGGCGGAAATCATAGCCCCATTGAGAAATGCAGTGTGCTTCGTCGACGGCAATCTGCGAAATGTTCATGTGCCTCAATGATTCCAGGAAGCGCTCGGATGCTGCTCTTTCAGGTGAAATATACAGAAATTTGTAGTTGCCGTAGATGCACTTGTCGATAGCGTTGCGAATGTCGGCATATTTTAACCCTGAGTGAATGTAGATGGCTTTGATTTGCCGGTTGCGCAGATTGTCTACTTGGTCCTTCATCAATGAAATAAGGGGAGTGATGACAATTGTCATTCCCGGTAGGACCATAGTAGGGACTTGAAACGTCAAGGACTTCCCGCCCCCGGTGGGGAGAAGTCCTAACGTATCATTGTTGTTCAAGACAGATTCTATAATCTCTTCCTGTTGTTCCCGAAAAGAGTCGTAACCCCAATATTTACGGAGTACGGCATAAATTTCCTTTTGCATGTCTATTTTTGGCTGAGCCGTATTTCTTTGACAAAAAGCTGATAGTTGTTGGGATTGTTGATGTGTTTGTTTTCCTCTATCGTATAGCAGATGTCAAATGTTTCGCCTGATTTGATATGCGCAAAAAAGCTTGACATATTGAAGGCGATGCCGTTCATCACTTTGCCGGAACTGTTGTCTACGAGTTCCAGTTTGATATGTTCAAGATTGCGGCCTACAAGTTTGCTTGTACCGTAATCCTTTACATGCTTCGAACAGAAAATGGGCTTTTGGTTGCCGGGTCCGAATGGGTTGAACAATTTGAGATATGAAAGAAATTCAGGTGTGATTTCTTCAAATTTCAAATATGCGTCAATGTCAATCTGTGGTGTCAGCTGATTGGGCTTGATTGTCTCGGCCACATATTTCTCAAACCGTCTCGAAAATTCGGGTATGTTTTCTTCCTTGAGCGACAGACCTACGGCATACGTATGGCCGCCGAAATTTTCCAATAAATCGCGGGTTGCTTCTATGGCACTATAAATGTCATATCCCTGTACGGAACGCGACGATCCGGTTGCCAAACCGTTGGACAGTGTCAGGACAACAGCCGGCTTGTAGTACAGCTCCGTGAGGCGGGAAGCCACAATTCCAATGATGCCTTTATGCCAGTTCTTGTTGTAGATGACAATGGATTTGTGGTCGGAGTTTATTTCTCCACGTGCCTCAAGGATGGCGTTGGCCTCTTCTGTAATCCTTTTGTCCAGCTCTTTGCGGTCGCGGTTGTATTGGTCGATATTTTTGCCTTTGGCATAAGCTTCGTTCTGGTCTTTTGTTGTCAGCAGGTCGACAGCTTCCATGCCCGACTGCATACGGCCGGATGCGTTGATTCGGGGGCCAATTTTAAATATCACGTCACTTATGGTGATTTCCTTATTGGCAAGGTTGCAGATACGGATAATGCTTTTCAGCCCCATGTTAGGGTTTGAATTCAGCCGCTTCAGACCGTGATATGCCATTATTCGGTTTTCCCCGGTCATAGGTACGATATCGGCCGCAATGCTGACAGCGACGAGGTCAAGCAAACTGTACAGTTCGTTGTGGTTTGTCAGTCCGTTACTTCTTGCAAAAGCCTGCATGAACTTAAACCCGACCCCGCAGCCTGAAAGGTGGGGATAAGGGTAGGTGTTATTGGCCAACTTTGGATTTAGTATTGCACATGCTTCTGGCAGCACATCATCGGGAACATGGTGGTCGCAAATGATAAAGTCGATGCCATGTTCCTTTGCATAATGTATCTCCTCGATAGCTTTTATGCCACAATCGAGTACGATAATAAGTTTTATACCTTTGGATACGGCGTCATCAATACTTTTCATCGAAATTCCGTATCCTTCTTCATCTCTGGTTGGAATATAATACTCGATATGAGAGTAATAATTCCTGAGATATTTGTATACGAGGGCAACAGCCGTTGTTCCGTCAACATCGTAGTCGCCATATACTAATATCTTCTCTTTTGCCCCCATGGCTTTGTTCAGCCTGTTTACAGCCTTGTCCATGTCACGCATCAGAAAAGGATCGTGCATGTCGGAAAGAGAAGGGGAGAAAAAACGTTCGGCTTCTTCAACGCTGGTTATACCGCGTTGGACCAGCAGTTCAGCTATCGTTGGACTGCCGGCAAATTTCTTTGCCAACTCGATCTCTAATTCTTGTTCTTCGGATGTTAGGGGTAAGTAATTCCATTTACTTATCATTTATATAGTTTTTTTTATTATCAAGGTAGGGGGGCCTCTCATGGCCGGGAGTGAGCGTCGTTCCTGTCAATTAGTAGCTCACTCGTATTATTCTACTGTCTTAAAAACAGTTATACGTTGAAAATGGTTTGCCGTAAGGCCATATTGCCTCACAATTTAACGTATACGCAAATATAGCGATTGTTTTTCTGAAATCGGCGGTTTCGTAATATGTTTTTTTCAAAATAAAATAAAAAAAGCGACTGTCTTTTTTAACAGTCGCTTGAGCGGTATTTGAGTCGTTATTTGACCAGATGGACATCCATTTGTGGGAATGGGAAACTGACTCCTGCTTTAGGCAGTTCGTTGTAGATTTTTTCATTAATATCGAAATATACATCCCAGTATAGGGGAGACGGTACCCATACGCGGACAACAATGTCAACGCTGCTGCTCGACAATGACGACAGGGCGATGAACGGAGAGCGGTCAATTTTCGGAAGGAGGGCTTTGATGTCGTCTTCCTTGTTGGCAATGGCTTGCAGCTTGCTGACAACTTTTTCCTTGCCGCTGAACAGGCGTTTGAGTCCTTTTTGTTCTTCCGGCTCCGGTTCTGGTGCGGCTGTTGCAGCTTTTTGAGCCGCTCTCATTTCGCGATCGTCTTCAATATATTTTTTTACGATACGGCTGTCATTGTTGATGATGTCAAGAATTGCTTTTTTCGCAACCTGATAGTCGTTTCCGTAGGAAATGTTGACGGTCCAGTCAACGCGACGATAGTCTTCTTTGCTATAATTGTTGATGCTGCCTGTGGAAAGTCCTCCATTGGGAATGAAGATACATTTATTGTCGGTTGTATTCAGCACCGTGTTGAATATTTGAATTTCTTTTACCGTCCCGGAAAAGCCCTGCGCCTCAATGAAGTCACCTACTTTGTAGGGCTTGATAAGCAGAATGAGCACTCCGCCTGCGAAGTTCTGTAATGTCCCGCTCAATGCCAAACCGATAGCAACACCGGCTGATGCAAATATGGCAACGAATGAACTGGTTTCAATGCCCAATATGGATATGACTATGATTACCAGTACAAAATAGAGTACGACTTTTAAGAAACTCAAAATGAAGGTTGTCAGCGATTTGTCTACTTGTCGGTGAAGCAATAGCTTTTTGATGCTTTTGTGGATTCGTCCGATAATAAATTTCCCGACATAGAAAACTATGATGGCGATAGCCACTTTGATGACCAGCTCGACAGCGTCGGAAACGAGTTTCTCAACAATTTGTTCCACTGGCAGACCGGAAAATTCACGGGCTATTTTACTGATATCCTGTATTGGTTCTAAAGCCTTTTGTGTCGTGTCGCTTGCGGCCGCAGTGGAAGCCAATAATAAACTTAATAGATTCATAGCGTTAAAAGGGTTGTTTACTTATGACAAAAATAGTGAAAAAGAATTCAAAAAAGAAATGACTCTGACTTTTTCGGTAACTTTGCGAATAAAACAACTGTTATTATCGCTATGTTCAAATTTTTAGGCAATATTCCGAGAATATCGGCATTGTTGTTGGTTTCTTTAGTGGGGTTTTTCTCTATGGATGTGTGGGGGCAGTCCTACGCTGCATCCGTGGATTCAGTTGACCGTTTTGTGCAGGAACGGAATTGGAGTGGGGCTGAAAGAATGCTGTTGAATGCCCTGAAAAAAGAACCTGCGAATCCCAATAATTATTTGCTCTTGTCGAACCTGGGAACGGTACATCGTAATATGGGGCGCTTGAAAGAGGCGTTGGCCGACTACACGAATGCTTTGTCCATTACGCCCAACGCTGTGACTATCTTACACAATAGGGCATCTTTATATTTGGAAATGGACAGCGTCGAAAAGGCTTTGGTGGATTACGAACGAATAATGCGTTTGGATGAAACGGATGTTGATTCGCGGTATTATCATGGCATGATCGCTTTGCAATATGGAAAGATGGACGAAGCGAAGCAGGATTTTGACGATGTGTTGAAGTTGGATCCGCATTCGCTGGATGCTCAAAGGGGCCTTGCCTTATGGAACAAGTTGCAGAACAGAAAGGAAGAAGCGATAAAACTGTATTCGCAGATTATTGAAAAAGAAAACCGTTTGTCGAATTATCTGGGACGGGCGGAATGTTATCTGGACTTGAATAAGACGGTCGAGGCAGAAGCCGATTTGCAGGAAGCTCAGAAACTGGATCCCTCTGAGCCGATGATATATGTTTATCGTGCCCGATTGGCTGAATTGCAGTTCCGCTACGATGATGCGGCTGATTATGCCAAAAAGGCGCAAGAATTGGGTGCAGAGCCTGAACTGGTGGAGAAATTTTTCAAAAAAAGAGATTTGTAGGTTGCTTAATTGCAAATAAATCTGTACTTTTGTTATATGATAAAAATTATATCTCATATTGAATATTTGCTAAGGCGGAATGAATGCGTGGTTCTTCCTGAATTCGGTGCATTTATAGCGCGTTATGTTTCAGCTAAACAGGGGGATGACAATCAGTTGCTGCCTCCGGCTCGCGTGCTGGGATTTAATGAAGCGGTTGTGTGCAACGACGGCTTGCTTGTGAATTCAATAATGAGAAAAGAAAAGGTGTCATACGACAAGGCTATGTCAATGATTGCTGACGACGTGGTAGCGTTGAAGCGGCAGTTGGTGGAAAATCATGAATTCCGCATGGGCAGTTTGGGCCGTTTCGAATTGTCGGACGATGATTCCCTGCATTTCTATCCGTCGGACGAAGGCAATCAGGCTTCTATTGAATATTTCGGCTTGGAAAAACTGAAATTGACTCCTGTTATCAGTACTGTATTTGAAACAGAAGACGGTGACAGTAAGGAGAAAACGTCAGATGTTGTATATTTGCCGATTAGCAGAAATATATTTAAGATTGCAGCCAGCATTGCTGTACTGATTTTGTTGGCGATAACATTGTCGACACCAATTCCTGTTGAGAATACGCCGGATTTTGCCGGTTTTAATTCTACGGCGCATGAGTCTGTACAAATAGATAAAGCAGAAAAGGCTGTTGCGCAACCGATGGTAGCTGTTGCTCCTGCGGAAGATGCGGATACGGCGGAGGCGAAGGATGTTATTTCAAGTTCGGCCGCTGCACAAAAGCCAAAGACTGAAACAGCGTTTCAGAATACAGAGAAAGCAGTTCAGCCTACATATTATGTCGTGGTGGCTTCTTTGAAAACAAAGGCACAGACGGAACAGTTTATTAAGGAGTCATCCATTAAAAATCTGAAAGTGCTGTCAAGAAATGGAAGCATCTATCGGGTATATGTCGCTTCCGGAAACAGCTATGCTGAAATGAATGATTTTATAGAATCAACGAATCTTCGTGAAACGAATCCGGATGTTTGGATTTGCAAACGCTGATGGAAAATAAAAAATTAAAAAGGGCGGAGTCGGTTGCTTTAACTGATTCCGCCTTTTATGTCTTGTAGCTCAACGATTTTGTTTACGATGGCGTAGATAGCCAGACCTGCCGACGAATGAATTTGAAGTTTTTTCGAGATGTTTCGTCGGTGTGTAATTACCGTGTGTATGGATATGGAAAGCTTCTCAGCGATAGCCTTGTTGGTAAGGCCTTTTACTACACATCCGATGATTTCTTTTTCGCGCTGGCTTAATTGTTCCGTTTCTATCGCTTCTTCATCTTCTTCAATATGAAGAATGGCAGTTATTGTGTCGTTGATGGTGTCCAGTTCATCGAATATGGAGATGGAACCGTCGAATTCCGACAATGTCTTGTTGTCGAAATATCCGCTCACCAACGCGACAACTTTTGTATCGGGATTGTCACGCTTGTAGGTAGCAATGCTGAACCCTCCGAGAAACATCGGATTTATGATGGCAATTTCCGGACGATGCAAACGGGAAAACATCATAAAAGCATCCATGTTGGGAACCTCATTGATGGAAAATGCATAGTCGGAAAGCCTTCTCAAAACGGCCGATATTCCGCTTTTTAATATCAAGGAATTTTCAGCAATTACTATTTTGATGTTGTTTTTGCTTTTCATTTTGATACTTCTGTTTCAAGTTTGACAACTGCCGGCGTAAAAAGCTGGTCTTCCAGTTTGCAGTGTAAATCCAGGTCCTGTTCACAGTTGAGAATGTCGAAAAGAGTTGCATTCAGCAGGTTGTTACAACTGTTTTGGGGATAATATTTTATGATGATGTTTTTCAGTTCCCTCAATTTCTGCTCGATATGGTTGTGCTTCTCGGCAAAGCATTTGATTGTATAGCTGCCCGTCTTTTTCTTTTCAATGAGTTGCTCGACATATTTGAACACATACTTATTTTCATATTCCATGTGCCGCCTAACTTCTTCGACATATTTGTCGTAAAACATCAGTATGGATTCTGTTACATCGTTTTTCTCTGGTTCCTGGTCCAGGGCTTGGCATAGACGCGTGCGGATGTTGGGCAGGCAGAAATCCAGAAAGAACGAGTGGGCCTGCTTTAGGTAATTTACAAGCGATTCTACCGAAATTGTTCCCTCATTAGGATCATACTCGGAGCCATATTGTTCTTGTTCGATAAAGTTGACAACGGCAAGAAACGTGTTGCAGTCAACACCCTTTTCCTTGCAAAAGTCCTGAACGCTCTTTTCTCCGAATCCTAACGGGAGTCCGAAACGACTCATGGCGGATATCAGAGAATAGTTGCGAGTGATGAGATGACTCATTTTGTCGGTTGGTTTGTATTTTCGTATGCTGCTCATTCTTTTGATTTTTCAAGTTAGCAAAGTAATTTATAATAATAACAACAGGCAATAGCTATTTGTTGGTATTTTTCCAATAGCTATTGCCTGTTTGTAGGTATTTTCAATGTGTGTTGTTATTTGATTCTGAACATATATCCGAGGGAAACAAGGATTGATATGCCATTCGATGCGGCAAATGTGTCGCTTTTGTGTGCGCTGAAAATATTGTTCAGACCGTAATAAAAACGTCCTTCCAGTGTGAACGAATTGCGTTTGTTCTGCTGCCATTCCATACCCAGTCCCGCTGAGATGCCATAGTCGAATTTTGAATTGAGAGGCATGGTCTGTTGCTCGGTATATCGGTTTTTTGAGGGAAAGTCAGAAATACTGCCAATGTTGTAGATGTCGTAGTTGGCATTGGTTTTTTCGTTAATCAATATTCCCATTTCCGGACCGGCATTAAAAAAGAATCTGAATTTGTCGCTGCCAAAATATACGTGGGCAAGGAACGGAATCTGTATATAGGAAAGCGTTCGGTCGAAACTGTACGGTGTATTGTCGAATGTTTCCTTCCATCCTCGCTGTTCCAGATTGCATTCAACGATAAGTCCGAAGTGTTTCTCTTCAATATAGCGGAATGTAACGCCACCCATATATCCTACGAGGAAACTCTGCTCGACTGTAGGGGAGAACATTTGTTTGGAAATAGTCGTACCTCCTTTCACGCCGATGGCAATATTGGACGTATAGTGCTGTTGCGCCCAAATACAGACTGATGAAAACAGCAATATGATGGTGCATGCGAGTTTGCGTTTCATAAAATCAGTTCTTTGTTCGTTTGACCGTTAATGTCGAAATTCAGAAGATAGATGGCCGTATTGATAAATCCGCTCCAGTTGCTGACTCTGTTCAGCACGATACCGGTTTGAACGCCGTCAAATGGTTTGTTGACATTAAAGTCGTTGTTGTTGTCTTTTATGGCATGGATGAAATAGCGTCCTAAATCATAGCCGACAGAAGCCATCGACGGAACGGAATAGATGGGTTTTCCTCCATACCAGTAGTTGTAATCTTGGTCAAGCTTCTGAATTTCTTCACCATTTGGAATAAGTGCATATCGGGAATATACATACGTATTCATTGTGTGGAAGAAATGCATCAAGTCATTGTAGGTAGTCCATTCCGGATAGCCTAACAGGGCAATTTCAGTGTCCGTCTTTTCTTTCTTCAATTTGGTCAATGTCTTTTGAACGGCCTTGATTGTGGTTTTGCTTCCGCTTGACGGCAAAAATGCAATTTTGTCGGAAAAGAGGGTCAGGGAGTCCAATTCTTCCGGATTGTTGAATTCCTCAATGGAAAGGGTAGTGCAGTTCAATCCGGAGTCTTTCACCATTTTGATTAACGCTTTTTCCTCATGCTCGGTATCGTTGATGATTACGATTTGGTAATCGGCGAATTTCTGCTTCAGCGTTTTCATGTATGCCGAATACATGTAGGAAGACGGGGTGTTGATCTGAATCACGCGGTCGTTTTCAAAATAGCTGTCGTTGTTGACTGAAAATGTGTTGACAATATTGATGTCGTTTTCTTTCGCATAGTCAGCTATTCTGTCGAATTCATAATCCTCACCGGCTGCAAAAATGGCATGACTGTCGCCTAATCGCTTGTCGGCAAGAATCTGTGATATGCTGGTGTCGGATGTGTCGAATGCGTTGATCGCTATTTTGGTGTCTTGATCAGCGCTTTGTTCAACGGCCATCAGAAATCCTTTGTAGAAATCCACATACAGCTTGCTCTTGTCGTTCTCTTTTTCAAACGGCAATATGAATGAGAATACAATGCTGTCCGTCTTTTCGGCAACTTCGTGGACAGTGTTGTAAGTCATCTGTACATCTTCCTGTGTCGGAATGTCGTCATCTGACTTTCCCTGTGTGATAGGAATGGAAACGAATTTGCCGGATTTTAATTCTTTTACGTTCGGATTGGCTTCGCGGATTTTTTGTTCCGATACGTTATATTCCTTTGAAATGCTTTTGAATGTTTCTCCCTTTTCAATCTTGTCTGAAACGAATACGGTTTCAGGCTCTTTTCCCTGTGCCAACAATTCGGAATTTGGGGAAGGAATAACAATTGTTTCACCTGCTTTGAAGTTATCGGGGGTGACGCCCGGATTACTTTGCAGCAGTTCCTCCAGGGTGACATGGTGATTAAGTGCTACGCGGTAGAGCGTGTCGCCCGGTTTTACGACATAATGGGCTTGTTTGTGCTCGGTTCCGCTGGATATTGTCGAGCGGGGAATAGTGAGCTGTTCTCCTGCCTTAAGTCCGCTTTGGACACTTGGATTGGCCTCAACCAAATCAGCGATGGATACGCCGTAGGTTTTTGATATGCCGAAAAGCGTTTCTCCACTTTTTACAAGGTGGGTGACGGTTGTATTAGAAGTCGTTTGCACTTTTGCCGGAGACTCTTTTTTGAAATCCTTGACCGGAAAGTAGAGTATTTGATCACGTTGAAGTCCCGATGCAACCGACGGGTTGTATTTTATGATGTCTTCCTTTGTTATTCCAAGTTCTTTGGATATGCCGTAGATGGTCTCTTTCTTCTTTACTTGTCGGTAATAATAGTCTTCACCCCCAATTTTGCGAATCGGTAAGTTTAATTCCGCATCTGAAGCGAATGCTCCTGACACAAATAAGGAGAAAATAATAGTTGTAAACTTTTTCATGCAGTTTAGGTTTTTATTCATCAAATAGGAAAAGACTAAAGCGAACCTGTTGGGTGCATGTCTCAGTCCGTATGCTATAAGTTACAAAGATAGAAATTTTTTCAGTTTTATCACTGTTGTGCCGCACTTAATGTTTCTTAAATGTATTTTGTAAAATATAGGATATTCGCCAGGCATTGTCAGACCGGAGGTTTGTAATTGACTTTTGTTGTATCATTAAAAAAGCAGGCATGTCCCGTAGAAATATGCCTGCTTATATCAATGGTTGTTCTATCTGGATTCTTTGAGATTTATCAGGTGCAGGTGGAGCACTTCGTTTCCGTCCTTGTCTGTGAGTTTGATCTCTTTATTGCTTATGCGTCGGATGAATTCCACTTTTTCCAGCGCGACGAGCAGGTTTCTTTCAATTTTCATGGATTTTTCGTCACACATTTTTTTTGTGGAGACGATGCTGTAAAATTGAATGAACCAGTCTTTGTTACGGTCAACGCCCAAAGTGCCGTTAATGATGTTGCAGCCGGTGTCGCCGTAAATTTTAGATTCCGGTACGTCAATGATGAGCTTGATTTGCTTATCGGAGACATGCCGCCCTTCGATAGACGACACCCCCCAAGTGCCTGTCAGCACATCGGCATTGTGCCGTTTCATGTGGAGAACCGTTTGACCGGCCGCATTTTTAATGTCAAGGTAGTATAGGTCGTCCTGGCGGTAAACCGTAAAGCTTTCCGCTTCATTCAAACCGTTCAGCACATTTCGTTCGTCCGAAATACCGTCACAAAATTTCATTGTTGTGATGACGTTTTCAAACTCAATTCTGTTTCCCGACTGGACAGAAAAATTTCCGTTAAGGATATTGCATCCGGTGAATCCGTAAATACGTCCTTCTTTGGCACTGAAATCGATGTATGGACGTTCTTCTGTTTGCGAAAGTTCCTTCCCGTTGGCACTGATGATAATCCATTCACCTTTGACGCGTTGACGTTGGTCGGGAACATTCTTTTTCTGGCTGTCCTGTTCGGCTTCAACCGTTATCGGTTCTTCAATGTATTCCACCTTTTTTGTCGACTGTGTCTTGCATGATGCTACAGTCATCATGAACGTGGAAAGCAGCAGTATTGTGGTTGTTTTCTTTTTCATATTTTGAGGTTTGTTGTTATTCGTCTATCCAATGTTTGCGGATTGGGTATTTAACCGGTCGGATAAGTAGTCGTAGTGACGTGGTGTAGAACAGGTATGCCCAAATCCAGTTGACCATTACGTTGACTTTGTTTCGCATGCCTAAAATGGAAATCAAATGGATGAACATCCAGGTTACCCATGCCGGTCGACCGTAGAGGTAGGAAAACTTGAGGTCGCACACGGCTCTGTTGCGTCCGATAGTGGCCATGGATCCCTTGTCAATATAAGTAAACGGCTTGTCGGAAATTCCGTTGTTCAACTGGTTGGCCAGATAGTTGGCCTGTTGAATAGCCACTTGTGCTACTTGAGGATATCCGTGGGGATGCGACTCGTCGCAAAGCATGGCAATGTCGCCTATGGCGTAGATATTGTCATAGCCTTTAACTTTGAAGTTTTTGTCAATGGTGTATCTGTTGCCGCGTGTGATTGTTTCAGGATTGATGCCATTGATGGAATTGCCGGTGATGCCGGCTGTCCAAATCAAAGTTTCGCAGTAAATGTCTTCACCGTTCGACAAGTGCAGAATGTTGTTGTCGTAGGACTCCATCATGCAGTTCAGACGGGTTTCAATCATGAGGTGTCCCAGATATGTTTCGGCATCCTTTGATGCTCTTTCGCTCATGGTGCGGAGGAAACGGTCAGTTCCTTCAACGAGGATAACGCGAACGTCGTCCTTGTCGATTTCCGGATACTCGCGTTTCAAGATATACCGTTTCATTTCGCCCAAAGCTCCGGCAATCTCTACTCCGGTCGGACCGCCTCCGACGACAACGAAGCTGAGCAGCTCTTTTTTGCGCTTGCTGTCAGTCGTAATACAAGCTCTTTCCAGTCTGTCGAGAATTTCATTTCTTAGACGGATGGCTTCAGCCGTGGATTTCAATGTATGCACTTTCTCTTTCAATTCCGGCATGTTGAAAAAGTTGTTGGTCGTACCCGTTGCGATGACAAGTTCATCGTAAGGAATTTCTTCGAACTGGGTATGTACTGTTTTCTTTTCCGGATCGATTTTCTGTACCATGCCAAAACGGTATTTGGCATTTTTCATCTTTCGCATTTCACGACGGAATGGGAAAGAAATGCTGCTCGGCTCCAGACCGGAAGAAGCTATTTGATAGAAAAGTGGGGGAAAGCTATGGAAATTATGCTTATCCACTATAGTTACATTATATTTTTCTTTGTCAAGTTTCTTTGCAAGATTCAGTCCTGCAAAGCCACCTCCAATAATTACTACGTTCTTTAAACAACCATTTTCCATTTTTTACCTATACCTAAAATTGAATTAACAACAAAACTCGTTTAAAAGTTTAAAATATATATTAAATGCTTTATTTCTCTGCAAAGATACGGAAAAATCCTATAATTTCTACTATTTTTGTGCCGTCAAGTTAAATTATGAACAGAATGTATCAATATATAAAAACCGTGTTGGTTTGTGTGTTTGCGTGTGTGGGCTTATCGTTGCCGGTGGGTGCGCAGATTAATACGGATCAAGTGATGATTATCGGACGGAATGCTCTGTATTTTGAGGATTATATTTTGTCGATACAGTATTTCAATCAGGTGATAAAAGCCAAGCCGTATTTGGCGGATCCTTATTTTTTCAGGGCTGTAGCCAAATTTTATCTGGAGGATTACCGCGGAGCTGAACAGGACTGCGATTTGGCAATTGAAAGAAATCCATTTATTGTTGATGCCTATCAGGTTCGGGGTATTTCCCGTCAGGAACTGGGTGACGACAAGGGGGCTATTGAGGACTATAATCAGGGACTGAAGTATTTGCCGGAAAGTAAAATTTTCTTGATAAACAAGGCGGTGGCGCAGCAGAAGATCGAGGATTACAAGGGCTCGGCCGAAACTTATGCAGTGCTGACGCGGCTGTACCCGAAGTTTGATAATGCCTATCTGGGGCGTGCGCAGTTGAATCTGTCGGTGGGTGACACGATTGCAGCTCTGAATGATATTTCCAAATGTATAGAGGTCAATGAAAATAACGCTGATGCATTTGTCATGCGGGCGGATATCCTGATAAAAAGGGCGTCGGATTATGAGAAAGCTTTGCAGGACATGAACAGCGCCATCAAACTGGAGCCTAAGAAGGCGGATTATTTCGTTAACCGGGCATTCTTGAAATATCATTTGGATGATTATTTCGGTGCTATGGCTGATTTTGACTATGCTATTGAGCTGAATCCTTCCAATGTTCCGGCTCGTTTCAATCGCGGACTTTTGAGAATGGAGGTGCAGGACAACAATAAGGCCATTGAAGATTTTTCGTATGTGCTGGAGCGTGAGCCGGATAACTTTATGGCTCTGTATAACCGTGCAACTCTTTATCAGGAGACACGTCAGTATAAGTTGGCTATAGCCGACTATGACAAGGTTATCGAGCGCTATCCCAATTTGCCGATGGCCTATTTTGAAAGAAGCGAGTGCAAGCGCCTGTCAGGTGACCGGAAAGGCGGTGAACGGGATTACTATAAGTCCCGAGATTTGCAGGAAAAACAGGCGGCGCGAGAGTATGCCTTGAAAGAGGACGAACCGTCAGAAGAGAAGAAAACGGAAGAGGAAGAATCGCCTGAGGAGGTGATGAAGAAATTCAAGACGCTGATGACCGTCGAGAATGACAACGAAATAAAGCCGGAATACGACAATAAATATAGAGGTAAGGTTCAGAATTACAGTACGCATATAGAAATGCTGGATTCCTATATCCTGTCGTATTTCGATAAAACCACAGAACTCCGTTCTGACGCCTATTACCAGAAAGATGTTGATGAAATCAATTCTAGCCATTATTTGCGCGACAGGCTTTATATAACGAATGTGAAGCCGAAGTTGTCGGAAGATCAGATTGACATCCAGTTTGAATTGATTCGTCACTATTCGAGTTTGCTGATGTCGTCCGAACCGCGTGCCATCGATTATTTCGGTCGGGCAATGAGCTATATGATGGTGAAGGATTACGAATCGGCTGTCAATGATTTGACCGAGGCCGTGCGGTTGAGCCCACAGTTCGTTTTGGGGTATTTTGCCCGTTCGGTTGCGCGAATGTGCCAGATGGAAGTGATGCGTGAAGGCAATACAGATACGGAATTGACGTCAGCCTATTCGGCCCGCAAGGCAGAGCGTGAAACCATAGGGGAGTTGAAGGCTGTCAACGACCGCTATATGGCAGAGTCTGTGCTCGATGATTTGGATAAGGTGTTGGAATTGTCGCCGAATCAAGTGTACGCCTACTTTAATAAAGGTAACATCTATTTGTCGTTCAACGATTACACAGCGGCTTTGGCTTGCTATACGTCGGCCATCAATATAAGGGCGGATTTTGGAGAGGCGTATTTCAATCGCGGTATGGTATATTTGCAATTGGGCAACATTGAAAAAGGTGTCGCTGATTTGAGTAAAGCCGGCGAACTTGGCATTATGGCGTCTTATAATGTGTTAAAACGCATGAGACGCTAATATTCAGTAAAGTTTTTCTTCAAAAAATGCAATAACTCCCAATATTTAACTAATTTTGCACCTGAATCTTGCGTTCGTTGTATTTATGCAAGAATTAAAAATATAAATTGATATGAATATTAAATTTCCAGATGGAGCAATTAAGCAATATGAAGCAGGAGTAACGCCGCTTCAGATTGCAGAAGGCATTAGCCCGCGATTTGCACAAGACGTGTTGGCTGCAACAATTGACGGTAATGAATGGGATTTGACTCGCCCAATCGAAAACGATGGTGAAATTCGGTTCTTCAAATGGGATTCACCGGAAGGCAAGCATGCGTTCTGGCACACCTCGGCCCACCTGTTGGCAGAAGCACTGCAGGAATTGTATCCTGGAGTGAAGTTCGGTATAGGTCCGGCTATTGAGAACGGTTTTTACTATGACATCGATCCGGGTGAACATTCAATAACCAGCGCCGACTTTGCAAAAATAGAGGCCAAGATGTTGGAATTGGCTTCTCGCAAGGAGGATGTCGTTCGTAAGGACATTTCAAAGAGTGATGCCTTGAAAATGTTCGGTGATAGAAATGAAACTTACAAATGTGAACTGATCAGTGAACTGGAAGACGGCCACATTACAACATATACACAAGGTGCGTTTACGGATTTGTGTAAAGGTCCGCATATCCCGAATACGGGTATTATCAAAGCTGTGAAGGTGCTTTCTCTT
Source organism: uncultured Porphyromonadaceae bacterium (assembly GCA_900548875.1). Lineage (GTDB taxonomy): Bacteria > Bacteroidota > Bacteroidia > Bacteroidales > Muribaculaceae > Limisoma. The sequence continues at coordinate 24,628 of URMA01000006.1, read as the reverse complement.
GCCGGAGCTTATTGGCGCGGTGACGAAAAGCGCAATCAGTTGGTCCGTGTTTACGGTATTTCATTCCCGAAAAAGAAAATGCTCGACGAGTATCTGGTGATGCTTGAAGAAGCAAAGAAGCGTGACCACAGAAAGATTGGTAAGGAAATGGAACTCTTCATGTTCTCTGAAACAGTAGGAAAGGGACTTCCAATGTGGTTGCCGAAGGGGACGGAACTTCGTCTGCGTTTGCAGGAATTCTTGCGCAACATTCAAAGAAGATACGATTATAAGGAGGTTATCACGCCGCCAATCGGTAACAAGATGCTGTATGTCACTTCCGGTCACTACGCAAAATACGGTAAGGATTCATTCCAGCCGATTCATACTCCGGAAGAGGGTGAAGAGTACTTCTTGAAGCCGATGAACTGTCCTCACCACTGCGAAATTTTCAAAAATTCACCTCACTCATACCGCGACCTTCCATTGCGTATCGCTGAATTCGGTACTGTTTGCCGTTACGAGCAGAGCGGTGAACTTCACGGCTTGACTCGTGTACGTAGCTTTACTCAGGATGATGCACATATTTTCTGCCGTCCGGATCAGGTGAAAGACGAATTTTTGCGCGTGATGGATATTATTTCCATCGTGTTCCGTGCCATGAAGTTTGAAAGCTTTGAAGCACAGATTTCGTTGCGCGATAAAGTGAACCGTGAAAAGTATATCGGATCTGAAGAAAATTGGGAAAAGGCTGAACAGGCAATCATTGAAGCTTGTCAGGAAAAGGGCCTTCCTGCACGTATCGAATATGGTGAAGCTGCATTCTATGGTCCGAAGCTTGACTTCATGGTGAAAGATGCAATCGGCCGTCGTTGGCAGTTGGGTACTATTCAGGTTGACTATAACCTTCCGGAGCGTTTCGACTTGGAATATACGGGTTCCGACAACCAGAAGCACCGTCCGGTGATGATTCACCGTGCACCGTTCGGCTCATTGGAACGTTTCGTAGCAGTGCTGCTTGAGCATACAGCCGGTAACCTTCCGCTTTGGCTCGCTCCTGAGCAGGCCGTTATCCTTCCGATCAGCGAGAAGTTCAACGACTATGCCGACAAGGTTCGTCTGATTCTTGCTGAAAAAGGAATCCGAGCAACCGTTGACAACCGTAACGAGAAAATCGGTAAGAAAATACGTGACAATGAATTGAAACGTATTCCTTATATGCTCGTTGTCGGTGAAAAAGAAGTTAATAATGAAGAAATTTCTGTAAGAAAACAGGGCGAAGGTGATAAAGGTTCGGTAAAAATTACTACCTTTGCCGAGAATTTCGCTCGAGAAATAGAGGAAATGACCAAATATTAAAACAATTAATGGCAAAAACACCACTTGGAACGGGACCAAAGCCCAATGCTGTCCCTCAAAAAAAAGACAATAAAGGCGCAAAAGACGCTTATGTTATAAATGAACATATCCGTGCACGTGAAGTGCGTCTGGTAGGTGATAATGTTGAGCAGGGAGTTTATACGCTTCAGGAGGCTCTGCGCATTGCGGAAGAGCAGGAACTTGATTTGATCGAGATCTCTCCTAAGGCAGATCCGCCAGTATGCCGTATTCTCGACTATCAGAAATTTCTGTACCAACAGAAAAAGCGTCAGAAAGAACAGAAAGCGAAGTCTTCCAAGGTTGTCGTTAAGGAGATTCGTTTCGGACCGCAAACGGATGACCATGACTACAACTTCAAGTTGAAGCATGCGATCGGATTCTTGAAAGAGGGAGCCAAGGTGAAAGCTTATGTGTTCTTCAAGGGGCGTTCGATTTTGTTCAAGGAGCAGGGTGAAGTCCTGTTGCTGCGCTTTGCCAATGACTTGGAAGAATATGGTAAGGTGGAACAAATGCCTGTCTTGGAAGGAAAACGCATGATTATCATGCTGACTCCTAAAAAGACAAAATAATAAGAGCTTTGTTTAAGCATAAATAAATCAATAGTAATTTAAAAACAAAAAGAAATGCCAAAGGTTAAGACTAATTCCGGTGCCAAAAAGAGGTTCGCCCTTACCGGATCAGGAAAAATTAAGAGAAAACATGCTTACAAAAGTCACATCTTGACAAAGAAGACTAAAAAGCAGAAAAGAAACCTCGGACACTTTACTACACTGACTGTTGCCGATGTTCGCAACGTGCGTGATCTTTTAGCAATCAGATAATAAAGTACGGTTTTTGACTTTTAATTACAGAGATTTTATTAGCAATTTTTATTAACCGAATGTATAGCCTTTAAGCGCGTAACAGCCGCTAGCATTCAAAAAACAGAAAGAAAATGCCTAGATCAGTAAATCACGTAGCATCAAGAGCTAAGAGAAAGAAAATTTTGAAACTTACGAGAGGTTATTACGGATGTCGTAAGAACGTGTGGACAGTTGCCAAGAATACTTGGGAAAAAGGTCTTACATACGCCTACCGTGATCGTAAGAATAAAAAACGTAATTTCCGCGCATTGTGGATTCAGCGTATCAATGCTGCTGCTCGTCTTGAAGACCTTTCTTACTCTAAGTTGATGGGTCTTATCCACAAAGCTGGCATCCAAATTAACCGCAAAGTCCTTGCTGACCTTGCTGTTAACAATCCGGCTGCCTTCAAAGCTATTGTTGACAAGGTAAAGAATGCTTAATATAAGCAGTTTTAAATCAAGAAAAAGCCTCTTTTTGAGGCTTTTTTTGTGCGTAAAATTTGCAAAATTCCAATAGTATAGCTATATTTGCAATAGAGAAAGATATCCCACATCAAAGCAGATTGGGAAACTCATCAAATTTTATGAAATGCCGAGACATATTTCTTTCTCTAATGGCGGGCCTCGTTCCTTTGGGAAGTCGAATAGACCGGAGGATTACAAAGGAGGAAGAAAACTCAAATCCTGTTTTTCGGAGTTTCAGCACGCTCTTTGATGTGGATTATATAAATGGTAGAGTGTAACAGCTCTACCATTATTTTTTTTTGATTATGGAAAATTCATTGGTTACTTACGCACTGCTGTGCTTTACATCTTTTTTTACGCTGACGAATCCGCTGGGTATCATGCCGGTTTTCTTGACCATGACACAGAATTTCGACGAGGCGGAGCGCCGTCGTATTGTCAAGAAGGCAAGTTTCGTGGCGTTTCTGATACTTGTATCGTTTACAATTTTCGGACAGTTCCTGTTTAAGTTTTTTGGAATGTCGACCAATGGTTTCCGTATAGCCGGCGGTATTATCATGTTTAAGATAGGCTATGATATGCTGCAGGCCAAATTTACAAGGGTGAAGCTGGCTGCATCTGAGATACGCGATTATGCCAACGATATATCAATTACTCCTTTGGCGATTCCGATGATTTGTGGTCCGGGTGCTATTGCCAATGGTATCATGATGATGGAGGATGCCGTTACAACGGCTCATAAACTAGTGCTTATGGGTGTAATTGCATCCATCTTTTTCATTACCTATATAACATTGAGGGCGTCAACCCGGCTGATTGCTATACTTGGTGATACGGGAAACAACGTAATGATGCGCTTGATGGGACTGATTCTGATGGTGATTGCCATCGAATGCCTGGTAAGCGGTGTGAAGCCGATATGTATTGATATCATTCAGTCGGCTGTCTGAAAAAAGAGTTTTGACTAAACATTTATTTCCGTTGATTGTTATACATGAAAAACCTTAGTGTATGAAACCATTGCATATTATTTTGGCTGTAGTTGGCGGTGCAATTGCCGGAGCAGCCGTAGGATTGCTATTTGCCCCTGAAAAGGGTGCTGACACTCGTGCAAAATTGGCTGAATTTTTGAAGTCTAAAAAACTTAAATTGAAAGCTGAACAATTGGATGAGTTGAGTGATGAAATTTCTAAAGAGTTGAAACTTTAAAAAACTGACAGACTATGAACAAAACTTTAGGATTGATTTCTGCTTTTGTTGGTGGCGCTGTTATTGGTGGTGCTATTGCATTGCTATTTGCGCCGGAAAAAGGTGCTGACACTCGCGCAAGAATAAAATCTTTGCTGAAATCAAAAGGCATTGATTTTACGGACGACGAAGTGGAGCAGCTTGTGGATAAAATTACGGAAGAAACAGAAGGGTAATGATAATAATTAAAACTCGAAGGACAGCTTTGCTTACAAGGCCTGTCTTTCGGGTTTTTTGTTGAGATATGGAAGAAGAAAAGTCAACAAGTCGGAATGCTTGGTCGGAGTTGAAGAAGTATGGGCTTCTTCAGCTTGACTATGTAAGGCTGATATGCATAGAGAAACTTTCCATCCTGCTGTCGATGATGGCCCTGTTCGGAATTGTCGCAGCATTGGCTGTGGTGGCGCTGTTCTATTTGGGAGCATCGTTGCAGGTGGTTTTGGCTGGAATTGTAGGTGGCGCATGGTCCTATGTCCTGATTGCCGGATTTTTCCTTGTGATTGTATGTATAGTTATCCTGTTCAGGAAAGCGTTGATTTTTAATCCGATAACACGGTTTGTCTCACGTTTGCTGATTGATAAAAAGTAGAGGTATGAAGGAGAATACGACGGGAATGAACGGTGTGCCTGAATGGAAAGGCTACACACTGGAGGAATTGCAATATCAGAAGGCATTGGTGCTTGTCCGTCTGGAAATGCAGAAGGAGCGCCTGAGTGGGCTGAAGGAAAGTCTTGTTAATGGTTCGAAAACAAATGTCGTCTCCAGGATATGGGGACAGTATTCCGCCAACAAGAACGTCATACAGTACGCCATAGTCGGCTTTAAGATGTTTCAGACGGTAAGAAAAATTCTTAAACGATTTAGAAAAAAATGAGAAGAGAGCGATTGTGGGTTTCGCTCTCTTCTCATTTTTTATATATAGGGATTGTGTTCCAGTTCAAATCCGATGGATGTTTCACCGCCATGTCCGGGATAAACAGTGGTTTCCGGAGGAAGCGTAAGCAGGCGGTGTTCGATGCTGTTGATGAGGTCATTGAAATTCCCTCCGGGAAGATCGGTCCTTCCGATACTCATTTGGAAGAGGGCGTCTCCGGTCAGAACGAAGGAGGACGAGGCAGAATAGAGTGCTATGTGGCCTTTGGTGTGACCCGGGACATAAAGCACGCGAAGCTTTTCATTTCCAATGCTGATTTCACTGTTGTCCGGAAGATGCTTGCCAACTGCAATATCTTTGCCGTGAAAAGAAATGCCGAACATTTTAGCCTGTGCTGTCAGTCGTTCGGCTAAATAGTTGTCCGTTTCATTGCATTCACATACAAGTCCATAGGAATTCATTATATGCCCGTTCCCTATGGCATGGTCGATGTGCATGTGCGTGTTGATGAGGTGAATAAGTTTCAGGCCTTTTTCACGAATAAACTTATCGACGGCATCGTTTTCTGCGGGGCTTGACATGCCAGGGTCAACAATTGCGGCTTCTTTAGTGACATCGTCCCATAATATATAAGTGTTCTCGCCAAAGACGTTAAATACAAATCGGCTTACATGCATAGCTGTATTGAATTTAAATTTGGATATATACAACTTTTTTTGTCTTGAAAAAATCTTCCGCAAAATAATCGCTGATGTTGGCGGTAATCGAAGGCATTTTCACTTTTCCTATTTCTCCCTCCAGTTCACCTCCCTTGAGGCAAATCAATCCGTTTGGAATGCTGTTGATACATTCTTTCTTGATGTTTTTCCTGATGAGCGGAATGAGGCTGTCGAGTTGCATGACGGCACGCGACACTACAAAATCGAATTTTTCTTTTACTTCGGCAACGTCGCCATGTTGGAAAGTGACATTCGTCAGTCCAATTTGACTGGCAATGTCAGATGCCACCTTTATTTTCTTGCCGGTTCGATCGACAAGATGAAACTTACATTCGGGGAACATGATGGCTAACGGTATGCCGGGAAATCCGCCGCCGGTGCCCATGTCAAGGATAGTGCTGCCGGGTTTGAAATCGGTAAATTTGGCAATGCTCAGCGAGTGGAGGATATGATTGGTATATAAGTTGTCAATGTCTTTTCGGGAAATGACATTGATTTTTTCGTTCCATTCCGGATAAAGTTGTCCCAACGCTTTGAACTGTTCTATCTGTTGGGCGGTGAGATGGGGGAAATATTTTATGATTTCTTCCATTTGTTATGAATGTGATGTTACAAGTTGTTTACCAGATTCGGGTCCTTCAAATAAGTTTCAATGTCGGAGAAGTTGAGCTCGATTTTGGTTTCGCCGAGAGCGAAACATGCAATTTCGTATGGCTCATAGACAAAGATAATGCTTTTGGGCGTAAAATAAAAGTTGTTGGTCACTGAAAGATTCTCAATGTTGAAATATCCCAAATCAAACAATTGGGAGGGTGACTTGACGCCCTCTTGTTTTAACAGCTGTTGTTTCAGCAATTCGTTGACTTCGCTTTGATACTCAGTTTGGATTATGTCGGGAACCGTCAGGCGGATCATTTTGTTTAGATCAAACGTGTAATATTTGTTCGTCTGAATGGTAGGCTTGCCGTTTTTACGCATTTCTGATGCCTTGCGGAAGCAGATTAGTCCGTTGTCGTTGTAGGCAACGTTGATTTTTTGACTGATGTCAAGCCGGAGTGTCGGCGTGTATTCATCTTTGTCGGTTTCTTCTATCTGCTCATTGGCCGGCGGCATTTTATAGGCTTCCAGTATGTCGCGGGAATATTGGTGAATTTCCTTTTTTATGTCGAAGCTGTCCGATTCCTGAATATTTAAGATATGTTGGGCGAAAAGGGATTGTATGCCTTTTGAATTTTGCTTATCTTTGTAAAATGTTGGATATACGATATCGGCTTTGACGGTAATTGTGCTTTGGACGATGTCCTTTATGGAGTCGACGCAAGAGATGGAGTCCAATTGTAGAAGGGCGTTGTCCTTTTGGTTGGAGGTGCCTGATGGATTTGAACATCCGCAAAGCGAAAAAATGGCAACTGCTATGCTGATTAGCCGAGAGTTAGAAAAATAGTTCATTGCTTATGAATTAGGTTTCGTTGAACAACAAAAGTAGAATTATAACAACAAAAAATTGCAGCTCAATTCTGAACGTAAAGATATGATAAAAATAGGAAAAACCAATAATCTGAAGGTCGTAAAAAAAGTTGATTTTGGTTTGTATCTCGACGGAGGTGAATCAGGAGAGATACTTTTGCCTAAAAGATACGTGGACGATTCCATGAATGTCGGTGATGAACTTTCCGTTTTCATTTACTGCGACTCGGAGGACCGGCTTATAGCCACGACCGAAAAACCTCTGATTGAAGTCGGGGAATTTGGATTGTTGAAGGCCGTTGAAGTTAATCGAGTCGGAGCATTTATGGAGTGGGGGCTTCAGAAGGATTTGCTGGTGCCGTTCCGCGAACAAAGTCAGGAAATCCGTGTAGGTGGAAGCTATGTGGTATATGCGTTTCTTGACAATGCAACGAAACGTATTGTCGGTTCGACGAAATTGAACAAATATGTCGGAAACCGTATTCCCCGATATTCAGAAGGCGACACTGTCGACATTTTGGCTGTACATAAAACTGATTTGGGTTACAAGGTGATTGTCGACAATCTGTTTTGGGGTATGATTTATAACAATGACCTGTTTGATCCGTTGAGCCCGGGTGACAGAATTCCTGCTTATGTGAAAACCGTTCGGGATGACGGAAAAATCGATGTCACGTTGCGTGAGCGTGGCGGTGAACGTGTGTTTCAGTTGGCCAATCGTATCATGGGGTATCTGCATGATGCCGGCGGCGAGATGACATTATCCGACTCCAGTTCGCCTGACGAGATTAAGGCCGTGTTCCAATGCAGTAAAAAAGATTTTAAAAAGGCGTTGGGGTACCTGTATAAGAAGGGCAAGATTTTGATCGCTGACGGTGGAGTGACATTGTCAGCTTCCGGCAAGCGCAAAAAATAAGGTATCTGCTTTCCGGCTGATTTATTTTTATTATTTTTGTATCAGATAAAAAACTTAACGATATATGAAATTTACAATTCAAAGCAAGACGTTGCTGACGCATTTGTCTGCTGTCAGCAAGGTGGTTAACACAAAAAGCACGATTTCTATTCTTGAAAACTTCTTGTTTACATTGAAGAACGGCGTGCTTATTGTAACAGGAACGGACCAGGAAAATACAATAACAACCCGTATCGAACTTTTGCAAAGTGAGGGTGAAGGGTCGTTTGCTGTGAATGTTAAGAAAATGCTTGAACTTTTGAAGGAACTTCCTGACCAGGGATTTACGTTTGAAGTGAACGACAATACGTTTGAAATCAATATTCATTACCTCAACGGTGAATATAAGTTTGTCGGAATTGACGGACGCGAATATCCTCAGAAAGAACAAACGGTAGAGGATACACTGGAAATGCATATTCCGGCAGAGGAAATCACAAAGAGTCTTGAAAAGACAGTGTTTGCTGTCGGTACAGACCCGCTTCGTCCGGTAATGACTGGCGTGCTGTGGGACATCAAACCGGATGAAATCCGATTCGTGGCTTCCGATACTCACAAACTTGTCCGTTATATAAACAGCCGGGTTGCAACCGGATATACAAGTTCGTTTATTATGCCGGCGAAGCCAGCCAATGTTCTGCTGGGCATTCTGTCGAAGGCGGAGGAAGATGTAAAAGTCGTATTGGGAACAAAGACTGTATCGTTTGAAACGGATGCCTATACGTTGACAACGCAGCAGATCAATGGCAAGTATCCGGATTACAATGCAGTAATTCCGCGCAACAATCCTTATGAAGTGACAGTTGACCGTGCCATGTTGTTGACCGCTATCCGTCGTGTGGCAATTTTTGCGGCAGTAGGGGGTTTGGTCAGCCTGGAAATTACCAACAATCAGATTATGATTCGTGTTCAGGATGTCAAGGATTCTACTTCAGCTGAAGAAATTGTAAGTTGTGAATATTCGGGCGACAGAATCGTAATCGGATTCAATAAAGATAAAATCATTGAAGTGTTGAGCAACATTTCGGTTGACAATATTTATTTCAAGGTTTCAGATCCGGCTCGTCCGGGACTGTTCGTTCCTGTTGAACAGGCAGAAAAAGAAGATTGGATCGGATTGTTGATGCCGATGATGGTTGCAAATAGTTAGGATTATGGAATTGAATCTTAGAAATCCGTTGATATTTTTTGACCTGGAAACGACCGGGGTAAATATCACAAAGGATAGAATTGTGGAGATATCCTATATCAAGGTATTCCCCAACGGACAGGAACAGGAAAAGACTATCCGCGTGAACCCGGGTATGCCGATACCTCCGGAGGCGACCGCCATCCACCATATTACGGATGACGATGTAAAGGACAAGCCTTTGTTCAAGGATATTGCCAAAGATTTGAGTCATGTTTTTGAAGGTTGCGACATCGCAGGTTTCAACAGCAATCGTTTTGATATTCCTTTGCTGATGGAGGAGTTTCTCCGTGCAGGTGTGAATTTTGATATATCAAAACGGAAGTTTATTGACATTCAGACAATATTCCACAAAATGGAACAACGTACGCTGGTTGCGGCCTACAAGTTCTATTGTAATAAGGACCTGAATGATGCGCATTCCGCTTCTGCTGACACGCGTGCCACTTATGAAGTATTGAAGGCACAGCTTGACCGTTATCCGACGTTGGAAAATGATGTAGACTATTTGTCGAAATTCTCCTCTCAAAACCGGAATGTGGATTTGGCCGGCAGAATTGTGCTCAACGACCAAAATGTGGAGGTGTTCAATTTTGGAAAATATAAAGGTCAGCCTGTTGCGGATGTCCTTCGCAGAGATATCGGTTATTTCGGTTGGATGATGCAGGGCGATTTTCCTCAGAATACGAAAAACGTATTGACAAATATTAAATTGAGAATGAAATAATGCTCAAAGGCAAACATATTATATTGGGTATCACGGGGGGGATTGCCGCCTATAAGGCGGTAAGTCTCCTTCGGTTGTTTGTAAAGGCGGGTGCTGACGTGCAGGTTGTCATCACTCCGGCAGGTAAAGAGTTCATTACTCCTGTCACATTGTCGGCACTTAGCGGACATCCGGTAATCAGCGAGTTTTTTACGGCCAATACGGGTTCTTGGAACAGCCATGTGGATTTGGGCTTGTGGGCTGATGCCGTTGTCATTGCTCCGGCCACGGCGTCCACGATAGCCAAAATGGCAAATGGAGTGGCCGACAATATGCTGGTCACTACCTATCTGTCGGCAAAAGCACCTGTGTTTATTGCTCCGGCTATGGATTTGGATATGTTTGCTCATCCGTCAACACAACATAATTTGGAGCTGTTGCGCAGTTATGGCAACCATATCATAGAACCTGCTTCCGGAGAATTGGCAAGCCATCTGATAGGAAAGGGCCGAATGGAAGAACCGGAACAGATTTTTAAAGTGGTGGCAGAGTTCCTGACTCACCGAAAAGATCTGGAAGGCAAGAAGGTGATGATTACAGCCGGCCCGACTTATGAAAAAATAGATCCGGTACGTTTTATCGGAAATTACTCTTCCGGGAAAATGGGGTATGCTTTGGCGGAAGAATGTGCTGAGCGTGGGGCCGACGTTTTGCTTATCAGCGGTCCTGTTTCAATCAAGGCACACCATCCGTCGATCAAGGTAGTGGCAGTTGAGTCTGCACAACAGATGCACGATGCCGCATTGTCGGCTTTCCCTGATTCCGATGCTGCCATTATGTGTGCGGCGGTAGCTGACTATGCTCCTGTCGTTGTGGCGGAGAAAAAAATAAAACGGGAAAAGGATGAAATTCCTGTGATTGAATTGAAAAAAAATCCGGATATAGCGGCTGCGTTGGGACGCATCAAGAAACCAGGACAGATGTTGGTCGGTTTTGCATTGGAGACTGACAATGGAATGGCAAACGCCCAATCAAAACTCGAACGAAAAAATCTGGATATGATTGTGCTGAATTCGTTGGCCGACAAACAGGCAGGATTTGGCGTCGATACGAACAAGGTTACTATCATAGAAAAGGATGGCAGTGTCCATTCCTATGAGGTAAAGCCTAAAAAAGAAGTGGCTGCTGATATTGTCGATTTGATAACTTCAAGGCAAAATGAAGACTCGAAGTCTTAATTTACGCTGTTACTTGATTTTGTTGGTCACGCTTTTGGTGTGTCCTCAACTTCTGCGTGCACAGGAATTGAACTGTACGGTGGAAGTAAACAGTGACAAGATTTCCGGTACGGATAAAAATGTGTTTACGACATTGCAGTCCGCCATTACCGAGTATATGAACAATACCCAGTGGGGAAACGCCCAGTTTCTTGCCAACGAACGTATTGAGTGCAAATTGTTTCTGACCGTCAACAGCTATGATGGTACGACAATGAAATGTGATTTGCAGGTACAGTCGTTGCGGCCGGTGTATAACAGTTCCTATACGACGACATTGATTAATTTCAAGGATACAAACGTAGAGTTCGACTATCAGGAGAATGAGCCTTTGGTCTATTCGGAAAATACGATGGAGAGCAATCTGACTGCAATTCTCAATTTCTACGCTTTTTTGATTCTTGCTGTTGATTTCGACAGTTTTTCTCCAAATGGAGGTGACATGTATTATGAAAAGGCAAACAATGTCGTTACAATGGCACAAAGCTCAGGAGAAAGCGGTTGGAAAGCGTTCGAAGACAATAAGAACCGTAGTGCCGTCCTGAGCGCATTTACGGACAAGGCGACCAGTTCTATCCGTACGCTTATATACAACTATCATCGTAAGGGGCTTGACGAAATGGTTTTGAGCCCGGACAAAGGAAAAGCGGTTATTACGGAATCGTTGCAAATTCTGAAGTCAATCTACGATGTCGCTCCGATGTCAGTTGTCCTTTCAATGTTTAAGGATGCAAAACTTGACGAGCTTGTGAATGTCTACTCCAAATCCAATGTGAGCGAGCGACAGTCCGTGTATGAACTGTTGTATCCGTTGTATCCGACAGAAGGGCAGCGTTTGAATCAAATTAAAGAGGAATCTCAAAATAATTAAGTATGCTGAAACGGTTGGTTATTTCCAATTATGCGTTGATTGACTCCATCGAACTGGACTTGCATGAGGGACTGTCGATAATAACCGGTGAAACGGGTGCCGGAAAGTCGATTATCCTCGGTGCCTTGTCGTTGTTGTTGGGGCAGCGTGCTGATTTGAAAATTATACGCAATGCAGAAAAAAAATCTGTCATTGAAGCGGTTTTCGACATTGAAAATTATGGTTTGCAGGATTTTTTTGCGGCGAATGATATAGAATATATTCCCGAAGAATGTATATTGCGTCGGGAAATTTATCCTAATGGACGGTCGAGAGCTTTTATCAACGATACCCCGGTCAATTTGAATCTGCTGTCGGAATTGTCGCAGAATTTGATTGACATTCATTCGCAGCACAGCAATGCCTTGTTGCTGGACTCTGGCTATCAATTGGAAGTGTTGGACAATATTTCAGGAAACAGACCGATAAAGGAGGCCTATAACGCATCTTTCAAAACCTATACGGCTGCATGTCGGAAATTGGCGGAGACTCGGAAACGTATTGAAGCTAACCGCCGGGACGAAGATTTCTTGAGATTTCAGATGCGTCAGTTTTCTGATTTGAAATTGCAGGAGGGCGAACAGACGGAGCTTGAAAAAGAACTTAATGTGCTGTCGAATATTTCGGAAATAAAATCCAGTCTGTGGGATGTTTGTTCTTGTTTGAGTGACGGTCAAGACTCTGTGGTTTCGCAGTTGTCGACCGTTAGTCATCGTTTGGACGCATTGGCCGATTTGTATGACGAGTCAGGAAATTTGTCCGAAAGAATACAGTCAATGCTCATCGAGGCGAAGGATATCTATGAAACTGTTTCCCGAAAGGTTGAAACGCTCAATGATGATCCTGTAGAATTAGAGCGTGTAGAAGACCGATTGAATGCCATCTATTCGCTTCAACAGAAATATCATGTCAATACGTTGGAGGATTTGCTTGAAATTCAACGGGGTATTGAAAAGTCCCTGTCGGAGATTGAATCTTCGGACAACGAAATTGAAGAACTGGAGAAAGCTGTTGAGGCGGAAAAGGTGAAAATGGCAAAAGTAGCGGATGAATTAAGTGCTACAAGAAAACGGGCAGCCGAGAATTTCTCTAAAAAGATATGTGAGGTGGCACGTCCGTTGGGGTTGGCCAATATTCGTTGTGAAATAGCATTTGAGAAAATTCCTTATGACAAGAATGGTCAGGATAAGGTGGCCTTTTTATTTGCATTCAATAAAAATCAGAAACCGATGCCGATTGAAAAAACGGCATCAGGCGGTGAGATTTCCCGGTTGATGTTGAGCATTAAAACCATTATTGCCGAAAGCATGCAGCTTCCGTCGATAATTTTTGATGAGGTGGATACGGGTGTCTCTGGAGAAGTGGCAAATAAAATCGGAGAAATGATGCAACGCATTGGTGAGCGTATTCAGGTAATAACCATCACCCATTTGCCACAAGTCGCCGCGTTGGGGGCACATCATTACAAAGTGTTTAAAAAAGACGAAGAGCAGACGACGGTAACTCATATAGAAGAGTTGGACACAGCCGGGCGGATTCGGGAAATAGCCGGCATGCTTAGTGGTTCGACAATTGATGAAGCTGCCGTGAATAATGCTAAATCGCTATTGAAATATATTGAATAGAATATGAAAACAAGTGATTATATTTTTGGCCTGCGTGCTGTCATTGAAGCAATAAAAGCCGGAAAAGATATTGACAAGGTGCTGATAAAGAAAGATATCAGTGGGGAACTCGTGGCCGAATTGTTTCAAGTGATAAAGGAATATGGTGTCGTTGCACAGCGTGTGCCGGTGGAACGCATCAATCGGATTACACAAAAGAATCATCAGGGGGTGGTGGCATTCCTTTCGCCGGTAGCCTATCACAATCTTGACGATCTGATTCCTTCACTTTTTGAAGCCGGAAAATTGCCTTTTGTGGTTGCTCTTGACGGGATAACGGATGTTCGAAATTTCGGTGCCATTGCCCGTACATGTGAATGTTCCGGCGTTGATGCCATCATTATTCCTGAAAAGAACAGTGTATCCGTAAATGCTGATGCTGTCAAGACCTCGGCTGGGGCGTTGTTGCATATTCCGGTTGTGCGCGTAAAAAATCTCAACAAGGCAATCAAGCAACTGAAAGAGTCGGGATTGATGATTGTCGGCGCGACTGAAAAAGGCAGTAGAAACTATACTACGTTCGATTATACAGTGCCCACTGCCATTGTGATGGGGGCTGAGGATACTGGAATCTCCAATGAGAATCTTCGTGAATGCGATTATTTGGCTGCAATACCCATGTTCGGGAAGATTAATTCCCTGAATGTGTCGGTCGCTGCCGGAATTCTGATATACGAGGTTGTCCGACAACGCTCTAATATTTGAAAAATTGAAGAAAAACGAATAACTTTGCAAGTCAAAAATAAAAACGTCTTTTGATATGATAAATCGAATCTTAATACGAATCAAAGTTGTCCAAATGGTATATTCCTACTTGTTGGACCAGGAAGGCAAAAGAATGTCGGAAGCTCAAAAAGAATTGGCAACGAGTCTTGACAAGGCTTATGAACTTTACTACTATCTGCTGATGCTTCCTGTTGAGTTTGTGCGCCTTCAGGAAGAACGTCTGGACAATGCAAGAAACAAGTATTTGCCTACGGACGAAGATTTGAATCCAAATACAAAATTTGTCGACAATCTTTTTGTGAAAAAAATCTCCGGTTGTGAGATGTTTACAAAATTTGTCAAAGACAATAATGTGAGCTGGGCTGACAGTGAAGTTTCCTTGCGTCTGATGCTTGATAAAATCGTTAATTCTGACATCTATCAGGAATATATGGACAAACCGGGCACTTCTTTGGCGGAGGATTGTGAACTATGGAGAAATCTGTTGAAGAAAGTTGTGTTTGTCGATGATAATCTTACAGATGCTTTGGAAGCCAAATCCGTGTATTGGAACGATGATTTGGATACGGTAGGTACTTTTGTCCTTAAAACGATTAAGCGTTTTGAAGAAGAAGGCTATGAAGAACTTCTGCCAAAATACAAGGACGACGAAGACCGTCTGTTTGCTGAAAAATTGTTTGTCAATGCAGTGAACAATAAGGATGAATACATGAAGCTGATTGACAAATTCGTTTCAAAGGAGTCGTGGGACACGGAACGTCTGGCTTTTATGGATATTGTTGTCCTTCTTGTTGCAATAGCCGAGTTGGAGAAAGTTCCGTCAGTGCCGACCAAAGTAACAATGAACGAGTTTATCGAAATTGCGAAGTGCTATAGCACCAATAAAAGTGGACAGTTTGTTAATGGAATTTTGAATTCTATAATAAATTATCTAAAAAAGGACGGCAAACTATTCAAAAACTAAATAATACATTATCTTTGTAGAAGAAACTAATAAAACACATAATACTTTTTAAAATGGAATTAAATTCAATTTTGTTGCAAGACGCAGGTGGTGCTGCAGGAAGCGGTATGATGAATATTTTGATGATTGTGGTTCTGATCCTCATCTTCTATTTCTTTATGATCCGTCCGCAATCAAAGAAACAAAAAGAAATCCGCAAGTTCAGAGAAGGCTTGCAGGCTGGTGACAAGGTGATTACTGCCGGCGGTATTTTTGGTAAAATCAAGGAAGTTAAAGATACATATATCATTCTTGAAATTGCCGATAATGTGAAAATCAGAATTGACAAAGGTTCTGTTTATCCGTCAGCCGCAGAAGCATCCCAAGCTGCAGCCACCAAAGACAAAGAATAAAAATATATCGTCTTATATAGAAAACCATTCTCAGAACCTTTATGTTGTTGAGAATGGTTTGTTTTTTTCAATATGTTTATCAACCGTAATAAAATAGTCCAGTATATACAGAATATCCGTGACTTCCTTTCTTCCTCGAAGGGACGTGACATATTGCTGTATTTGGTATTCGTTGCCATTTCTTTTGTGTTTTGGATGGTGCTGACGCTGAACAAGGTTACGCAGGAAAGTTTTCGCGTTTCTTTTAAATTATCGGGAGTACCCGATAATGTGACAATTGTCAGTGAATATCCAAAAGAATTTTTTGTGACTGTAAAAAACAACGGTTATTCGTTATTCAAATATTACTTGGGTAAAGATGCCGAAATAACGGCGGATTTCAAGGATTTTGATAACGGAAAGGGTGAACTGGTGATTAACAATCAGGAAATGGCTGACTTGTTCCGTTCCTGTTTCGGTGCAGACGCGACAATAGTGGGATCGAATCCTCAGAATTTATCAGCCAAGTATACCACACTTCCGGGAAAGCGTGTCCCGGTGATAATTAAAGGTGAATATGGAGCACATCTGCAATACGTGGTTAATGGCAAAATTGGTTTGATTCCGGATTCTGTCACAATCTATTCAGATGCCATTACGCTGAATGCTACAAACGCTGTGGAAACGGATAATTTTGTAATGAAAGAATTAACGGATACTGTTTTGACGACATTGGCACTCAAGAAGATGAAGGATGTCAAGATGGTGCCGGATTCTGTTCGGGTGATTATACCTGTCGAACCGTTGGTTGGTCAAAAGTCGAGCATTCCGGTAGTAATAACCAATCTTCCTGAAAATGTCAGAATGGTCGTATTCCCCTCCAGAGTGTCTGTTTCGTATTTGTTGCCTATCAGCCAATATGGCAACGTGATAGAAAACAACGAATTTCAAGCTGTCGTAGATTACAATAATATCACAAAAGGCTCGGACAAACTTCCGATACATTTAGGAAAGGTGCCGACAAGTTTAAGAAATGTCCGATTGGAATTGGACAGTGTGGAGTATATAATTGAGCACTGATATGAAACGTATTGCTATTATTGGTGGTATCGGTAGCGGGAAAAGTGTCGTTTCCCAGATTTTGAGAGTAATGGGTTTTCCTGTATACGATTGTGATTCCGAAGCCAAGCGGTTGATGGATAACTCTTCGAAAATCAAAAGCAAGATTGTTGACGCTTTTGGCGAAGAATCTCTTATAAATGGTCAGCTTAACCGTCCGTATTTGTCAACTGTTGTGTTCGGTCATCCGGAAAAATTGAAGCAACTTAACAATATTGTTCATCCGGAAGTTCATTTGGATTTTGAACATTGGGTGGCTGAATGTAAAACAAGTGCTGTTTTTGTGGAAACTGCCATATTGTTTGAAAGCGGAATGGATGCTTTTGTGGATGAAATCTGGATGGTCGATGCGCCGGAAGATGTAAGAGTGGCACGTGTTGTAAAACGTAACGGACTTCCGGTCGAACAGGTGAAGGCTCGAATCCGGTCGCAAAAAATAATTTCTGAAACGAGTCTGCCACTTTTTAAAATTGACAATAACGGGAAAGTTGCTTTGCTTCCCCAGGTGGACAGACTGATCGCTAAAGATAATTTGACAATTGAAAGGATGGTAAAAAAATAAAAATTGCTATCTTTGCAACCGATGGAAATGGCATGAAGAAATCAATAATGAAGATCTTGATTTCGGCTGTTGTTCTGTCTTTGTAGAAATTTATTAAAAATATATTGATGCATTATGCTTAAAGCTATTTTATCTATTTCAGGAAAGCCTGGCCTATTTAAACTCGTTTCACAAGGTAAGAATATGTTGATTGTTGAATCATTGCAGACTAAGAAACGTGTTCCGGCATACTCGCATGATAAAGTCGTTTCTCTTGGTGATATTGCAGTTTATACGACGGGCGAAGAAGTGCAATTGACAAAAGTATTCGAAACAATCTATAAAAAATTCGAAGGAAAGACTGTCAAAGCAAGTGATTACAAAACTCCGGAAGCTTTGAAAAATTTCTTTTTGGAAATTCTGCCAGATTTTGATCAGGAAAGAGTTTATATTACAGACATCAAGAAAATTATTTCTTGGTACAATACTTTGGTAGAAAGCGGAAACACGGATTTCGTAGAGGAAGAAGGTGAAAAAGCAGCAGAAGAAGCTACGGCTGAAGAAAAATAATTAACCGCATTTTGACGGCAGAATTGGATTATGATATCTACATGAACCAATTCTGCCGTTTTATTTTAGAAACAATACAAGATGAAGAAACTATTTAATACCATTTTGGTCATTTGCATAGCGCTGTTTGCTTTGACCGGCTGTCATTCTTCCAAAAAGGCCGTGAATAATGACTCGCATGAGAAATACGAAAGCGTAAAGAAGGACACTTATTCAACTTTGTCGAAAAAATTGGGCATCAAGGTAGATTCCGATGACAATCTTGATTTGCTGGAAATGTGTTCCCGTTGGTTGGGAACTCCCTATAAGTATGGGGGAAATACTAAAAAGGGGGTTGACTGTTCCGGTTTCACTGTAAAAGTTTATTCTGCTGTCTACAATAAAAAGTTGGAACGATCATCGGCTGCTATTCTAAGCAAAAACTGCAAAAGAATCAAACAGAAGGATTTGCAACAGGGAGATTTGGTTTTCTTTGCAACGGGAAAAAATAAAAAGAAGGTCAATCATGTGGGAATTTATCTCAAGGATAATAAATTTATTCACGCTTCGTCCAGTCGGGGGGTGATTGTCAGTTCGTTGAAAGAATCCTATTATGTCAGGACCTACGTGACGGCAGCGAAAGTGAAGTAATGCTACTTTGGGTAGATGAGCGCACCCTTTTGTTCCATGTCATAACATGGGAGGTGGACTGATTTTATTTCGTTCTGGAATTCCAACAGTTTGGTTGGATATATTTCTTTGGGAAGAACGATGGTATCGGCCTGGTAGAATTTTGTTAAGATGCTGATTGGGTTGTAGTATCTTTTGGTAATTACAAGGTAATTGACCGGCAATATTTCTTGGGGAGGAGATTTCTTCCTGTGATTTCCTTGTACAAACACGATGCGTTTTCCGAAACATTCCACTTGCGGATACCTAAAATGAAATTGTGAATACTGAAAACTGTCAGTCAGGACGGTAATGTCTGTAATATTGTTTTTTATGAAAAAACTTTTATTTCTATTGATGAAGTCTTGAATGCCAGTGGTATCGTTCGTTGAATTGACGATAAATGCTTTCGGTGTTTCATAATAGAGGAAATTGCATGAATAATAATCGTCGGATAGAATAAATCCTTTTTCTTCCCTGCTGTTGTTTATAAAAAGATTGATAACAAAACTTAAGACGATTCCTGCCAACGGATACACGTATAGGCGTTTGTTGGCTTTGGTGTAGATAAACAGACAAATGACCGCTATTGACAGATAGTAGAGAATGATGACAATATCGTTTACCCAGATGTCCTGTATGGTTGAATATGGAAGCGAACGCAGCGTTGATGTGAAAATCTCGATGAATTGGTAGAAAAAGTCAATGAAGTCGGTTAGGGGATAAAATGTTATGCTGCAGTATGACAATAAGATTGCCATAATGGATGCCAGCATAAACAGTGGCAATAGCGGCACGATGACGATATTGCTTACAAGCAGGGATAGCGGTAGGCTGTGGAAGTAGTAAAGTGACAGAACAAGTGTTCCGATTTGAGCCGATACCGACAATGCCATAAGGGAGGATATTTTGCGTAACCATGTGTCGCGTTTTCCAAATGTCATTATGGGAGAAAAGAACAGAATGCCCAATACCGACAGATAGCTTAGTTGGAATCCAATATCATAGATGGCGGCAGGATTAAATACTAAAGTGAAAATTGCCGCACCGCATAAGGCATTCAACACATAGTTGCGTTTATAGAATATGAGGGCAGTCAGGACAAAAGATGTCATGATTGCAGCTCGGGTTGCAGACGGTGAGAATCCTGTGATAAGTGTGTAAAGCCAAATGACAAGCAGTATTATTGACAGTCGTATCCTTCTGGGTAGAATGGGTTGAAAAGGATACAAAAGAAAATTTAGAATCAGAGCAATGATGGAAATATGCAGGCCGCTGACAGCAAGAATGTGTGCCAGTCCAACATCATTGAAAAGTTCGCGCGTGTCGTCGGCTATATAGTTCTTTTCTCCGGTAAGGATGGTGATGATGAAGTTGGAGGTGTTCTCATTGAGTTGTAAAAAATGAATGTGCCGGATGATGTCTTGTTTTATTTTGTTGGCGAAGGTGTGCAGATTTTCTTCGTGGGCAATTATTTCATAGTGTTTCCGTTCGATAAAAGCTGAGTAGAGATAACCTTGATTTGCCATGTAGGTGGCATAATCGAATGCCTCGGGCATAGTCGGTCTTTTGATGGGTTCGATTGTTCCATAACAGCATAGTATATCTCCGGGTGAAATGTCGTACATATTCCCCTGTAAGGTTAATAGAATATGGACGGGATTCCGGTTGAAATTGCTGGAAGAGCCATAAACTTGTGTCGTGATGTTTTTCTGTTCGATTTTTTCAATGGTATAGTTGAAAAATATCGGTCGGCCCAAATGTGTCTGTTCAATTTCTGCCGGACGGTGAACATAGGCAATTGACCACCCAATTGATGTAAGGAGCAGAAACAGGGAGATGTTGAACATCCAATGGTAGCGAAGTCTGAAATATGGATCTTTTTTGATATACGGAAACCTGTAGAGAAATAAGGAAAACAGGGCCATGCTGGCAACCACTCCAGGATGGATGTGTAATCGGAAACCTATGATTCCTGTAATTAGAGGAATAAGGACCCTTGACAGAGGAGTGGTTGCAAGGCTTATTTTCATCAGAATGCTATCATTGATTCCAAATTTTCCAAGCTGCGAGTGCTTGAAGGACAAGCATTTCCATGCCATTCTTAGTAGTAGCGTGATTCATTCTGGCTTTTTGCAAAAACAGTGTCTCCTCTGGATTGTAGATAAGGTCATAGCATATATGCATTTCATTGATGTATTCGTAAGGAATATTCGGACATTCATTGACATGTGGATACATGCCCACAGGTGAAGCATTGACAATTATTGAGTGCTCCCGAATGATCTCTTCGTTCAAGTCCGCATATGTATACTCGGATTTGCCTTTTGAACGGGAGACAAAATCTGTTTCTATGCCTAATTGGTGCAGTCCAAAGCGCACAGCTTTAGATGCTCCACCAGTACCTAAAATCAGCGCTTTTTTATGGTGGGGCTTCAGTAACGGCTTTAAGGATTCAGAAAATCCAATCACGTCAGAGTTGTAGCCAGTAAGAATAAGAGAGTCCGCCTGTCGGTCTATTTTTATAACATTGACGGCGCCAATGGATTCCGCCGTTTGGTCCAAGTGATTTAAAAAAGGTATAATCTGTTCTTTGTAAGGAATGGTTACATTAAGCCCTTTAATGGATTCATTGATTATTTTAAGAAACTCTTCAATGTCCTCTATTTCAAAATTCCGGTATTCGGCATTGATGCCCTCATTTTGGAATTTTTCATTGAAAAACGATTGGGAAAATGAGTGACCGAGGGGATAGCCGATCAAGCCGTAGATTTCTTTATTTTTGTCCATTGTATTCGGATTCTATTAATATGTTCTGACTGTTGTTGTATTGTTTGTTTTTTAAAAAGTCGATGATGGAGAAATTGTGGCCCAACTGATATTTGGCAAGTATCTCTTTTCCCAACCACCTCCCGACCATTCCGGGCGTTTGTTGTGAAATCGGATTGGAAAATGGAGCCGGCATGATGATGCCGTTTATGATTTTTTCATCGGTGGTATACAGATTGTCGTCAATCAGTATCTGGTTCCAGATTTTATCTTCATTATTTTTGCACCATTCAAATTTATCATTGCTCATGCATAGATAAATGTTGTCTTTGAATGACGGAACGGCTTTTTCAACTGCGAGATATATGGCACCTTCATAAATCATTCGTTCCAGTAACGTGTTTTGGTGGGGGGTATATGGGTATTTCGTTTTTAAAAACGCTTCAGCAATGTCGTAGGGTATTTTTTCTGGAATTTTAAACTCTCTAATGTAGTTGGGGAAAGTGCTGTAAGGCTGGTAGTCGGTTCCCATATAATGGTTTAGTCCGACGATTACTGTCGTTGTATCCAGAATGATGGACTGGTTGTAGGGGATGACGGCCGTGACAATTTCCGGAAAATTCAAATTCAGAATCACCTCAAAATTCTGTTTTTCCAAGGCCAGCGTTTTTTCCAAGGCTGAGAGGTCGGAAAATTTTTCGACAACATCCTTCTGGAAATATTTGAAAGAAGTTGAACCCGCATAGTCACTCAATTTTTCTTCCGTAGTTTTAGTGCTGTCAGGATAAATATTGTCTATATATAATGAAATTACTTTTGAATAATTGTTGACAAAATTGTCTTTTGCTGCTTTTTGAAAAGTGTTGAATTGTACGACGTCCTTTTCAAAGCGTTTTATATCAAGTGACTGCGTATTGGCGTCGCTGCATCCGAACAGACCGTTAACGCTGAGAATAATTCCTACTATCAAGCAAAATTTCTTCATAAACGAAAGAGTTTTATAAATTCAATCTAAATATACAATAAAATTCAATGATGTAATCGTTCTTGTGGCTTTTTTTACGCAAATAATGGTAAAGTTTGGGTTATTGGTCAAAATAAATTGTATAAAAGGAAGATGGCGTACCGTTAAATAGATTTTTTGTAGTACTTTTGTCGAAGAATTCAGAAAAATGAAATCAATTATACGAAACATATATAGGTATTTATTGTTGCTGGTTTGTATTTTAACGGCTTCTGTTTCGGCTTGGGGACGCGACTTTGTTGTTGTCATAGACCCGGGACATGGAGGAAAAGATGTGGGAGCTGTTGGCAAAAAAGCACGTGAAAAAGACATCAATCTTGGGGTAGCTTTGAAGTTGGGCGATCTGATTCGTGAAAATTTTGACGATGTAAAGATTGTATACACACGTGATGATGATACCTTTATTTCATTGCAGGGCAGGGCTGATGTGGCCAATAAGGCTCATGGCGATTTGTTTATTTCCATCCATACTAATTCCGTTGACCGTAGATCAAAAAATCGTTTGACGGTACATGGCGCTGCTACCTATACGTTAGGTTTGCACCGTTCGGAAGAAAACCTTGAAGTGGCAAAACGGGAGAATTCAGTAATTGTTCTTGAGGACGATTACACGGCACGATATTGCGGTTTTGATCCAAATTCAACAGAGTCTTACATCGTTTTTGAGTTGAGTCAAAACAAGCATATGGAACAAAGCGTTCAATTTGCTTCGATGGTGCAATCTTGTTTTTCCAAAGTTGGCCGAAAAGACAACGGTGTCCGTCAGGCAGGATTTTGGGTGCTCGCTGCGACGGGAATGCCGGCTGTGCTTGTTGAACTGGATTTCATTTGTAACCCCACACAAGAACAATATTTGTCTTCTGATTCCGGACAGAAGGAATTGGCAGGCTCAATATATGATGCGTTTGTACAATATAAAGAAGCCAACGATTTTTATTCAAAATCTATGTCTGTAAAAGGTGTAGAGAAGAAATCTAAAAAATCTGCCACCGTCAAAGAAGACAAGGTTAAAGAAAAAGATAAGGAAAAAGCGGAGAAAAAGAATGACGATACCATTATATATAAGGTACAGTTCCTTACCAGTGCTAAAAAGTTGTCAAAAAATAGCAGTCATTTCAAGGGGCTGAAAGATTGTGACTATTATTATGAAAATGGGCTGTACAAGTATACTTATGGTGAGACTGACAGTAAATCAAAGGCGCAAAAGGAACTCCGTAAGGTTCGTGAAAAATTCAAGGAAGCGTTTATTGTGGAATTTAAAAATGATAAAAGAGTAAAATAGATAGAGATGAGAAACCTTTTTACAAAAGAGATTTTAATTGGATTTATATTAATCCTGAGTCTGGCAATTCTATTTATAGGTATTGATTACCTAAAAGGAATAAATGTGTTTAAGTCTTCAAATATGTATTATGTTTCATTTGAAGATGTTTCCGGTCTGACTGAAGCTTCACCTGTAACTTTGAACGGTATGAAAGTGGGGCAGGTTACAGATATTCTCTATGATTATGATAACCCTGGAAATATTTTGGTGGAAATAAATTTGGACAGCCAGATAAAAGTAACGAAAGGAAGTCGAATCACCATGTCTTCCAGCATGCTGGGAACGGCAAGCTTGGCTCTCCAAATGGCGCCGAGTTCAGAATATCTTGCAGAAGGTGATAGGATAGCCGGTTCAAAATCCTCAGATTTAATGTCGGAAATTTCGACAGACATTATGCCCGAAGTCGTGAAAATTTTACCGCGGCTGAACAATATTCTGGCGAGTGTTGACAGTGTTATGGCCAACCCGGCTCTTGACGAAATGGTGACGCGTCTGGATGCTATTTCCCGAAACATTGAGATAACAACGGCAAAATTGGCGGCTGTTTCCGGTAAGGTGGGACCGGTGATGACCAATGCCGAGGATATTACATCCGATTTGCGCTCGGTTTCTGCCGACTTGAAAGAGATAAGTGCGGAACTTAAGAATTTACCTGTTACGGAGACTATGGACAATGTCAAAGTGACAACAGATAATCTTGCCGATATTACAACCAAATTGAACGGAAAGGATTCGACTTTGGGACTTCTGTTGAATGACGATGGACTATACAACCGTATAGACTCAACTATCTTAAGTCTGGATTCCATATTCATTGATTTGAAGGCTCATCCGAAAAAATATGTACAATTTAAATTGTTCTAAAATACATGTTGAGTGGTGGCGAGGCTGTTA
>URMA01000005.1 GCA_900548875.1 uncultured Porphyromonadaceae bacterium | reverse complement strand
GGTACTTTCAGATATTGAAGACCATTATGTAACGTCCAAGGACGAGGATGCCAGGGTTGGTCACAAGAGCAAGGAAGCCTCATTCTTCGGATACAAGACCCATATCGCGATGAGTGATGAACGCATCATAACGGCAGCGACAGTCACCTCGGGAGAGAAAGGGGACGGCTCCCAGCTTCGGGAGCTTGTAGCGCAAAGTCGCGCTAACGGCATGGCCGTTGACACAGTGGTCGGCGACACTGCGTACTCGGGCAAAGACAACATCATACTTTCAAATGACAAGGACAAAGGTTTTGAACTGGTCGCCAGATTGAATCCGACAATCAGCAATGGCACGCGAAAGGAAGAAGACAGGTTTGACTATAACAAGGATGCCGGAATGTTTGTTTGTCCGGCCGGGCATATGGCGATAAGAAAAGCACGACAGGGAAAGAAGGGAGAGAAACAGAACCAGTCACTTGTGTTCTACTTTGATGTAGAGAAATGCAGAACCTGCTCCCGGCGGAACGGATGTTATAAAGAAGGTGCCAAAAGCAAGTCTTATGCCGTGCAGATTAAATCTGGGGAGCATCTGCAGCAGGCCGACTTTGAACAAACAGAGGAGTTCAAGACAAAGGCTAAAGTCCGATATAAAATCGAGGCAAAAAACGCAGAATTGAAGAATGTGTTTGGATATGACCGTGCAGACTCGTATGGTCTGGACTGTATGCGTATGCAAGGAGCCATGGTGATTTTTGCCGCAAATATCAAAAGAATCCTCCGACTGAGTTGAGGACTGCCCATCATTAGCCCAAATAAGGCTGCCCAAAGCTGTTTAGAGTCAGTACAGCGTCATATATAACCGACCTATCAATAAAAATTAGAGTTCGTCAAATCCTCGATAAGGAGTTGGCGAACTCTATATTTTTAGTTACTCTGCAGAGTGGACTGAATTGTGATTACTTTTTCAGTGCCCTCCTGAAAAGACCTGCATTTTTTGGATTATCGAAAGATTGACGATTAGTCGTTGTTGCGGTTGTTGTTGTCGCGACGCGGTCCGCGGAAATTGCCGCCTCCGTGACGCTGGTTGCCGCCATTTCGGTTGCCGCCGTTTCCTCCGCGGTCGTTGTTGTCGCGGCGTGGACGCGGTGCGCGTTCAACGTATCCGTCCGGTTTCGGCTGGAGAGCCTTCATTGAGAGACGGAACTTACCTGTTTTCTTATCGATTTCAATAAGTTTCACTGTCACCTCATCGCCTTCCTTCATGCCGGTTTGTTCCATGCTTTCCACGCGGTCCCAGCTGATTTCCGAGATGTGGAGCAGACCGTCGCGGCCAGGCATGAATTCAACGAATGCACCGAAGTCGAGGATGCTGGAGATGCGGCCTGTGTAGACTTTGCCTTCTTCCGGTTGAGCCACAATAGCCTCGATTTTTGCGATGGCGATGTCGATTGAACTCTTATTTGGAGCAGCCACTTCGATATTTCCGTGGTCGCCTTCTTCTTCAATAGTAACGATTGCACCGGATTCTTCCTGAATGCCTTGGATGATTTTTCCGCCCGGGCCGATGACAGCTCCGATGAATTCTTTCGGAATGGTCATTGTTACGATGCGCGGTACATGAGGCTTGTAGTCCTCACGTGGAGCAGGAATAGTCTGGTTGATGATGTTGAGGATGTGCATACGGCCTTCCTTAGCCTGGTTGAGGGCTTTTTCCAGAATTTCGTATGACAGTCCGTCGCATTTGATATCCATCTGAGTGGCAGTGATGCCTTTTTCAGTACCTGTCACCTTGAAGTCCATGTCTCCGAGGTGGTCTTCGTCGCCAAGGATATCGGAAAGTACGGCATATTTTTCGTTGTCAGTAATCAGACCCATGGCGATACCGGAAACCGGACGTTTCATTTTCACACCTGCGTCGAGCAATGCCAGTGTGCCGGCACATACGGTAGCCATTGAGGAAGAACCATTGGATTCCAGAATGTCGGAAACGACACGGCAGGTATATGGGAAATTGTCCGGGAACATGCGCTTCAATGCACGGTGGGCCAAATTGCCGTGACCGATTTCGCGACGGCCAACACCGCGTTGTGCCTTAGCTTCGCCAGTTGAGAATGGAGGGAAGTTGTAGTGGAGGAGGAAGCGTTCCTTGCCCTGGTTCAATACGTCGTCGAGAATCTTCTCGTCGAGTTTTGTGCCGAGTGTGCAAGTGGCGAGAGCCTGTGTTTCACCGCGGGTAAACACTGCAGATCCGTGAGGGCCCGGCAGGTAGTCGACTTCGCACCAGATAGGACGGATTTCATTTGTTTTACGTCCGTCGAGACGGATGCCTTCGTCGAGGATGCAGCGGCGAACGGCTTCTTTTTCCACATCGTGGTAGTAGCGTGCTACGAGCGGAGCCTTTTCTTCGCGTTCTTCTTCCGGAATGGTTTCGAGATATTCGTCTTCAATTTTCTGGAACGCATCGTTTCTCCATTGCTTGTCGGCGCAACCAGCTTTGGCAACGGCGTAAGCCTTGTCGTAGCATTTTTCGTGAACGTCCTTGCGGAGATCCTCATCGTTTACTTCATGACAGTATTCGCGTTTTACGACGCCAAGTTCTTTAGCCAGCTCTTCCTGAACGAGGCATTGAGCCTTGATGGCTTCGTGAGCCACTTTCAACGCTTCGAGGAGTTCGGCTTCCGAAACTTCGTTCATTTCGCCTTCAACCATCATAATATTGTCATATGTTGCTCCTACCATTAATTCGATGTCGGCTTTTTCTGCTTGTTCAAATGTAGGGTTGATGACGAATTGACCGTCGACGCGTGCAACGCGTACTTCGGAAATAGGACCGTGGAAAGGAATGTCAGACACGGCGAGAGCGGCCGAAGCGGCAAGACCGGCAAGTGCATCCGGCATGTCGACGCCGTCAGACGAGAACATAATGATGTTTACAAACGTATCTGCGTGATAGTTGTCCGGGAAAAGCGGACGGAGAACACGATCGACAAGACGCGCTGTCAGGATTTCATAGTCGGAAGCGCGGCCTTCTCTTTTCTGAAAACCGCCGGGGAAGCGTCCTGCTGCCGAGAATTTTTCTTTGTATTCAACTTGGAGAGGCATAAAATCGACACCCTCTCCTGCTTCTTTAGCCGAAACGACTGTCGCAAGGAGCATAGTATTGCCCATGCGTAGTTCTACTGCACCATCTGCCTGCTTAGCCAATTTACCAGTTTCCAACGTGATTTCACGTCCGTCGCTAAGTACGATGGTCTTCTTGATAGGATTCATATAATTTTTTTACTTCTTAAAATTCGCACAAAGATAGAAAAATTTTTGAGGGAAAAGGAGAAAATGTCCAAATATTTAATATTTTATAGATTTTCCGTACTTTTGACCAATTCTTTTGGCCAAAAAGTGCATTTGTGGCGAGTGGGTAGTAGTGTTTTGATTAAATGATTCGGTTTTGTTCGGTTTATGGCGGAAAAAATGTAACTTTGGACCGAAAATTTAAAAATACGATGAAAAAGTTATTGATTTCTCTAATAGTTCCGGCCGCTCTGCTCGCGTCTTGCGGAGACGGAAATAAATTTACAGTGAGCGGAACGGTGGAAAATGCGAAGGATGAAACACTGATGTTGGAGCGTTCTGTCAGTGGAAGATGGTTGCGTATTGACTCGATAAAAACCAACGGTGACGGTGATTTCAAATTTTCGGAAGAAGCTCCGTCATTCCCTGAAATTTTCCGTCTGGAACGTAATGGCAAATACATATATTTCCCTATCGACAGTCTTGACCATGTGACCATAACCGCCGATACGGCCAACTTTGACACAAACTATCGCCTTGCAGGCACCAACAATGCCGTGTGGATGATGCAGGTTGACAGCATTTCCCGTGAACTGGCAAAGCTGCCGGCAGGGGCACCTGCTTATGCAGAAGCTAAGAAGGCTTTTGCCGAACGTATTCTGGTGGATCCTTCGAGCATTGTTGCCTATTATGTGGTGAACAAGATTATCGGAACGACTCCGCTGTATCAGATTTCCGACCGCAATGATGTGAACATCATCGGAGCTGTGGCAAATGCCTACAATACCTATAAGCCTAATGACCCGCGTACGGAATATCTGAAGCAGATGTTTTTTACCGGCCGCAATATGACGGTGAAGCGCAGAGCGACAGCTGCCGGCGACACGTTGGTGCTCAATGAATCGCAGATTCTGGAAGTGGAACTGTTCGACAAGAACGGAAAGCTGCGGAAGTTGTCGGAAGAATCATCCAAGGGGAAAGTGCTTTTGCTGAACTTTACGACATATATTGCTGACGAGTCACCGGCGTTGAATGCACAACTGGCACAGCTTTACAAAAAATATGCTGGCAGCGGTTTTGAAATTTTCCAGATTGGCTATGACGAAAATGAATTTTCGTGGAAGGAGGCCGCCAAGAATTTGCCGTGGATTACCGTTTATGATCCGGCTGGCATTCAGTCGCACAATCTGTTGCAATACAATGTCGGGTCGCTTCCGGCTCTGTTCATAATCAACCGTAACGGCGAACTGTCGGAGCGTGTTCTCAATCTTTCCGACCTTGACAAAGCCGTGAGCAAATATATGTAATGGATTTTATTTCAACCTTATCAGGGCGGGCAAACGTAAAAAGTTTGTCCGCCTGTTTTTTGTAGTTTCTGGCTGTTTGTTTTATCTTTGTATATAGAGCGGATTCGCGCTATAAACGGTTGCTTCTAAAGATAATTTGAATGATGAAAAAAGTAGCATTCTTGTTTAGTGAAAGCCTTAATGACCGAAAAGGTGCTTTTAATGCGGTGGTCAACCGCGTTCGCTATTTGATGCGGATTGCCGACTTTGATATCGATGTTTTTCTGCTACAGACTTATGAACCCTGGTTGGCACGTACGTTGCGTGGCACGCCTAAAGTGGAAAAGGTCAAAGAATTTTCCATTGACGGGAAAACGGTTCCAGTATGGTGGTATGATTTTTCTGTTTTGGACTTTATTCTGCTGTTCAAATTAGGAATGACGACCGTATTCTATCGACATTTTTTGCAGGACAAGGTGCAGCGTTTACGTGATTATGATTTAATTTTGGCGCATTCTACGAGTTGCGGTTGCCTGGCAATGTGGATAAAGGAGAGTTATGCTACACCGTTTGCCGTTTCATGGCATGGTTCGGATATTCATACCGTACCTTATCAGAGTCGTCATATAATGAAATGTACACAACAGGTGCTGAAAGCAGCCGACTGCAATTTTTTTGTGAGTGAGAGTCTGGAACGTCAGGCGCAGAATCTTTGTTCGGGATTTGTCTCCACTGTGCTTTACAATGGGGTGTCTTCGGCTTTCAAGCCTTATGCTCCGGCTGAAAAAATCCGTTTGAAGGAGCGTTTGGGTGTAAAGGACGATAAAGTGGTCTGTTTTGCCGGCAATTTTTTCGATGTTAAAAATGTGAAGCTTTTACCGGCCATATTCCGTTGCGTGGCTTCGCATTGCAATGTCCCGGTTGTATTCTGGCTGGTGGGCGACGGTTATCAACGTAGGGAAGTGGAGGCGGATATGCTGCTGTCCGTTGGGTTAAAATACCGTTTCTGGGGCAATCAGCCTTTAGAAAAAATGCCGGATATATTTAATTGTGTCGATGTGCTGGTGTTGCCTAGCAAAAACGAGGGTTTCGGGTTGGTAGTTGCGGAGGCTCTGGCCTGTGGGGCTAATGCCGTTGGGTCCAATGTCGGCGGTATTCCGGAAATAATTGGTGCAGAAAATGTATTTGACTTGGGTGATTCGTTTGTTGATTCAATTGCTGCCAGAATTGTGGAAATGCTGGAATCGCCTGTTATACAACGGTTGTCGGATAAATTCCGTTGGGAAAAGACGGCGGAAGCTGAATGTGGTTTCTGCCATGAAATTTTGAAGAAAACAGGCGGCCATTAGAGTTTCTGCCAGGTGTCGAGATATTGTCGGGCGATTTTTTCACTGTCGTTATACTTTTCAACGAATTTGCGACTGTTTTGTGACATTTCCGGAAGGGCATGCTTGTTGGCAATGATCCATTCTAGAGTTGCGGCAATATCTTTCTCGTCGGGTAGTACGTTGACTACCGGTTGATTTTCCTGTTCGTTGAGAAAATCATAATATTCGGGCTCTGCTCCCGAAACGGCAATCCGGCCGTAAGTCATGGCCAATATGGCTTCGGCCGACGGTGTGAGCGAATAGACTTGGTCGAGTACGACATGGGCTGATTCGATGCAGTGGCAATACTCGTCGAAGGTCAGTTGTTCTTTGACAATAAGTTCCGCTTTGTCAGAATGTGACTGACATACTGATTTTGCCGTTTCCAGTAGCAAGTCCCTGCCTTTTTTCGCATCAAGTCCTTTTGGGATAGCAATAAGAAACTTTACTTTTTCCGGCTCTTTTTCAATGAATGCCGGATGGATTGCTGTTGTATCAGCAGGCAAGTTGATGTAGAAAGTTTTTGTAGGGTAGGGAGGTATATAGGCGGAATAGTATTCCGGAAGGCAGGCAATAATGCCGTTGGCAGTGCGTGCTATCTTTTGTGACAGCTTTTTCATCGCCGGTGAACGCCACTTTTGCGTCTCTTTCTTATGGCTGGTGCCATAGGGGGTCAGCCGGTTGTTGTAGAAATATTCATTGTAGCGGAGCTGCAATCCTTCGTAGCAGGTCTTTACATAATAGTAGTCGGTGTCCAGCGCCGCGACAATCACTTTCTTGTTGTGCTTTCGTAAAAAGTCATATATCTTTCCAACCATTGGCAGCGGGAGGTCAAGGAAATTCAGCCCGGCAATTTCCACGATGTCGTAGCCTTTCATTCGGGGTAGTGCTAAAAGGATACGGGCAAGGAGGGCGGCAGTGCCCAACAGCCCATTGGAAGAGCGTAGGTTAATGCTGCCTTCTCGGATATTCCCGAACTTTTTCGTGGAAACAACGGTGACGGTATGCCCCAAACGCTTTAGGGCATCAGCCAGAATATTGTGTACATTATATTTGTCGCCTACCAATAGAATTTTCATTGCCGTTCTGTTTTTTCTGTAAAAATACTGCAATTCCAATGGTTCTGCAAAATAAACCGGACAGAATCGCCGTTAAATTGTCAAACCTCGAAGCATAGGAAAGCGTGGAGAGTAATATGGAAATATCAATAATCATTCCGGTCTATAATCGTGCACGGTTGCTGGAGCGTACGTTGCGGTCTGTTGTCAGGCAGTCGTATAGGCCGTTGCATGTCATTCTTATTGACAATGGTTCTACCGACAATTCCATGGAAATGCTTCGATTGTTTAAGCAGGAGCAAGAAACGGACGGGTTTCGCGTGACGGTGGAAAATGAAGCAGTTCCCGGTGCAACGTCAGCCCGCAACCGGGGACTTGACTACGTTGGTACGGAATGGGTGATGTTTTTTGATTCCGATGATGAGATGCGTCCCGAACTGGTGGAGCGTTATGCTGATGCTATCCGCCGATTTCCGCAGACGGATATTTTTTATATTGATGTGGAAATCCAATCGGTCTCCGGTCATTCTGAAATAAAACGGGCACCATCTCCGAACGGGCTTATCTATTCTTCCATATTTCATTCTTTCTTGTCGACACAACGCTATATTGTGAGGCGTGCGGTGTTGGAAACGGCAGGCCGCTGGAATCCGACGGTAAAGGCGTGGAACGATTGGGAGTTGGGATTGCGCCTGCTGTTGGTGACCGACCGTTTGAAGAAAGTGAAGTCGCAGGTACCGTTGGTGCTGATTCACGCGCATGGCGATTCCATTACGGGCAATTCGTTCAGCGAAAAGGAAGGCGTGTGGGAACAGGCCGTGGATGCCGCAGAGCAGGCTGTGCGAGATTCCCGGAGAAAAGACACGAACCGTTTGCTCTGTTCGTTGGAATACAAGCGAGTGATGCTGGCAGGTTCATATGCGCAGGAAGGCAATGAAGCCGGACGCAAATTGTATGAGCAGGTAATGGAGCGTGCCCGAGGCAACCGGCTTTTGTCAGCGATGTGCCGTATCGGGTACTGGCTGCTTTGCCGACGGGTACGAGGTACGGCGCGGATTGCCGAACGGCTGTTTCGTTTCATTAAGAACTGATATAAAGCGAGGGGCTGTGTCAAAATTGGCGCAGCCCCTCGCTTTTATGGTTTTCCAACTAAAGTTGCTGGTGTTTGTGTTTTGCATAAATGCCGTCGATGATACCGTCGGAAAGTCCGATGACAGGTACCAGAATAAACGACGATTTCAGAATGTCGGCAATTGTCGTGAAAATTTCTCCGGCAGGGACAATAACGTCGGCACGGTCGGATTTCAGCTTGAACGTGCGCATGCGTTCTTCCACGCTCATCTGCTTCAGTTGTGAATAGAGCTTTTTAAGCGATTCGACGGTCATGCGCTGGTTTGCGCTTTCCTTGTCGTCAATCATCTTGTAGTATTTGTTGATGTTGCCGCCCGATCCGATGATGTTCGTTCCCGGATATTGCTCGGCTATTCTGGTGACGTCCGTTTTCAGTGCATTCCATTCGCTTTCCTTGACAGCCTGGTTGAGAATTCGGATAGTACCGATGTTGTAGGAGTGGGAGAATACGAGTTCTCCATTGGAAAGCATGTTGATTTCCGTGCTGCCGCCGCCGACATCGACATACATGTAGTTGCCTTTGCGGTCCTCCATTTGTTCCACATGGTTGTTGTAGATCATCTGCGCTTCTTCCTGACCGCCGATGATTTCAATGTTGATGCCTGTCTTTTCGGCTATCCTTTTGGTGAGTTCCTTTCCGTTTTTGGCGTCACGGAGGGCCGATGTGGCACAGGCCCGATAATCTTCCACATCGTAAATTTTCATCAGCTGGCGGAATGCTTTCATCAGTCGCAGCATCTTCTTGGCTTTCTTTTCCGAAATCATGCCGTCGTAGAAAACGTCGAAGCCCAGACGCATCGGGACGCGCAGCAACATTTCCTTAGTGAAAATCGGAGTGCCTTTTGTCTCGTCAATGTGCTTGATCAGAAGTCTTACCGCATTGGTACCTATGTCGATGGCGGCAAAACTGGCACAGATTGGTTTATTTTCCATTGTTCTTTGTCTTATAGTTCTTTTTGCATTCAAGGTAATAATTGTAAAGATATTCCTGTGAGCGGAAAGGCGTGTTGTCGCCTTCGTTCGTCCAGGGTTCGTTGAGGCCTCGTCCGTCCACGATGCGTCCCTGGCAGTTGTCCTTCAGTCCGGCATCCACGATGCGGATAAGTTCCTGTTTGATGTCAGGGTCATAGACCGGCGTTGCCACTTCTATACGGTTGTCGAGGTTGCGTGGCATCCAGTCGGCCGACCCCATGAACACTTTCTCGTCACCGCCGGCGGCAAACACCAGGATGCGCGAGTGTTCCAGATAGCGGTCGATGATGCCGTTGATTCGTATGTTGTCGCTGACACCGGGAATCCCTGTTATCAGCGAGCAGTTGCCGCGGACCAGCAGGTCGATTTTTACACCGTAGGACGACGCTTCGTAGAGCTTCTCTACAAGCACGGGGTCCGTTATATGGTTTACTTTTGCCTTGATGTAGGCAGGCTTGCCCCGCTGCTTGTTTCTGATTTCAGCATTGATGAGGGCGAGCAGGTTGTCCTTCATTGAGTTGGGCGACACCATCAGTTCCTTGAACTTGGTAGAACGGTAGGGGCGTTCGATGAAACTGAACACGTTGTCAACGTCCTTCACGATTCGTGGCGAAGCTGTCATCAGGATGCAGTCGGTATAGGTCCGGGCATTTCCCTCATGGAAATTGCCGGTACTGATACAGGCAATGTCGACGCCGGTCTTCATGCCTATGTGCGCAACTTTGGAATGGACTTTCAGACCTTCTACGCCGAATATCACATTGATGCCGGCATCGCGCATTTTTTTCGACCAGTGGATGTTGGACGTTTCGTCGAAACGGGCGAGCAGCTCAATGACGACGGTCACCTTTTTGCCGTTGCGGGCTGCTCCAATCAGCGCCTTTACGACTTTCGATTCCTTGGCCAGACGGTAGAGCGTGATTTTCACGCTTTTCACGTTTTTGCTGACGGCCGCTTCTTGCAGCACGCGCAGAAACGATGAAAAATCATGGTAAGGCACATGGATAAAGCGGTCTTTCTGCCGGATGGCTTCCAATATGCTCTCCTGTTCAGCCAGTTCCGGTTTGCGTATGGGTTGCCATTTCGGATATTTAAGGTCACTTCGTCCGAAGTCGGGGAATTTCATCAGGTCTTTATGATTGTGGTATTTTCCGCCGCTGACAACTGTGTCGTATCTGTCCAGCTCCAGTTTGTTGAGGACGCGTTTCCGCAGGTCGTCGGGCATGGAAGCGTCGTAGATAATGCGCAAGGGTTCTCCGCGCTTACGGCTTTTTACGCCTTTCGATATGCGCTGGAGCATGCCGCTGTCGATGTTGCTGTCGATTTCCATTTCAGCATCGCGGGTGAACTTGAAGGCGTAGGCCTCGAAGCCGGTAAATCCCAGACCTCGGAAAATCAGCGGCAGACAGCAGCGGACGATGTCGTCAAGGTACATCAGATATTTTTTCCCGTCTTTTTCCGGAAGTTGGATAAAGCGTCCGCAGGAAGCAACCGGGAGTTCCAGATAGGCGTAGTCGTAGCTTTTTCGGGTTGTCGCTTTCTCGAGCTTTACCGCCAGGTAGATGCTTTCGTCGGAATCATAGTCCAGTTCGCGGATGGCCGAGAACCAGATAGGGATGGTCTGTCCGCTCAGTCGTTCTTCATAGAACGAGTGGATGACTTCCATCTGTTCTTCGGTGACTTCCGTATGGTCAATCAGGCAGATATTTTCGTTGCGAAGGTCGGTCATGACCGAATGTATGGCATTTTCGTATTCTCTTGTGTAGGAACTGTTGAGTTTTGCGATGGTTTTGATTACTTCTTGTGCGTGTTTCCGTTCTTTGGCCGCCGCTTTGCCGGCACATTCGGCGATACGGGTCTGTGAAGCGACACGGACGCGGAAAAATTCATCCAGATTGTTGGAGTAGATGCCGAGAAAAGAAAGTCGTTCCAGAAGAGGCACGTTGCTTTTGCAGGCTTCCTGTAGAATCCGTCGGTTGAAAAACATCCAGCTGATGTCTCTTTCCAGATAATATTGCTCAAATTTGTTCCGTTTCATAAAGTCTGAATTTTTTGCGAAAATATCATAAAGTTGTAACAATAATATTACAAACGGTTCCTACTTCCATGGTAATTGCTTGAACCGAATCTGCATTTCTCAAAAGTAACGAATACTTTCGTATTTTCAAAGCGTTTCAGCGTCTGTATGGAGGCTTTTGGCGCAGAAAATGTGGAAAATTTTGAATTTAGGCGGTGATTCCGTATCTTTGTAGAGGATAGGCAGAGAAAAGAATCTGTCTGTCAGCAGGAATAATTACAGACTATGGCAGAAAATATCGAACAGGCGGAGGAACAACAGAACGGGATTGTGGAACCGGCAGCGTATACCGAGGAGAATATCCGGCATTTGAACGACATGGAACATATCCGAACACGTCCGGGTATGTATATCGGGCGTTTGGGTGACGGCTCGCAGGTGGAGGACGGCATTTATGTGTTGTTGAAGGAAATTGTCGACAATAGCATTGATGAATTCAAGATGGGAGCCGGAAAGCGGATCGACATTCAGCTGGAGGACGAGTTGCGCGTTTCGGTGCGCGACTACGGCCGTGGTATTCCTTTGGGTAGTCTTGTCGACGCCGTGTCGATGTTGAACACAGGTGCCAAGTATGACACGAAGGTTTTTAAGAAAAGTGTCGGTCTGAACGGTGTCGGTGCCAAGGCTGTCAATGCCCTCAGTTCCCGTTTCATTGCGCGCACCGTGCGCGACGGAGAAATGCGTGAGGCTGTTTTCGAAAAGGGCGATTTGATTAGCGACGTGACGCATCCGACGGAGGAAGAAAACGGCACGTATATCTTTTTCGAGCCCGACAACACCTTGTTCCGCAACTATCGTTTCCGCACTGACTTTATTGAAACGATGCTCCGCAACTATACCTATCTGAACACCGGACTGGCCATCTATTTCAACGGCCACCGCATCATCAGCCGTAACGGTCTGGTGGATTTGCTCAACGACAATATGACTTCGCCAGGACTTTATCCGATTGTGCATCTGAAAGGTGAAGACATTGAAATAGCGTTCACCCATTGTCCGCAATACGGTGAGGAATATTATTCGTTTGTCAACGGACAGCATACGACGCAGGGCGGTACGCACCAGAGCGCATTCAAGGAGCACATTGCCCGTACCATCAAGGAATTCTATGGTAAGAACATGGATTTTCAGGATATCCGCAACGGTATGGTAGCGGCGATTTCCATCAATGTGATTGAGCCGACTTTCGAAAGTCAGACAAAAATCAAGCTGGGTTCGCTGACCATGGCGCCGGAAACGGATTCTAACGGTAATCCGTTCCCGCTGTCGGGGGTGAGTGTCAACAAGTTTGTCGGCGACTTTATCAAGGAGCAGGTCGACAACTATCTGCACAAGCATGCCGATGTGGCGGAAGCCATGCTGCAAAAAATACAGGAATCGGAAAAGGAACGCAAGGCAATTGCCGGCGTGACGAAAATAGCGCGCGAGCGTGCGAAGAAGGCGAGTCTTCACAACCGCAAGCTGCGCGACTGCCGCATACACTATAATGACCCGAAGGGTGACCGCCGCGACGAGTCGATGATTTTCATCACCGAGGGTGAATCGGCAACGGGGTCCATTACCAAGATCCGCAACGTGGAAACCCAGGCGGTGTTCTCGTTGCGCGGTAAGCCGCTGAACACCTATGGCAAGACGCAGAAGGTGGTCTATGAAAACGAAGAGTTCAATCTGCTTCAGGCTGCACTCAACATTGAGGACGGACTCGACGGACTGCGCTACAACAAGGTGATTATCGCGACGGATGCCGATGTCGACGGCATGCACATCCGTTTGCTGATGATTACGTTCCTGTTGCAGTTCTTCCCCGACCTGATAAAGAAAGGCCATGTCTATATTCTTCAGACGCCGCTGTTCCGTGTGCGCAACAAGAAAACGGCCAAGCGGCAGGGGCGTGCCAAGAAAGGCGAAGCTCCGGTCGACACCTACTACTGCTATACGGAAGAAGAACGGTTGGCGGCCATTGAGCGGTTGGGTAGCAATGCCGAGATTACCCGATTCAAAGGTTTGGGCGAGATTTCTCCGGAAGAGTTCCGCGAGTTTATCGGGCCGGACATGCGTCTCGACCAGGTGACCTTGCGCAAGGAGGATGCTGTGAAGGAAATGCTGGAATTCTACATGGGCAAGAACACCATGGAACGCCAGCTGTTTATTATTGACAACCTCGTGGTGGAAGACGACGAGGATTTGCTGAACTGATAAAATGGAACAGAGAATTGCAATATTTCCGGGGTCGTTCGATCCCTATACGATAGGCCATGCCTCGATAGTCGACCGTGCATTGCCGCTTTTCGACAAGATTGTCGTGGCAATCGGCATCAACCGTAACAAGCGTTCGTTTCTGACCGAAGAACAGCGTATGCGCATGATTTCCGATTATTATGCCGGAGAGCCGAAAGTGGAAGTGATTTCCTACGACGGGCTGACCGTCGATGCCGCCCATGAGTGCG
Source organism: uncultured Porphyromonadaceae bacterium (assembly GCA_900548875.1). Lineage (GTDB taxonomy): Bacteria > Bacteroidota > Bacteroidia > Bacteroidales > Muribaculaceae > Limisoma. The sequence continues at coordinate 58,244 of URMA01000005.1, read as the reverse complement.
GGGCGCGCTTCCTGCTTCGTGGTGTGCGGATGATTCAGGATTTTGAATACGAAAAGAACTTGGCGGAGGTAAACCGCAGCATTTCCGGATTGGAAACGGTGTTGCTCTACACCCTGCCGGAATACGGTCATATCAGTTCGTCGATTGTGCGCGAGCTGATCAGCTACGGTCGCGACGTGTCGGCGTTGCTCCCGAAAGGAATGGTTTTACCGGAAATCAAATAGCAAAAGAAAATGATGAAACTTGGAAAATATTTGCCGCTTTGCGTGTTGGCGGCCGGGGCTTTGTTGGCAACGGCGCAGACAACGTGGCGCAACGGCGAAATGTCGCCACGGCAGAAATTGTCGGCGGTAGAGGCGGCGATTGCCAACTATTATGTCGACACGGTCGACGAGGACAAACTGGTGGAGGATGCCATTCGTGGCATGCTTGAAAATCTTGACCCGCATTCGGTGTACAGCGACCGCGAGGAAACCAAGGAACTGACGGAACCGCTCGACGGCAACTTCAGCGGCATCGGCATTCAGTTCAACATGCAAAAGGATACGCTCTACGTGATTCAGACCATTGCCGGCGGACCGTCGGAGAGAGTCGGTATTCTGCCCGGCGACCGTTTTGTGGAGGTGAACGACACGGTGATTGCCGGCGTGAAGATGAAGAACCGCGACATCATGAAACGTCTGCGCGGCCCGAAGGGCACTGTGGTCAATATCAAGGTGAAGCGTCGCAATGTGCCGGAATTGTTGGAATTCCGTGTGAAGCGCGACGAGATTCCCGTCTACAGTATTGATGCAGCCTACATGGCCGACGACAAGACCGGCTATATCCGCTTGAGCCGTTTTGCCCGCAGTTCGTTCCAAGAATATAAGGAGGCGATGAAAAAGCTGAAAAAGGAGGGCATGGAGCGGCTGATTCTTGACCTTACCGACAATGGCGGCGGTTATCTCGACATTGCCGCGCAGCTTGCCAACGAGTTCCTCAACCGCGACGAACTGATTGTCTATACCGAAGGACGCCGCCGTCCGCGCCGCGATATCGACGCTCTCGGCAACGGCGATTTCCGCAAGGGCAAGGTGGTGCTGATGGTCAACCAGCTTTCGGCTTCCGCCAGCGAAATTCTTTCGGGTGCCATTCAGGATTGGGACCGCGGTGTGTTGGTTGGACGTCGCACGTTCGGAAAAGGACTGGTGCAGCAGCCGCTCGACCTGCCCGACGGAACAATGGTGCGACTGACCATAGCCCGCTATTATACGCCTTCGGGACGCTGCATACAGAAACCCTATAAGCCCGGCGACCTTGAGGACTACGAAATGGACATCGTCGACCGCTACAAGCACGGCGAATTTTCGAATGCCGACAGCATTCAGTTTGCCGACTCGCTGAAGTGCTACACGTTGAAAAACCACCGTGCGGTGTATGGCGGGGGTGGTATTATGCCGGATGTATTCGTTCCGCTCGACACGACGGAATACAGCGATTACTACCGCGACCTTGTGGCGAAAGGCGTGCTCAATCAGTTTGTGCTGCAATATGTCGACAGTACCCGTAAGGAGTTGAAGGCACAATATCCGTCCGTTGACAAGTTTGAAAAGGATTTTGTTGTCAGCGACGATTTGCTGAAACAGCTGACTGAAGCCGGCGAACGCGACAGCGTGAAGTTTAACGAAGAGCAGTTCAACGTTAGCCGCGAAATGCTGCGTACCGTAGTGAAGGCTCTTGTGGCGCGCGACATCTACGACATGGAAGCCTATTTCCGCATCGTGAACCGCCGCAACAATATTTTCACCGAAGCCCTCCGCGTCATCAACGACGACAAGCTCTACAAATCGCTGCTCAGCGGAGAGAAAAAATAACGTTATATGAAAACGAGGTACGATTCGATGTGTTGTATAATCGAGGAAAGACGTCGGAAGGTTAATCCGGAAGCAAGACGTATGATCGATTTGTCTTTTCGGATAGTGGATAGAATTCACGAGATTTTGGAGGAAAAAGGCCTTAAGCAAAAAGACCTTGCGCTACGTCTTGGAAAAAATGAATCAGAAATCAGCAAATGGATGCGTGGAACTCACAATTTCACTATCGATACGCTTGTTTCTATTGAAAATGTACTTGGTGAACCGATTATTGAAGTTTGCTATTCGCAAGCGGCCCATAAATCTTTAGCCGTTTAATCTAAATCGGTCATTGTACGGATTCATTTTTGTCTGTGGCGTTTTAAACAATACCGTCAGCCGGGACGAATTTGTCGTTCCGGCTGATTTTTTTATTGGCTATGGCGTTGGATATGAAAAAAATGCGTACCTTCGCGGCGGATTTTGAAGAAGGTATGAAAGAGCGTGATTTACGGATTGATGTATTGAAGGGCGTCGGCATTATTTGTGTGATTTGGGCGCACCTTCGGGGGTATCTTGATATGGAAATCTATATTTTCCACATGCCCCTTTTCTTTTTCCTTTCGGGTATGTTCTATCGGCAGAAGCGCAATTTCGTGTGGACCCGTTTCCGGTCGCTTATCATTCCGTTTGCCCTCTATTCGCTTTTCTTTGCCGCGCTGTTCTGGTGGCAGGGCGGGGGATGGCTGAAGCCTCTCCATCGTATTTCGTGGTGGTTCCCTTCGGCTATTGTCGGGCCGTCGTGGTTCTTGATTGCCTTGTTCAATATTTCCGTAGTCTATTACTTGCTCGACTTGTTGGTGAAGAACAAGCGTGTCCTGCTTGCCATCACATTTGCTATCGGACTTACGTTCTACTATTGGAAAGTGGAATTGCCGCTCGACTTGCGGCAGTCGTTCTATGCTTTGCCGTTCTACAGTTTGGGAGCCTTTATGAAACAGCAGGAATGGACGAAGCCCACCCGCAACCGCTGGGTGCTGGGTGGGGCGGCATTGGCGTTTGCCGGTACGGTGGTCTACTGTCGGGTGAACAATTTCCGTTTCGACGTGCTGTGCGGCTATTTGCCTGCCAATGCGGCGCTTTTCTATGGTGGGGCGTTGGCCGCCATTATTTTGCTGCTGAATGTGCGCTATTTTGCCAAACCAACACATTTGAATCACTTGTTGGCATCGTTTGGAAGAAATTCACTTGCCATTATGGCACTCCACATGCCCTATATGTATTTCTTGAAACGCTGGATTCTGCGTCAACACTATTTTGCCGACAATGCAACCAACGCTATTGCCACGTTCTATATCACCTTCCTTGTCATCACCATCGGTTCCTATCTGTTGGCTCTTGCCATTGCTTCCCGTCGGCAGATACATTGGAAAACAGTTGGCAGCAAATTTCATAAAAGACTTGTTCATCAGTAGGAAAAATAAGGGGTTACGGTTTTGTGGTTTACGGTTTACGGTTTACAGTTTACAGTTTACGGAAAGTTCCCTAACCTCTAACCCCTAACCTAAAACATACCCCTCAGCCGCAAGCGGCAGCCCCCCTTTCTAAGGTGGGCACAGCTAACGCGGTGGTTATCAATCAGTTGATTTTACAAAATTGTAGGGACACACCCCAGGTGTGTCCGAAAAAAGGTGTGTCCGAAAAATCCCCAGGTTGCTGTTGTCTGTGACATGATAATTTTCAATGGAATGAAATATTGCGGTTCGGGATAAAAAATATCTGAAACAAGTTTCGATATTTTTTTCTCCACTCACCTTGCACTATCTTTGCACTTGGAACCTTTTATAAAACTTTGCTGATATACCGAAATGAAAAAACTGTTGTTATTTGCGTTGCTGCTCTCCATCTGTATTGTTGGTTGTGACCGTGGGAAAACTGACAGCCGCCTTGTGCTTGCCGACAGCCTGATAGAACCTCGGCCTGACAGTGCCTATACCATTCTGAAAACGATTGCCCCCGATGGACTTTCGGGCAAGGGAAATCGTGCGCTCTATGCGCTGCTGCTGACGCAGGCAGAATACAAGCTGTTTGACAGCGTAGCGACGGATTCGCTGATAGATGTTGCCGTTGACTATTATCAGTCGGGGCGTGATGCAGAAAAGCGAACGCGTTCCTATTTGTATAAGTCGGCAGAACTGTTGTCGTCGGGCGACCAAGTGGGTGCGCTCGAATGGCTGAAGCGTGCTGAATCGGTGGCCGATACTTCCGACTACGCACTGTTGGGGCGTATCAACAATTGGATGGCTAAAATATATGCGATGAATTATATTCAAAATGACAAAAGGTTGGAGAAATATAGAAAAGCTCTTTATTATTATAAAAAAGCAGGAAAGAAAAGGATGGAGTTTAGCACTGCATCTCAATTGGGGGCCCATTTTCGGCGAGTGAATCAAGACAGCGCACGAAAGTATTTGAATGAAGGTGTTGCAATCGCTAAAGAAACAAAAGACAGTGCAGCTTATTATAGAGTCTTGAGGTTTATAGCTCGGAATTATGAACTGAGTTCGGAATATGAAAAGGAAAAGGACTTGTCGGTCTACATTATCCGTTACGGACGGAAATACCTGTATGACAATAACAGTTATTACGATGCCGCCTATGCTTATGCCAAATTGGGAATGCCGGATTCTGCCCGGTATTATCTGAATCTTGAAGACAAGCATCCGTTAACGGAAGAAGAGAAAGTATCTCGTGAAGCTGCATTAAAAGAAATTGCCTTACAAGAAGGAGATTATCGACAGGCTTATCAATCGGTAGTATGGAGTAGGGATTTTACGGATTCAATAAACTCCATTTCACTTCAGCGGCAGTTGTTTTCCATCGAAAAGCGGTTCGACAAGAAGCAGGCGGAGTATCGCAATCTTGAACTGAAGCAGGAGCGGACGCTGTGGTCGGCATTGTTTTTCTGCGTGACGACGGTCTGTCTGGTGTTGGCGATTGTCATCGTTCGCCGTCACCACCGCCTCCGTGAGTACCGTCAGCTGGTGGAGCAGGTGCAGGGCGAGAACCGCAGCATGAAAAGCCGACTGTTTGAGCAGTTGGAGGAAGATGTCCGTTTGGAATCTGCCTTTTCGGGCTTGCTTGACAACATTCGGGAACTGATCGACATGTCGTACCGCTATGCCGACCAGCCAGTGCTGTTTTCCAAGAAATTCAAGGAACGGATTCAGAAGTCGAAACTTCCGGATGATTTTTGGCGGGATTTCCGCTATTTCGTCGACATGAAATATGGCCGGTTGCAGGAGGCTTACCCGGAGTTGAGCGATGAGGAACTGCATTTCGTCGGGCTGATGTGCTGTGGTTTTTCGTATGTCGAGATAGCCGTATGTATGGGTTATTCCAACCCGAATTATGTAAATACGAAAAAAGCCCGCATCGCCAAAAAGATGAACTTGTCCGAACCGCTGAAGGACTACCTCCTGCGGATGATGGAGAAATAGGGGGCGATGGGACAGAAAAAGAGCCTTCGTTTGGGCTGATTTACGGATGATATAAAAATATTTTTTCAATTATCTGTTTCATAGTCGTTTGCGATGGCTGTGATATATCGGTATTTGTCGTTTGTTTCACGGATTGTGTCTATTTTTACGGTTGAAAAAATAACCTTTCCGGGTATCGTTTTCCCGGATTTTGTAGAACTAAACTTATACAATCATGATGAAAAAACTGTTTACAGTGCTTTTTGTGATGTTGGCGTGTGTGAGCGTGCATGCGCAGGAGAGTGACTCGAAACCTCGCAATGCCTTTGAGGTGCAGGGGGGACTTACGTTGTCGAATTTGTATGGCGACGCACGTTCTTGGGTAGGATGTGGAGTAGGAGTCGGGGCCTATGCCGGAGCCGGCTATGAAATCCGATTTACCCCGCACTGGAGCTTTATGCCGAAAGTGGAATTTGCCTATGGCTCGAACGGTACGTATGGCGTGCTCAAATCTTTGTATTGGATGTCGTTCTATACTGTTTCAGTGCCGATAATGGTGAACTATCGTGTTCAGCTTCGCGATAATCGTGCATTGCGCTTCGGTGTCGGTCCTTACGGAGAGACTGTGTTGGGCGGCCGAAAGGATGACGGATGGCGTATAACGAAGAATCAAAGTTTTGAGGTGCTTTCTACTGTTGGAGTGAGAGCGGAGGTCGCGTTGGAATTGGGCAGTCTGGTGCTGGGCGTAGGCTATAAATGCTCTTTGCGTGACAAAAATATAATTGACGACCTGCAAACCTTCTCGCTGGGTGTAGGCTACCGGTTCTGATAGATGGAACAAATTTGTAGAACTAAATTTGTGCAATCATGATGAAAAAACTGTTTGCTGTGCTTTTTGTGATGTTGGCGTGTGTGGGCGTGCATGCGCAGGAGAGTGAGTCGAAACCTCGCAATGCCTTCGAGGTGCAGGGTGGACTTACGTTGTCGAGCCGCTACAATTCGCGAAGCTATCCGGGGTTTGTTGAATATGGAGTAGGTGTCGGGGCTTATGCCGGTGCCGGTTATGAGATCCGTTTTACTCCGAAATGGAGCATAATGCCGAAAGTGGAATTTGCGTATGGTTCGAACTGTGCGAAAAAAATGCCAACGGATCAGTGGTATTCGCTGTATACTTTTTCTGTTCCCGTGCTGGTGAACTATCGTGTTCCGCTTCTTGACAATTGGGCGTTGCGCTTCGGTGTCGGCCCTTATGGGGAATATATATTGGGCGGGCGTACCCAAAAGGGGTGGAACATCGTTAAAAATCAAGGATTTGAAATGCGTGTCACTGCCGGAGTCAAGGCCGAGGTAGCGTTTGAAATGGGCTGCCTTGTGTTGGGGCTGGGCTATAAGTGCTCGTTCCTCGACAATAATTATATCAGCGACCTGCAGACCTTCTCGCTGGGCGTAGGCTATCGGTTCTGATGAAGGCGGATGAAGGATAGTGGATATAAATTGTTGTCCATGAGGTTGGTTGAATCCAATGGATTTTTCGGACACACCTTTTTTCGGACACACCTGGGGTGTGTCCCTACAATTTTGTAAAATCAACTGATTGATAACCACCGCGTTAGCTGTGCCCACCTTAGAAAGGGGGGCTGCCGCTTGCGGCTGAGGGGTATGTTAGAGGTTATGGGTTAGAGGTTAGAGATTAGGGAGTTTTCCGTAAACTGTAAATGGTAAACCGTAAACTTTTTTTGTCGTGGCATTGCGAAGCAGAATGGTTTTGCCGAGGAGGGGACGTTCCTGTGGCTCGTCCTTATGGAAGGGTGCTGACGGTTTGCTTTTGATGTGGCGGGGATTATTCCTCCGTTGTGCCGGTGGATTTCTTCTTTTTCAGCCGGCCGCTTTTGCGCAGGGCTTCGTTGATAATCCACTGGAGCTGACCGTTGGTGCTGCGAAATTCGTCGGCAGCCCATTTTTCAATGGCTTCCATCGTGGCGGTATCAATGCGAAGTACGAAACTTTTTGTGGAATTTTCTTTCTTGGTCATTCAGCTACAGATTCCGAATTAATGGTTCAGCGTTCCGGTGTTCACTACGGGCTGTGCGGCTTCGTCGGCGCAAAGCACTACCAGCAGGTTGCTCACCATGGCCGCCTTTTTCTCTTCGTCGAGTTCCACGATGTCGTCTTTCGACAGCTTGTCCAATGCCATGTGAACCATCGATACGGCACCTTCCACAATCTTTTCACGGGCACTGATGATGGCCGAAGCCTGTTGGCGGCGGAGCATGACGGCTGCAATTTCAGGAGCATAGGCAAGGTAGTTGATGCGTGCTTCCACGACTTCGATGCCTGCCATGTCAAGACGCTCGTTCAGTTTCTGCTCCAGTTGGTCGTTGATTTCCTCACCATCGGAGCGCAGTGTGAGTTCGCCGGCGTCCGTCTCGTTGTCGTCGTAGGCATATTGTCCTGCCACTTGACGCAGTGCCGCGTCGCTTTGTATTCTGACAAAGTTTTCGAATGCGTTCATGCGGTTGGCCACGGTGCTGCCCGTAGTCTTTCCGTTTTCGGTCGTTCCGGCTGCGCTCGCCATGGTCTGTGCGTCGATTTCAAACATGGCTTTGTAGGAGTCCTTCAGTTTCCATACCAATACGAGGCCGATAAGAACGGGATTGCCTATCTTGTCGTTCACCTTAATGGGGTCGATGTCCAGATTTCGTGCGCGCAGCGACAGTTTCTTGGTGCTCATGAACGGATTTACCCAAAAATAGCCGGTTTCCTTGAATGTGCCTTTATATTTCCCGAAAAACACCATGACACGTGCCTCGTTAGGCTCAAGCATCATGTAGCCGCAGTTCAGAATAATCCAAAGCACCGCCAGTACGGCTCCCAAAATGTAGTAGATTCCACCCGCGAAAAAGCAGACGGCAACCGCTCCCGCCAACAGAAAAAAGAAAATAAACAGGGCGAGAAAGCCGTTCATCCGAAAACCCTTGAAATTGAATTCGTTCGTATTCATAGAAATGGTGTTTTATGATATTATTATGATATCACAAAGATAACATATGCTGCGGAAATAAAAAAGCAACTGCGCATTTATTTTTCAAATGCGCAGTTGCGTGTCGTCCTGTAGAATCAGTTCGTCGGTTTGTTGAGGTTGCGCATGGCATTGAGCAGTGCCTGCGTAATGGTGGTGAACAGGCTGTTGCTTTCATACCATGTTGCCGGCGGGGTCCAGAGCACCTCCTGCCTGTCAGACTGCTTCAGCCGGCAGCCGCGGAACAGCCACGACGGCATCGACATGGGCTGGCGTGCGGCGCTGAAGATGGCCGAGAGTCCGGTGCCGATTTCTTCGTTATTGTTCTTTATCCGTGAATCGTCGGCAAGAAGCCAGCCGTATTCCGGCGAGAAGCGTTCGAGCATGCCGAGAGTGAATTCTCCGGTCGTTTCGTCTTCGTCAATCATTTCAATGCGGTAGTGTCCGTCGGAAATGGTGGCCCGCATACCGCCGTTGAATGCCATGATAAAGTTGTAGAACAGGCTTTCCATGATGCTTTCCATCTGAATGTTGACACCTCCCACCATCAACTGTCCGCCGTCGAGCACAAGGTATTTGCGGTTGCCGTCGACAATCATGCCCGAAATGCGCATCGGTACGAAGAAGAATTTCATGCTGATGCTGCCGTTCTCGTCCGTCGGCGAGGTGTAGGTGCGGTTCGGGTCGATGATGGCTGTCAGGAATCCGTAGGTCTTTTCGCCGTAAGGCGTGCTGATGTTCATCGTGTCGTTCTGCTCCAGATAGACGGTGCAGTCCACAAATTCAGCTCCGGTTTGACCGAAACGGTGCTTCTCGGCCAGAATCTTCGAACCTTCGACAGCCTTGACGGTGTCGTTTTTTATGAAAATGGCGGTAAATTCCAGATCTTCACCTTCCATGGTGATGTTGTCCAGCGAGCTGCCATTGTTGAAATATCCCGAAGAGCAGAACACGCGTCCGGCGGTGTAGCCCTCGTTCGGTAAAGCTTCGATGGCGAATGTTTCGCCGAACTTATAGCTGCCGGCACCGCTGACTGTTCCGCCTTCCGGAGGATCGGCAACGGTAGTTACGCGGTAGGTGGGTTCTTCTTTTGTTGTCGGTCCGATGGCAGCCGTATCAGGTTGGAAAATCTCGAAAATGGGAGGAATCGGGCGTGGTGTCTGCTTGAGAGCATTGCCAAGGGTTGCCAAGTCAATGTCCTGCGGAAGCACCGGCGGGATTGTTGAAGGAGGAAGCGTGCCGTTGTCGGGGACTTCCTTGTTTCCACCCGGTTCATAACGCGGACGGCCATCTCCTTCGTCGTCAGCGGGCGGGATGTTCGGACCCGGACTTCCGTCGACAGGCGGGAAGAAAAACAGGTATTTGCGGATGATGTTGTTGCGGACGAGCCACTGGATGTCGATGTCGGCAAGGTCGATGCTGTTCAACACGGAGTCGGCAAGGGTGGTGTCGTTCGAAACGTAGGTAAGCCCCATTTCTTCCGGAATATGGATGGTAGCGGACGGAGAAAATGACGACTGCTTTTTAAAGAACAGCACGTATTGTGCCAATGGGTCGATGAACCCGTATTGCGGGTTGTCGTACTTGTCGTAGGATTCCACCAGCGCCATATAGTCGGCCGTAAATTCGCCGATGCTGCCGTGGCCGCGTCGGTTGTAGTCAAGGTTCCACAGGCGGATGGGAATCTTTCCGTCGGGCGTTACCACATAGGGATCGCCCCCGTTGCCTATCGAGGCTACTCCGGCTTCTCCCCACAGGATGCCGTTGGGCGTACGGTCGTTTTTGTCGATATAGAATTTAAGCGTTTGTCCCACTTCCCGAAACCGCTGGTCGACGACGGTCAGATAGTTGTCCTCGTCCCAGCCTTGCTTGTAAACGAAAGCATATCCGTTTTCAAAAGGCGTAGCCGAAGGGTAGCTTTTGACGGCATTTCCGGTCTTGTCGATAAAGCGGTCCACACCGTGGTCTTCGTCCCGCCAGCAGCAATAGCCGCTGTTGAAATCGCTGACACGTCCCCTGTAGGCGGGTTTCAGCACCATATATCCTTTGGTATTGATGAAGCCCCATGTGGGATTGAATTGTTCATTCGCTACGGCCGCCATCCCGTCGCTGAACGGCCGGGCCTGTGCGAATTGCGGCTGAATGACGATGTTGCCCTTTTCGTCGATGTAGCCCCATTTTTTCAGCTTATTGTCGTAGTGGGCACGCAAGCCTTCGGAGAGCGGTGCTATGGGGTTCTTCTCGGTGATAAAGGAGGAATAGGAAGCTGAGTTCAGTTGCGGGAACACTTCTTTGCCCTCCGTGTTGACATATACCCATACGGTCGACATATCGGCGTTCTGTTTCTGCATTCGCGCCAGTCCGTCGACAAATTGGGTGGAAAACACATATTGTGTGCTCAGTTCCTTGACTTGGCCGTTTTTGTAGAGAATGCAGAGCGGATAGGAGGAACCGCGCTGTTGGGTGGAGCGTACCACGCATACACCGCCGTCGAAACGCGGTACCGTGTAGGAATTGTCGACACTCCGCCACATATAGTCGAATAGCTTCCTGCCGTCCTTCAGGTAGAAGGCATAGAGCATACGGTCGGTGTCGTAGACCGAAAACACACCGTTGTGGACATCGGAGATTTCACAAAATTCCGGAACATTGATCAGTTTTGTGTCCGGAGTGATACGGGGCACGTTGAACGATTGTTCGTCCAGCGTGAGCATTCCGGGGCCTGCCGGTTGCGACGGCTGTGCAGCGGAATTCGTTTTTTGAGCCTGCGTGTTGCCTGTTTGTTGTTGAGGCGTGTCGGTTTTCGTGGCTTCTTTCAGTGTTTCCGTGGCAGCCTTTTTCAGTTCGTTCCCTAATTTCTTGAGAAACTGCGCTTCGGCAGTTCCGGCAAAGTTCAGAAAAATGGCAATGAGAAATAAATCAAACAGTTTTTTCATATGACATAGATTTTGGTGATGCAGCCTATTGGTTGTTGCTAATTTACTGATTTCCTGCTGCGAATGGAAATGTTTCCGTTGAAAATCTATGCCGTTTGCGGTTTTATCTATATTTGTCTATATGCTTTTGACGGGAAAAGAGTGCAGGTGGAAAAACAGCGTCGCCGGTGTGCGGCTGGGCGCATACCGGCGACGGATGTGTATGGAGGAGGTGATTCCCTTATTTCTGATATTTCTTGGCCTGTTCGGCAATGAGGTCGGCATCGTCGAAGTAGTTGATGCGCATGGCGCGGCGTACATCGTCGAGCGTAGCGGCTGCCACACGGCGTGCTTCTTCGCTGCCACGTTTCAGGATGTCGAACACGGCCGGGATATCCTTTTCAAACTCCTGACGGCGTTCGCGAATCGGTGCGAGCGTTTCTTCGAGGATGTTGATGAGGAATTTCTTCACGGTGCCGTCACCCAGACCGCCGCGGGTATAGTGGTCCTTCATTTCCTGAAGGTTCTTGTAGTCAGGGCAGTATTTTGCAAAGTGTTCGTCCTTGCAGAAGGCGTCGAGATAGATGAACGGGCAGTTGCCTTCAAGGTGTCCCGGGTCGCTTACGTTGAGATGGAGCGGATCGGTGTACATGCTCTTCACTTTCTTTGCCACATCCTTGGCCGTATCGGAAAGGTAGATGCAGTTGCCGAGCGACTTGCTCATCTTGGCCTTGCCGTCGATACCCGGAAGGCGCATGCAGGCGGCATTGTCGGGCAGCAGGATTTCCGGCTCAACAAGTGTTTTGCCGTAGATGTTGTTGAAGCGGCCCACGATTTCGCGAGTCAGCTCAATCATCGGTTCCTGGTCTTCGCCGGCCGGTACGGTTGTAGCGCGGAAGGCTGTGATGTCGGAAGCCTGGCTGACCGGATAGCAGAAGAAACCGACAGGAATGCTCGTTTCGAAGTTGCGCATCTTGATTTCCGTTTTCACCGTCGGGTTGCGCTGAACGCGGGAAACGGTTACGAGGTTCATATAGTAGACCGTCAGTTCGCAAAGTTCCGGAACTTGTGACTGGATGAAAATGGTGGTTTTTTCCGGGTCGAGTCCGGCAGAAAGATAGTCGAGGGCTACCTCGATGATGTTCTGACGGATTTTTTCAGGATTGTCGGCATTGTCGGTCAAAGCCTGAGCATCGGCAATCATGACGTAAATCTTGTCGAATTCGCCGGAGTTCTGAAGTTCCACACGGCGGCGGAGTGAGCCGACGTAGTGTCCGAGGTGAAGTTTGCCGGTAGGACGGTCGCCTGTCAATATGATTTTTTCCATAAGTTTTTTGAATAGCTGTTTGATTGTAAATGGCAGAAAATCCGTAATGGGTTTGTTCCGCACAGTTGCATGTTTCGTGCAAAGATAGTAAATTCAGTAATGAAATTGGAAGATTATCTAACAAAAAAGCAATAATATGCTCTATATTTGTTTGTGTTCCTTTCAGAAAATAGATCGCGCTATTGTTAGCCTATATTGCCAGCAGTCGGCTGAATGTGTGGGAGGGGGTACTGACTGTCAGCAGATAGAGTCCGGCGGAAAGTGACGAAAGGTCAAGGCTGTATTCGCCGGTGTCGGGAAAGGCTTGGAACAGGGGAGTTCCCGACAGAGCATAGACGGCAACCGACGTTACGGCGGTATTCCCCGTAATGCAGAGTTTTTTCCCTGACAGATGCAGGTGGCAGTCGTTGTCGGCTGAAATCTGCCGTATGCCCGACTGGTCGTGGAAATTGCGGAGAGCGTTGAACACGCCGTTGGGCGAGCCGTTGCTTAGGAACGCACCCATCGGATATGCCTTCCAATTGCCGTAGCATTGCGGTTCCCAATAGAAAATTCCCTCGCATTGAGGAGTGCGTGCGAGTTCGGGCAGCATATAGGTGTAGTAGTTGGAAGCGTCGTCGCTGCACCGTTGCTCCCATGTTTGTCCGTCGGCAAGCGTTTCGGTCGTATAAGCGTTCGGCATGCCGGTTTCGCAGATGATGACATCTTTACCGTATTTATCTGCCACATGGCGGATGTTTTGCAGGCACAGGTCGGCTTTTTCCTTCCACTGTGACGTGCGGAAATAGTCGGCCGACTGACTGTCGTAGGTATTGACCGGATAGAGCGACATTCCAATCAGGTCGTAGCGGGCCTGATGTTCCGTGAGATAGTCAAAAACATAGTCGAAAAGTTCGGCATCCCAACCGTTGTCGACATGCACAATCACTTTGGCATCGGGAAATACCGACTTTACGGCGTCGTAGCCCGAATTGACCAGCCATGCAAAATTCTCACCGTTTTCAATTTTTCCCAACGGATAGAGCATGCCTCCGCGGGTTTCGTTGCCTACCTGAATCCAGTCGACGGCAATGCCCTCCGCTTTCAGGCGGCCAAGCACGTCGCGCGTATGGTTGTAGACAGCCGTGCAGAGTTCCTGTATGTCGTAGGCTGTCCAAACTTCCGGGGTGAACTGTTTCGACGGGTCGGCCCATGAATCGCTGTAGTGGAAGTCAATCATGATTTTCATGCCTTCCCGGCTGGCTCTCCGTGCCTTTTCCGTCACATCGTCAGCGTTGCACCAATTGTCCGCCGGGTTGACCCACACGCGAAACCGCGCCGCATTGATGCCGTTTTCCTTGAGCAGTTGCACGCAGTCGCGGCTGTTGCCGTTGCTGTCGGCGAAGGTGATTCCTTCGGCTTCCTGCTCCGTCAGCCAACTGAAATCGGCACCCGTGATGAGTTGTGCCTGAACGTGCGGTGCCGACAGACACAGAAGCAGGCAGAAAGTTATCAGAGTTTTCATCGTTTTTCCGTTTGTTTGACGGTTTTGAAAAGTTTGTTCTTGAGCCATTCGCGCACAGGTTCGTCGTATGATTTCAACAGTGAATAGGCAAGAAGAACGGAGAAAAAGAATACACCTGCGCCTACACATACGTGCTGATAGAGCGGCGCTTCGGGATTATGGCGCACCCAAGCCACCTGCAAATAGATGAACGGATAGTGGACGATGTAGACCGGGTAGGAGATATCACCGAGGAATTTGCAGACCTTTGTGCTGAATTTTCCGGAAATACGGCTTCCTGCTCCAATCATTACCATCAGCGGGAATATGAACAGGATGCACGCTGCATTATAGATGCCGTCGCGGATGTTGATGCTGTCGCCCATGTAGGGTGTGCACAGAACAACCAATAGAAGCAGGGAGCACCACCAGAAACCGCCTTTCACGGTGATGTATTTCCCTATTCGCGACAACAACAGTCCGCAAAGGAACGGATAAAGCAGGCGGGTGAATCCGATGAGAATTTGCGGAGCTGTCAGACTCCAGCCGCCGATGACCGTATAGGCTTGTGCCGTGCGGTCGACCCAAAGTCCGAAAATGTCCCAGTTCAGTGTCAGGTTCAGAGTCAATATAGCACAGAGGCCGACCAGTATTGCCAGACTCACTTTTCCGAGGTGGCGGAAAAAGAAAGCATAGAGAATGTTGGCTACGTATTCATAAGTTAATGTCCAGTTCGGTCCGTTGAATCCGTTGATTTCTCCCCAACCTCTGATATCCATATTTTTACCGGCGGGAATCATCAGAATGCCCAAAAGAATGCAGAGCAGGAATTTTCCTGCGCCGGTTTGGGATATGTTGGAAAACGCATCGCAATCCTGAAGATAGAAAAAGGATGCACCGATAAGTGTGCTGACCACCACCATCGGGTGGAGACGAATCAGACGGCGTTTGAAGAAACTACCGATTGACATTTTATCCCAGCGGTCGTCATAGGCATAGCCTACCACAAATCCGGAAAGGACAAAAAAGAAGTCGACGGCAAGGTAGCCATGGTTGACAATTTGGAAAACCGGACCTTTGGAATAGGTTTCAAACAAGTGGAAAATGATGACGGTAAGTGCTGCAACGCCGCGGAGACCGTCAAGAATTTCGTATCGGGGCTTAGAGGCTAAATATTGGTTGGTTGGCATTTTGTTTTGCGTATTAAACTATGTTGAGTTGATGGAGTGTCGTTGTGTAGAGTTGAATGGCTTCGCGGATTTCCTCCGGGCGGATATATTCATTGGCCGTGTGCGAGCGGGCTGAGTCGCCCGGACCGATTTTCACGGAGGGGAACGGCATCAGTGCCTGATCGCTCAATGTAGGCGAGCCGAACGGAGTTTTGCCGGCAAACACAAGGCGTTGCACAATCGGGTGATTGGCGGCTATCGACGATGGGCGCAGGCGGGTGCTGCGCGGTGTGAGCGTGCAGTCGGGCACGGCCTTGCGAATCATTTCCAGTGTTTCTTCGTTGGTATAGGCATCTGTGGTGCGGACATCGACTACGATTTTGCAGAGGTCGGGCACGACATTGTGCTGCGTACCGGCATTGATTTGCGTGACACTGATTTTCACCGGGCCCAGATAGGCCGATTCCTTCGGGAACGTAAGTGTCCGAAGAGCTTCAACGGCCTGTACGGCCTTGTAGATAGCATTTACCCCTTCGTTACGTGCGGCGTGGCCCGATACTCCGGTTATTTCACCGTCAAGCACCATCAGTCCTTTTTCGGCTACGGCAGGATTCATGCCGGTAGGTTCGCCCACAATTGCCACGCTGACGGGCGGCAGCATGGGCAGTACGGATTCGATGCCGTTGCGTCCGCTCACTTCCTCTTCGCACGAAGCCAGGAAAATCAGGTTGTAGGGTTGGGGCCGTTGTGTAAGCCACAAGAAACTTGCCAGCAGGCTGACCACCGAAGCTCCCGCGTCGTTGCTTCCCAATCCGTAGATTCGTCCTTTTTCATCTTCTGTAGGCTGAAAAGGGTCGTAGGTCCATCCGGCTACCGGTTTTACGGTGTCGATGTGGGAGTTGAGCAGAAGAGTCGGCTTTGCCGGCGAAAAGTCGGCCGACTTGCACCACACGTTGTTGCCGCTGCGCTCGGGCAGGCAACCGTTGTCGCGCATGAATTTTTCAATTACGTCGGCGGCATGCGTTTCGTCGCGGCTCACCGACGGTGTGGCTATCAATTGTTTCAGCAAATCAACCGCTGAATAGAATAGTTCGTCCATGGGGAAATTTTTTCGCAAACTTACTGAAAATCGCCCGAAAATGAAAGCATGGAAAAGAGTTGTCGCCTTTTTTGTGAGTGATTGACTTTTATTCAGTTTCAAATGTTGGCGATTCGTTTATTTATGGCTAAATTTGTAGAATAGTGTTGACACCAAAAACTTTAAGTACTATGAAAAAATTCTGTTATCTTTTTCTTTTTAGCTGCCTGTTTCTCGTCGCCTGTTCGGAAAGCAAAAAAGTGAATGAAAAGAATGCCGTTGATCAGACGGTTCTGATGCCACAAAATTTTGAACTGTATCCTACAAGAAACATGTGGACATTCCTCAAATTGGATACGCGTAATGGCAAAATATGGCAAGTTCAATATGATGTAAGCGGTGACAATCGGTTTGAAGTGCCGTTGAATGGCGTTTCGCTGGTCAACGGAACGCAGAAAGCTTATGAGGGACGTTTTAGTCTGACTCCGACAGACAACATTTATACGTTTATCCTTCTTGACCGCAATGATGGCAGAACCTGGCAAGTGCAGTGGTCGATGGAGGAGCCTAACAGGATGATTATTCCGATTTCCGGGAATTAAAAAGAATAGGACGAATGCAACCAATTTGCAAAAGATGGCCGACGGTCGGTTTATGTATGGCTTTTTTATAAATTTGCAACAAAAAGACTGCTTATGGAACTTTCGACAGTTGAGGCTTGGCTGGAACGGAAAAAGGTAAAGCCAACGGCGAACAGAATTCTTGTGCTGAAGGCATTGAAGGATGCCGGAAAGCCGATGAGTATTTCGGATTTGGAAGATGTGCTGTTGACGGTGGACAAATCGAGCATCTTTCGGGTGCTGACATTGTTTCTGGAACACGATATTGTGCATGCGTTTGAGGACGGACGCGGAGTGCTGAACTATGAGCCGTGTACCAGTGAGGGAGCTTGCAACCTTTCGGATGCTCATATCCATTTTTACTGCGAGTCGTGCCGGCAGTCGTTTTGCATGGAGAGCCTGCCATTGCCCGACTTTGCTTTGCCTGAAGGCTTCACGGCGCATTCGGTTTCATTTGTCATAAAGGGCGAATGTCCCCAATGCCGGCGCAAGCACAGTTGAAAACTGCCCGTCTGCAAAAATAAAAAAGCACTACCTACCTCAGGCAATGCTTTCTGATTAAAGAATCTATTCAATGGAAAATTTAGGATATTCTAATCCATGATGGCCTCTATAGGGTTACCAATACATCCATTTGGCATTTGTATCTGGAGTATGGCGCAAACGGTGGCAGCTATGTCCGTGATGTAGACTTGTTGGTGGGTCTGTCCGGCTGGAATGTTGCTGCCCATGAAAAAGAGAGGAATGTGGGAATCATACGGATGCCATACTCCGTGTGTCGTGCCTTGTGTGTTCTTTATGGAATGATTGTATATTTCATACCAGTTTGGTTGCATGATGATTTGTATGTCGCCGCTGCGTTTGTTGTTGTATCCGTTGATGATGCGTTGTTTCACCTTTTCGGGAACGGATGCTACGGCTGCTTTTTCCATGTCTACGGCGTAGGCGACTGCTTCATTTTCCAGCAGTTGCTCAATGATGCTTTTTATGACGCTTTCGCGTGAGAGTTTGGCGCTCTTTATGGCTTCGTCGTCGAGAAAGACCTGATAGTTCAGCACATCCTTAACCGGCTTTACGTTTGTGCCGAATGTTTCAGCCAGGCGCTTGTTCAGTTCGTCGGCCACATTTTCCGTTTCCCAGCCTCCGGCAGGAATTTTGTGCGCCTGCAGGAAGGTGAAGTTGTGGGCGGCGGCATGGTCGGCTGTGAGGAATATCAGGTAGTTGTCCTTGCCGATGGTCGTGTCCAGCAGATTCAGGAACTTGGCCAAATCCTTGTCAAGTCGCAAATAGGTGTCTTCCGTTTCAACGGCGTAGGTTCCGAACTGATGCCCTACGTAGTCGGTCGACGAGAGGCTGATGGCCAGAAAGTCGGTTTCGCCGCGTTGTCCCAGTTGTTCGCCATTGATGGCGGCTTCTGCGAGGTCGAATATCAGCGAGTTGCCGTAAGGCGTGCTGCTGATAAGTCCGTAGCCTTTGGTTTTATAAAGTTTGGAAGTACGTACCGGCATTGTCGGTGTACCGTTTTCTGAAAACGGCTGTTCGAAATCATTGTCGTCGGCAGAGGAAGCCGTATAGGTTTCGATAGGGTAGAGCGTGTTCCAGTCCTGTTTCAGGTATTTTTCGGGCAAATTTCGGTCGTTGAACTTATTCACCCATTCAGGCAGTTTGTCGGTATAGTAGGTGCTGGTGATGAAATGTCCGTTGGTCGGGTCAAACCAGTAGGCGGCATCGGCCGAGTGTCCGGCAGGAAGAATGGCGGCGCGGTCCTTGATGGAAATGCCGATGACTTTGGAGCGGAAATTGGTGGCAAGTTTCAGTTCGTCGCCGATGGTAGTTACCAGCAGGTTGCGTGGCGACATTTTTCCGTTTTTCGAATCCGAGCCTACGGTGCTTACCGTCGAATCAGAGGTGCAATAGGTTTTCTTTCCGTTCAGGTAGAAATCGTTTCCGGCAATGCCGTGAATCGAAGGAACAGAGCCGGTATAAATGGACGTGTGTCCGATTGCCGTTACGGTAGGAATATAGTTGAGCATTACGTTTTCGCAATTGAAACCGTTGTTCATCAACCGCTTGAACCCGTCTTCGCCGAAACGGTCGTAATAGCGGTAGAGGTAATCCCACCGCATTTGGTCGACAACTATGCCTACAACCAGTTTTGGACGTTCCTGACGGCCGGAGGCGAAAGCGGCAATTGCAAGCAATAGCACAGAGCAGATAGTCAGCAATCGTTTGTTCATATCCGTATCAAATAATTTTGCCGCAAAATACCCACTTTGTTGTAACAGTAATATTGCATTGTTGTTACATTGCTGTTACAAATTCCTCCCTGTGTTTCAGGCAAAAAAGTAGGACTGCATATTTTCCTCCTTAAGAATATGCAGTCCTAACATTATGGCTGAAAAGTCCGTCAGTCGGGCTTTATCAGTTCTCCTGTGCGAATTCCATCAGGTAAGCCTTGATGAATCCGTCGATATTTCCGTCCATCACACCGTTTACGTCCGAAGTTTGGTATCCCGTGCGGTGGTCTTTCACGCGGCGGTCGTCGAACACGTAGCTACGTATCTGTGAGCCCCATTCGATTTTCTTTTTGCCGGCCTCGATTTTCTGCTGTTCAGCCATGCGGCGTTGCAGCTCCATGTCGTAGAGTTGTGAGCGCAACAGGCGGAGCGCATTCTCGCGGTTGTCGAGCTGTGAGCGCGTTTCCGTGTTTTCAATAAGAATTTCGCGCACTTCACCGGTGTCGGGGTCTTTGTAGTTGTAGCGCAGGCGCACGCCCGTTTCCACCTTGTTTACGTTCTGTCCGCCGGCTCCTCCGCTTCGGAAGGTATCCCACGAAATGTCGGCAGGGTTGATGTTCACCTCGATGGTGTCGTCGACAAGCGGAGTGACGAATACCGATGCAAACGATGTCATTCGTTTTCCCTGTGCATTGAACGGCGAAACGCGGACAAGACGGTGAACGCCGTTTTCGCTCTTCAGATAGCCGTAGGCCAAATCGCCTTCTATCTGAATTGTCACTGACTTGATGCCGGCTTCATCGCCTTCCACCATGTGGACAATCGATGTCTTGTAGCCGTGTCTTTCACACCAGCGCAGGTACATGCGCATAAGCATCGACGCCCAGTCCTGGCTTTCCGTACCTCCGGCTCCGGAGTTGATTTTCAGCACGGCTCCCAGTTTGTCTTCCTCGCGGCGCAGCATGTTGCGCAACTCGACCTGTTCAAATTTTTGAATAAGATTCCGATACATTTCGTCGAGTTCCTCTTCCGTGAGCAAGCCTTCTTTCACGAAGTCAAAGCCCAATGTGAGTTCGTCGACCATTTTCGCTATTTCTTCATAGCTGTCAATCCAATAGTGAAGTTCCTTCACCTTGCGCATCTGCTTTTCGGCCGCTTTCTGGTCGTCCCAAAAGTTGGGGACATGGGTGCGCAGCTCTTCTTCTTCGACTTCTATTTTCTTGTTGTCGATGTCAAAGATACCTCCTCAACGCCAGCTTGCGTTCTTCTGTCTCTTTTAGTTGGTCTTGAGTAATCATTGAATTAGTTTTTTGAAAATTTCTGCGAATATCGCAATTTTTCGTGAAATATCGGCAATCTCTTCTGCGGAATTCCATAAGTGTCGAACAAAATTTGACTATATAATCGCTTTTATGAACAACATCGGTCCGCGTTTCTGCAGGATAGTCGATAAAACGGAATTGTCGGATTTTTGCGCATGTGAATATTCAGTATCTTTGAATAATAAGATAGGATGCGGCTTAGTATAAGGCTCAAACGCTTTTTGATGGAGAAGCCATAATGCTGTCCGGTGGAACGGACCCTGTTTTGAGGATATTCTCTGTCGGATGTAAAACGGAATTTGAATGTAACTTTAAATATTAAGAACTATGAATATTAAATTGATTGGTTTGATAGCCGTAATGTCGTTATCATTTGCTGAAATGCAGGCGCAGATTAATGCCGGTACCGATGTGTTGAGTACAACCCAAAACCGTCAAGAGGAGTCCGGACAATTACAACTGAAATATGAGGTTGGCGATATTTATGACTATAAGGGTGTCCGTGGTTATGTCATTGAGGTAGATGTCACGGGCCAACACGGCTTGCTGCTCTCGTTGGATCGGTTTGAAGGGAAGTGGGCCAATGAGAAAAAACTGAAAATAGAAGGTGAATTCAGCGAAACCGACGGTTCCCAGAACATGAAAATTATTGAAAAATTCATCGCTGAACACAAGGAATATGAAGGTACGTTGCCGTTCTACGACTGGTGTCGCAAGAAAGGGGACGGCTGGTATATGCCTTCGGTAAAGGAACTTGAAAAAGTGGTCACTCTTTTTAATGGAAGCATGGGCAAATTTAAGAAGTCCAACTATGAAAAGTATGACAAGATTTTTGTAGACAATGGTGGCGACGGACTGCTGTGGAATAAATTCCCGTTGATCATGTTTTCCTCCAATTTGGCTTCCAATGGAAAAGTGATGTGTGCATGTGGGCTGTATACGCCAACACGTATGGTCATTGAAAAAGTGAATATGAATCCAAAAAGCCAAAAGGTGATGGGCTCAAGGGCCATGTACAGGTTCTAAATTGCATCCCGTCGCGTCCTTCTTCCGGCTTTTCAGTTTGGCGGAATGTCAAAATATCTGGAAATTAATTTGATTATTTGACCTTTTTCGCTAACTTTGAATAAAATAGGGTTCGGTTCGGGATGAAGAAGATATCTGAAAAATGCTTTTGCTGCCTTTGAGTAAATCTTCGGACGCTGAAAAATGGCTTATCAAAATTGAAAAACGCGTATTGACAATGAAATTTATCAATATTATCAAGTAAATATGAAAAAACAAATTTTGTTTATTCTGATGGCTTTGCTGTTCGGTCTGGTGCAGGCTGAGGCAAAGGACTCTTCGGGCGACGCCCTTTCATATGAAATAGAGGGTGCCGGAACAGGTATGCAGGGTACTTATCTTGTCAAAGTGTGGGTACTTTCGTCCAAAAATAATCCGGGCGACGAAGAATTGATGAAATGTGCCGTCCATGGCGTACTTTTCCGTGGATTTTCCAACAAGGAATTGAGGCAGAGTCAGCGTCCGTTGGCTGGTTCTCCGATTGTGGAGCAACAGCATGCGGATTTCTTCAAGGATTTCTTTTCTGACGGCGGCTCATATAAGGCTTATGCCACAATGGTGGGCGGCAATCGCGAAGTGGTGAAAATCGCTAAAAAGAAATATAAGGTAGGGGCAGTAGTGACGGTCAACAAGGATATGCTGTTGAAGGATTTGCAGGCTGCTGGAGTAGTAAAAGGCTTAACAAACGGATTCTGATGAAACGCTTGGTTGCAATGGTTGCTTTCCTGGCTATATGGTTGGGGGCAATCGCTCAGGATAACAAAAGCGGCTATGTGCTGCTGAATAACGGCAGTGTGATTTACGGTACCGTAACGACTGCTGCCGACGGACAGAAAATAACGGTGACCACCGCCGACGGTACTGAATATGTTTATCGTGCGACGGAGGTCAACAAGGTGGTGGCCAACAACCCTGCGGCTTCGCTTAAGGAAGGGAAACGCACCTTTAACCGCTATTATGAATACGATCGCGGCTTTTGGTTCGGTTTCGATCTTTATGGCGGTTTCTCAACCAATGTGGGTTCGAAGCGGTCCAACAGTCCGGTAACGGAGCTTGACGCTACGGTAGGCTACCGGTTCAACGAGTTCGTGAAGTTAGGTGTGGGTGCCGGTGTGCGCTACTACATTAAAGGCGAGAACATACGCTATCGTAATGCCGACATCGTTTTCCCGATTTATGCCAATGTGCGCGGCAATATTATCCCGTCGTACGAACGGAAGGTGGTGCCGTACTATTCACTGTCGGTCGGTGGTGTGGTGGAAGACGGCGTAATGGTCCGTCCTACTATCGGAGCCCGTTTCGGTGATTTCAAGCGCTCGTCCTTCCTATTGGGTTTGTCGTACCTGGGACAGAGCATGAAGGACCCCTGGAATAAAAATCATTTCCAGTCGTTCGTGATGTTAAGTGTAGGCTATGAATTTTAAAAGAAGAAAAAACAATGAAATATAGTTTTTGGATTATGTCTCTTCTGCTGTTGATACTTGCTCCTTCATGCCGCAAGTCAACCTCAATCAGCAGCCAGGGTTCGTTCTATTCATTTGAAACCCAGTGTCTGGGTACGGAACTTGACGGGTCGGTGACTGTACGTGCGTGGGGTACCGGCAGCAACAAGGCCGACGCTGTGGAACAGGCCAAGAAAAATGCCGTCAACGATGTGCTGTTCAAAGGCATTCGTGGCGGTAATGGCGGATGCAGCGACAAACCGCTGATTTTTGAAGTGAATGCGAGAGAAAAATACGAGTTCTATTTCAATCGCTTTTTCGCCGATGGCGGTGAGTATGAAAAATATGTGTCGAGTGAAGACGAGAACCGCACGTCTCGTATCAAGGGTGAAAGCGGCACTCAGAAAAACTATGGGGTGGTTGTCCGCGTGAAACGTGCGGAGCTGCGTCAGCGATTAATCAACGATAATATTATCAAACCTTAGAATGAAAGTTATGAAGAAATATGCAATGCTATTGGCGGCGCTGCTTGTCTTTCCCGCAATGATGATGGGACAGGCGAAGAAGCCGACAATCATGGTCGTTCCGGCTGATGTGTGGTGCTCGGAAAACGGCTATATGACCACTTATGAATACCAGGGTGTGGAAACTTCTACGCCCGACTATGAAAGAGCCGTGCAGAACGATGTGGATCTGATGAACGCCATCACCAAAGTGGGCGCGCTTATGGCCGACCGCGGACTGCCGCTGAAGGACCTTGCCGCCACTATTCGCTCGGTGAAGCAGGATGCTGCCGAGGATGCCATGACGGTGAGCCGCACGACTGGCGCCGGACTGGCCGAAACTCCGCTTGAAAAATTGCTGAACCGTGCGAAGGCTGATATTATTGTCGAACTTTCGTGGACGGTCAATACGCTCGGCCCGAAACAGTCGGTGACATATATGCTTCGGGGCATTGACGCCTATACCAACAAGCAGGTGGCTGCCGCACAGGGTACGGGTGCTCCTTCGTTCTCTGCCGAAGTGCCCGTGCTGATTGAGGAGGCCGTGCTTGAAAATATGGACAATTTCATTGCCCAGCTTCAGGCGCATTTCGACGATTTGCTGACAAACGGACGTGAGGTGAATGTGAATATCCGCGTGTTTGACGACGGGTCCGGCATGACACTGGAGGACGAATACGACGGCATGGAACTGATCGATGTGATTGACGAGTGGATGGCGATGAACACGGTACAGCACCGCTACAGTCTGACGGATGCCACTGAAAACGTGATGCGTTTTGAACAGGTGCGTATACCGCTTTATCGCGATAACGGTATGCCGATGGATACCCGTCGGTTTGTCACTGAATTGCGCCAGTATCTGCGCAAGGCACCTTTCAATTTGCAGTCGAAGGTGATTACAAAGGGTTTGGGACAGGCTGATCTGATTATCGGAGAAAAATAGTGTTACATTAAAACGGTATTGTTATGAAAATGATTAAAAATATGGCTTGTGCCCTGTTGCTGGCCGGCTGTGTTGTCCCGTCGGCTTTAGCGGCTGAATGCGAGGTGAATGTAATGACTTTGCCGGTAGAACAGGTCAATGCCATACCGGACGAAATCAACGAACAGCTGATGACACGCCTGACTCGGGCGCTGACCAACACCGGCATTGCTGCCGGACCGGATTTCTGCCAGTTCTTTATTACCGGAAAATTTACGGACTACTATAAGGACGTTGTGCCGGGACCGCCGAAAGGTTTTGTCATGCACACGCAACTGACGCTTTATGTGGGCGACTTGATCAATCAGTCCGTTTATTCCACGTGCTCGTTTGAGTTGCGGGGTGTAGGTGCAAGCGAACAGCGTGCCTATATCAGTGCTATGTCGACACTTAACGCGCGCAACCGTGAGTTCACGCAATTCGTGGAGTCGGCCAAGGATAAAATTGTGAGCTATTACGACAACAACTATCCTGCTATTCTGGCAAAGGCCGATCGTGCGGCTTCGATGCGCAACTATGAGGAAGCGCTGATGTATGCCACTTCTGTGCCGGAATGTTCGAAAGGTTTCGGCGACGCTGTTGAAAAGACTCTGACCATCTATCAGATGTATATCGACTATGAAGGTCGGATGCTTCTGACGGCGGCACAAGGGGCGTGGGCAGCCGATCCCGACCGGAAAGGCGCCGTTGCCGCCTATGGCTATCTCCGACAGATTGACCCGGCGGCTTCCTGCTTCGGCGAAGCACAAAAGCTGATGAACGAGATAAAGTCGGTAGTGAAAGAAAACTGGGATTTCGAACACAAACAAAAATATAAGGATGAAATTGAGTTGCGCCGTGCTACGATTGAAGCGGCTCGTGCCGTGGGTGTTGCCTACGGAAACGGCCAGCAGCCGACGACAACAAATTTGATGTGGCTCAGATAAGAACAAATTAAATTAATACGATGAAATTTTTTAGGTTAATGCTATTATGTGCAGCGGCAATATGCTGCTGCACAGGCGGCGCCTATGCACAGGATTTGATGCCCGTACAGAATGAAAAGGGGAAATACGGGTATGTGAATGCAGATGGTTCGGTCGCAATTAAGTACAAGTACAATGAAGCTCATCCGTTCGTCGACGGTAAGGCAAAAGTGAAGAGAGGAAACAAGTGGGGATATATCGACGCAAGCGGCAAAGAAGTGATAGCTGTCCGGTATTCCTATATGGAGGATTGGCGAAACGGCATTTGCCGGGTGGCTGTCGGCGGAAAAATGGATGACGGAGAACTCGTCAACGCAAAATGGGGATATATCGACAACACGGGAAAGGAAGTGCTTCCCATTGAATATGACGAAATCGGACAATTCTCGCAGAACGTCGCTTTTATCCGTAAGGGAAACAACTACGGCTATATTAACTTGCAGGCGCAGGTGGTTGTCCCCTGCGAGTTCGCTGCTGTCGGAACTCCGAATAAAAAAGGCCTTTTCTGGGTCAACAAAGGCGGAAACTTTAAGGACTGGGAATCGAAAGATTTGTCCGTACGCCAGAATTGGGGTGGAAAATATGGTCTGTATAATGTGGCGGGCGAAGAGTTGATACCGTGCGAATACAAGTCGTTGGGAATTTTCATGACGGATGATATGGTTCGTCGTCAGAATCTTGCCATCGTGGAAAACATCTCGGATCCTAAAGAGGCTGCCGTAGAACTTGTGAAGAAATATTCGGTGGCAACAAAACTTTCCGAAAACGACTACCGTGTCAATATCTATTCCCAATTGGCTGCATTCGAGGGATTTTATGCAAAAAACGCGTATTATACGCGCGACAAAAGCACGTTTGTGTCCTTGGGACACAAGAGGCGCGTGTCGGGACTGACCTACACTTCGGAGTTCAGTGCTGCCAATTCGCTCTATTATCCGTTTTCCACGATTCCGGAATTCGACGACTTGTTGCCGAACTACTACTATTGGGTGAGCGACAAATACGACGGATCGTATGCGGGTATTTTCAATGTGTCTGACAAAAAGTTCATGTTGGAAAAAGGAAAGTATGAAATGGTGGGAGTACCTGTCAATTATATCTGTTTTGTCGCTTCTAATGTCGGCAAGAATAAAATGACGATGAACTACTATTCCATTATCAACAAAAAGGAACTGCTGTCGGAACCGATTGTTTTCAATGCCAAAAATGATGAAAATTTCGACAACTTGTTGTCGGTCTTTTGCGATAACTTCGCGGAAGTACGTAAAAACGGTTTGTCGTCCCTGATTTCAATATCCGGATATTCGGCCACTTCAACTCTTTTTGAAAAGATTTCCGATTTCTATGATGGAAAGGCTATTGTGATGAGTGCCGGAAAATACGGAATGATTAAATGCGACGATTATCAGTGGAATATTTCCGTTCCGTTGGAATATGACGTAATGTTGCTGCCTACCGACGGAGTGGTCGGGGCTTTGAAGGACGGCAAGTGCGGATTCCTGACCTTTGATGGAGAGGTGGCTATACCGTTCAAGTACGATGTCGTTGCGCAATTTATGCATGGCTATGCCCGTGTGAGCAACAATGACCAGTGGGGCATGATTGACCTGAAAGGCAACCAAGTGGTTCCGATGAAATGGAAAACGGTGATTGATGCCGATACAACGGCGCTCAACTATGTTTGGGTGCAGTTGCAGAACGACAGTTACGGATGTTTCGACGTCAAGCAGCAGAAGCTGCTCGGCAACGGATACAAGAATGTCTTTTCGTTTTTTAATGACGACAAGACCGCCTTTGTGTCCAAGGAATCGGAAGTGGCTGTAAGAGACGAAAACGGGCAGATTGGCAGCGTCGTCCGTGAGGCAATCGGTTGTGTGACACCCGAAGGCGAACTGCTGATACCTTATGTTTTTCTGAACTTGGATGAAGCGAAGGCCTGCTATGCGGAAATGAAGAAACAGGGAAAAATGAAACTGACCGATTCGGAAAACCGTAGCCTGCAGATTTATTCATCAGGCGTGCGCAACAGTTTCCAGTTGTTTGATCTAATACCGACAGAAGTGTGGGATTTTTAAAAATAGGAGGGAAATATGAAAACACGATATAAAATTCTACTGTTATTGTTTGCGTTGACTACTACGGTAAATATGGCCTTCGCCGTTGATTTGGATTCGGAGGACATGAAATATCGGCGCAGTTCCATTTACAGTATTCTGGTTACGCACAGCGAACAGAAATTCAGTAAAGAAATTACGGAGGAATTTCTGAAAATTCCGACTCCTGACAAATATAACGACATGAACCTGAGTGTCAGGGTGCTGTCGCTTAATTCCGGTGTGAAAAGTCCGTATTCTATTTATACGTTGTCCGGTGTGAGCGAGCCAGTCGGAACGGTGGACGCTTCTGAAATGATGGTAAGCAAGTTCTTGGAATTCAATATGATTGGAAGCCGCTTGGTGGCAAAGTGGTTCAACCGCGATTTCTATACCGGACAGTGCGATATGGAACTTGTCAAACAGCGTGGTCTGTATAACGCATCGGAATTCGACAAGGAATTGGCTGCCCGTTCTACGCGTGGACTGGCCATGCTGGAAGATGCCGGCGAGGAACTTATCGGAAACACGTTCGTACTGGTGAATGAAATCAAGTATATCGACAAGTCGGAACGCAGCAAGAACTGGGGAACCGCCCTTGCTCTTGTCGGTTCTATTGCCAGTGCGGCTACCGGTATTGATTATCTCGAAGACGCCGGTGTGCTGACGGGTGCTATGGTGTCGACCATCAAAGGTTTCCGTGTGAAAATCAAAACCTATCTGTATCAGTTGGTTTGGGATGAAGAAACGTCAAGCACTTTCTATAAGGACTATTATCTTTCGGCTCCCGATATGGTGAAGGCTAAGGAATTCGACAAAGCAAGGGGCAAATTTAAACTCAAGTATGTCGGTGACGTCACTTCTTCCGGACAAAAGTCCTCGTTCCTTGGAATCAGTGAGGACCGCCCCGATATAATGATTCGCAAAGCCTGTCAGCGTGCTTTGGATGAAAACGTAGCCGACTTGCAGAAGAAATATGAACAGTTTAAAATCAAGGCTCCGATTGAAAGCGTAGAGCCGGAAATTAAAGTTCGTATCGGTATGAAGGAAGGCATTACTTCCGAGTCGCGCTTTGAGGTGCTTGAAGCCCAGGACGACAACGGACGCGTTGTCTACAAGCGGGTGGGTACGATTCGTCCTGTTCCGTCGAAGATTTGGGACAACCGTTTCATGGCAGCCGAAGAAAACGCCTACGGTGCTGATTTCGGTGCTACTACCTTCAAGAAAGAGTCCGGCGGAGATTTCTACCCCGGCCTCCTCGTCCGCCAAATCAAGTAGAAAAAACGTTTGTAATCATGATAAAATAAGAGGGATTGTCGATTGTAGGTCGGCAATCCCTCTTGAATTTTTAACGGCTTGATTAATGTTTCACTGCTTTGATTACGGATGTTCCTTCAGGCGAAATGGCTTTGACAAACACCATACCGTTGGGGAATTCCGAACCGTCGACAGTCAGACGGGTTTGTCCGGCGGTATCAATAGAGCGCAGCAGTGTGCCGGTCGCATTCAGTATTTCGATGCGGAATGTCTGTTCCGGAACGGTTATGTTCAGAGTGCCTGAGAATACTGTCGGATACACATTCAACGGTTGTACAACTGCCGCAGTTATGCCTGAATTATTCTCTTGTATGAGTTGGATTTCAACTGACGACAGTCCATCGGTGAGTGTAAATTGTGCCGTTCTGGACTCAATACCGGCCGGAAGCTGGTCATATTCGATTTCAATATTGTCGACTGTCATTCCGTTGGGTTCGCTCACTACCCGACACCAGTCGGCATCACATTCAATCGGAGTTTCGTAACCCATATAGGAGAACAGTTCGACAGAAGTCTTTCCTTTTTCTTTTCCGACAGTGACAGGAGTTTCGCTGAGCGGTTTCATGACGGAATGTGCAATGAGCGGATAAATTGCATAAGATGTATGGTTGCTTCCTGCTGGAAAATACTCCGCTGCCGATTTCCATGTTCCACGTTGTTTGAAGTAGGCTGTATTTCCGTTATCCCGGAATTTTGCCATGGCAAACGATACGGTACACGTTTCGTTTTTTACGGGAATTCCGCTTACAACAAAGAAGAACTCATCATTAACGGCTATCGGTTTTGAAAATTCAAAATCGGTTCCGGTCAGTGTTCCTCCTGATGGCAGTTCCAGTTCAAAAACTCTCCAGGAGGCAAACTCCAACTGTTCGCCCGGCAAGCCGTTTTCCGACTTGTTGAGGCTCACTTTGACATCTGTTATCTGGTCAAGCAACTCGGTAGCAGTTGCCTGGGTGAAATATACTCGTGCTCCATAAACAAGAACAGGGCGAGACGGTTTGGAGAATTTTTCAGCATATTCGGTGATGTCCAGCAGGTTGGTGCCAGGGAATTCGCCGTACCCGTCCCCCAGATTGAAGGTAACCATCTGATCGTCGGGTTGCAGGTTGGTAATCAGTCCTTCGTATTCAGCAGCCACTTCCATCATGTCTGTCGATTCGCCGTGCATGTTGGAGGCAGTCAGGAAGGCTGCCTGCTTGTGCAGGAAGTCGTAGTCAACAATCGGGTTCTGTTCGGAAGAAACGCCTGAAACCGAATTGTCGGGTTCAGTGCCGGTAAAGGTCCATTCCCAAGACGTCGGGAAACCATCCGAACCGTCGCGGAACTGCACGGGAGCAAGCGGTGCCACCATTGGCAGACGATTTTCCGCGTATCGGAATGTGGCAGGCGGAATAATATGTGCCGTAGGTGCCGTTCCGGTTACTTTGACAAATTTCGGGTAGGTTTTGGTGGATGTGTTCTGTCCGTCGTTGACTGTCAGTGAAACATCGTATTCACCGTCCTGCGTGTAATAGACTTCGCAGGTCTTCTGATTCGAAGTTTCCGGAGTTCCACCGGGAAAATGCCATGTCCAGCTTGTCGGGTTGCCGGTTGAGGCATCGGCGAAACTGACCGTTTCACCGGTCATGACTGAAACTTGGTCAGTGGCGTTGGCTGTGGCCAATGAGAGACCGTCAATGACAAAATCGCCCATATATCCGCCGTTGTCATATGCGTTGATGTTGCCATACTCAAACTTGAATTGAACTTCTTTGTTTTCCCATTCGGTCAGCTTGATTTCAAATTTTCTCCAGCTCCAGGGTTTTTCGCCCTTGTCGTCGGTGCTTGCCCAGAGTTGTGTCCACGATTCACCGTCTTCCGATGCCGACAGCGTAAGCGTGCAATCCTCGTTGAAATTCAAAGAGTAGCCCACATATCCGCTGATGGCCGCATTCTTTGGAATGGACAGTTTTGGGGAAATGGCCGAAGCCGTACCCCGGTTATAGTAGCGGTAGTCGCCCTCAATCTTGAGCGAACTCTTGTCGGCCGGATCTATCAGGGAAAAGGCCCGGTCGCCGGTGCTTTGATAGAGTTGCCAGCTGAAAGTTTCGGCATTGTTGAGCGTCCAGCCTTCGGTGCCATTGTCAAAATTCTCTGACCAAATTACCGTTGATTCGCCGGATGATGTGCAACGAAAGTCGGCCTGTAGGCCGCTTTCGTTGGCGAAATAGGATGCGGGAAGGTAGGCTTGTGTCGCCGTCACCCGTTCGTTTGTCGGAAATTTGTGTTGCTGCACAGAAGATAGGGATTGCAGTTTCTGTGCACTGATGTTTGTCAGACAGAGCAGCGATAGCAGTGTCGGTGCAATTATTCTTTTCATTGTCATTTTATTTGATAAATTTCAATTGTGATTGTTTCCCGTCTTTGGTCATGAAGGTGGCGATATATACGCCGGTCGGGAGTGATTGTGTGGAAACTACGGCATCACCTGTAAGGACAACGACACCGTTGACATTCATTACATGGAGTGTTCCTTCCTGGTTGCAGCGGAGTTCCTGTTGTTCGCGCAGATATCGGATAGCGGCTTCCTGTCGGATTGACGATACCGAGCTTTCGCCTGTCGGCTGGATTTCGATGCCCCGCAGGTATAATGAGCGCCAGTTGATGGTGCCGGAACAGTGGATTCCGATATTCCAATAGCCGGTTTCCTCGGCATAGAATTTGACTGATGTCGAGATTGTCATGGCACTGTTGACCAGGAACGAAGCGAGTGTTTCCGTCTGGTTTTCAGGAAGGGCTCCCTGTCCGAGTGTGATGTCCAGTGTCTTGTAGTCGTCTTCTGAAAGGGCTCTGTCAAGGTTGGCTGAAATTGTCACTTCGTATTCCATGTCTTTAGTCAGGGAGAATTTTGGCGACATGATCCAGTCGTCGGCTTCGCCTTCAAATCCGATTTCGGGAGCGTTATTGTAAGTGCTGTATGCCCATGTATGGCCGTCGTCGTTGGCGTCGACAACGGTAAACAGTCCGAACGATTCTTTTGTGGCGAAATCGTTTGAATAAGGCGGTTCAATGCCCAGTCCAGCAATAACGCTGTTGGAAGAAGCCTCTTCCCCGACGAGGCCGGACGCTGTCACTGGTGTCACGGTGTAGACGTAGCTGTTCAGCTCTGTTACTCTGTCGGTGTAAGGGAGTTCGCCTGTGTAGCACGTTTCGATGGTCTCACCGTTGCGTGTGATGCTGTAGCCCATGCCGTCGGCATTCAGCCAGCCATTGTTGACGGTGGTTGTTGGCGGAATGAATGACAGTGTAACGACATCGTTGTCGGCAGTTGCCGTCAGTTCCGTAACGCTTGCCGGCGTGTCTTCCCCAATCCATTCGGTGGTAGTGACGGTTTCTGAATATTGGTCAGCAAGATAAACTCTGACGGCATATTCATATTTTCCTGCTTCCGGAACGGCGGTATCGCTATATGTTTCTTGGGCTCCGGGAGTCGGATTTTCTTTTGTATAGACAAGTGTTCCGTTTCGGTAAACCTCATATTTGCTGATAGCTTCCAGTGCCGTGCCTGCATTGGATTGAGTAGGGTTCGTCCAGTTGAGGGTGAGTGAGAGAGCACCGTTTTCTCCGCGTACCGATGTCAAGTCCGCAATGGTCTCTGGGACAACTGTGGATTCCTCGACAACAATACGGGTCAGATAGACGCTATAGAAACTTGTCTGTCCTGTCACATGGAAGCCGATGCTCCAATTGCCCGATTCCTTCACGTTGACCGTCGTCTCGAACGGAGTATTGAATGTGCTGTTTAACAGGTGGGATGCAAAGGGGGTACCCATGCTTTGCCCGTCTTTACCTACGGCTACTTCGATGGTCTTGTAGTCCGATTCCATAGCCCGTTCGAGTTTAGCATAGAAGGTCACTTTATAGACTTTTCCTTGCTCTAAGGCAATCGGAGGTGTTACCACCCAGTCGTCGGCTGTCGTTCCGCCCCAATAGCTGAACCCTTTGGTTGAATAGGAAGAGAAACTCCATGTGCGGCCGTCGCTGTTGGCGTCATATATGGAAAATAGCGCAGCTTTATCTTTCGTATCGATTGTCTCGTCGTAAGGCACCGTGAAGGCAGGTCCGGCAATAATGGCTTCTGACTGAACGGCTGTACTTTCGCCACCTGATTTTGTCTTTGCGGTGACACTATAAGAATAGGAACTCAGTTCCGTGATATTGTCCTGATAAGGCAATGTTCCATTGTAGGCTTCTTCGATCACGGTTCTTTTTCCGCCTGCGATACGCTCGATTTCATAGGTGAGTGCTGACAAGTCAATATAGCCGCCGTTTTTACCTGTTGTCGGCGGTGTGAAGTTCAGCAGAATGCTGTTGCCTTCAGCGGTGAGAGTTATGTCGGTAACCGGATTGGGAATGTCCTCTCCAATCCAGAGTTCGTCGGAGTAGGTGGATGAGGATGTGCCCGTATTGTTGTATGCCGTGACACGGTACTGGTATTTTCCGGCTTTTGGTACGGTATTGTCGATGTAGGACAGTTCCGCTCCGGGAGTAGCGTTTTCGACAGTGGCGATTTCTTCATAATCGTTCCAAATCGAGCTTGCATCCAGTCGTTCGATGCGCACACCGGAAAGCTGGCTCAGCATGCCGCCGTCGGTATTTTTTGTCGGCATTGTCCATGTGAGCTTTGTTGCTAAGGCTCCTTTTTCCCCTGCTGCGACTTCAAGATTTGTAACAGCTTCGGGGTATTCCGGGGAGGCTGTGACGGAAAGTTTCTGTAGTGAGAATTCTCCATTAAGATACCCGGAATAGCAGTGTATGGCAAAGTGATAATCCCCACTTTCGCCGGGCGTGAACTTGCAGGTCTGTTCTGAGAAATAAATGTCGGTAAAGTCTGTATTGGTGAGAAGAATCGTGGTTTGATCGTCGGTTGAGGTCGTTTTTCCGGCAGTGATGTCAAACTTTTGGGTATCCCATATCATATCTGTTTGCACCATGGCCGTAATGTTGTAGCTTTTGCCGGCTTCAAGGGTAATGGCTGGAGATATGATCCAGTCATCGGCTGCTTCTTTGTTAGAGTTAATGGAAACAGTTTGGTCCGATTCGTTCCAGGTCCAGACATAGGGCGTTTCTGATGGATTTCCGTCAACCACCGTCCATTCGGCGAACTTCTCGGCTGTGGTGAAATCCAATGTGCAGTCGGGTTTGTACTGCGATGTGTTTTGGGCAAAACCGCATATACAGCCCAAAACAATACCCGTGGTTAGAAGTGTAATTTTTTTCATAGTAGGGTAAGTTTATTGAACTATCTTAAATACTCACAATAAAATGGTAAACTGTAATCAAAAAAAATTGACTGCAGAATGTCAAATTCTCAAAATGTAGTAACCTTAAAAAGGTGTGCGCAATTCAGTTAAATAGGTAAGTTGTATTAATCAAAGCAACAATCGGTGGATTTGATTATGCCATATCCTATATCCCAAAAAAGGAGAATAAAATTTCAACCTTGGTTTATGTTACGTTTTATTCTGGGCTACATCCTATGTTTCGCAAATATAACAAAATATTAATAAATATGTGCTATATTGTTATAAAAATTTGATGATGGGTAACAATTAATATTCAATTGTTAGAGTATATAAGAAAAGTCGCCACTGCAAACTGTTTGCAATGGCGACTTAATGTTGAAATATTATGTTCAATTATTTTACGATAACTTTACGGCTGTCGTTGCCGTTTACGACAATGTAGATGCCTTGCGGAAGCGAGATGCTTGTGTTGGCGTTGATTGTCTGGTTGTAGACGAGTTTGGCATCGGTCGTGTAGATGCTGATTTCAGCCGGACATTGGGTTTCGATCCTTACTTGTCCGTTGCTGATATAGGCATCCCAGTTGCTTGTCGTTGTAATGCTTTCAACGGATGAAGTAAAATCACTGATGGAGAAATCGTCGATATTGATGCGTTCGCCGGTCTTTTGCTGCAAGCGGAAGCGTACAGGCTGAAGAATTTGGGCGATGACGGTGTATTCTTGCAGTGTGCTGCTCTTTTCAATGGTCAATGTTTTCAGGTCAATCCATTTGCTGCCGTTGTCAACAGAGTAGGAAAGAACGACGGTTGCCGCATCATCGCTGCCGTAGGGTGCTGCAAAGAAGGTAACTGTTCCGGCTCCGTTGTTCTTGTTTTCGTCCATCTGGATAGATGAATTGTCGTTTTTGCCGAAGCAGACTGCCTGGTTGCCATTGAATTTGTCGCCGGAGCGGTCGCAGATTCCGGCATTGCTGAATTTCCACTTGCAGGCGTTACCGGTGTAGGATGTCATGTTGTAGTTGTTTGACGGTTCACCGGCTTCAAAATCTTCAATGAATGTGCGTGGCGCTTCAACGCTGCCGACAACGTCGAGGGTGAAGCCTTCAACGGTTTCCGTAGATGCGCTGAGCGTGCCGCGATAAATGCCTTCGGCCAATGCCGGCATGCGTACATAGATGCGTTCGCCGTCACGGTCAACGGTCAGTTGCTTTGTCCAGTTCGACTTGTCGGAACTGATTTGGAATTCCCCGGAAATGGTGACATTGATGTCTTCCTCGATGTATTCCGTATAGATTTCAACAGGCAGAACATTGGA
The DNA here is from genome assembly GCA_900548875.1 of uncultured Porphyromonadaceae bacterium. Lineage (GTDB taxonomy): Bacteria > Bacteroidota > Bacteroidia > Bacteroidales > Muribaculaceae > Limisoma. The sequence continues at coordinate 22,794 of URMA01000005.1, read as the reverse complement.
TGCCGTGTTGGGTTCTGCAAAGAATACCAGTTCGCCTTCCGGAAGATTGGCTTGAAGAACTCGGTCGGGTTCGGCCGTCGTTACCGTGATGACATTTGAAGTCTTACCGGCAGTGTTCGACAATGAATACTTGTAGGTAGCCATATAGTCGAGTCCGGTCACGTTGTATTGCTGTGCAGAAGCGGCAACTTCCACAGGATAGCCGGGCAGAAGGGTGGTGCCGTCGGCAAGAAATACGGAAAGCTTGTAGTTGCTGCCGTCGTGGTCAACGTCAGTCCAGTGTGCGGTAAATGAATTTGTAGTGACATTCGTAGCCTGGAGTGCCGGGATGCCGTCAACAGCCTGTGCTTTCAGGTTGACAGTCGTGCTGACTTCCGAGCTGGAAATGGTTAGGGTTCCGGTAGCCGTAGCCGGTGTTGCCGTAGTGTAGCTGACGGTGATATTGGTTCCGTTGCTTGCCATTGCGGCATCTTTTGTGATAGTTGTTGTGGTGGTACTGAAACCTGTACCTGAGATGCTGACATTGAGGTCCTCATTCAGCCCCTGAGCTTTCACTGTGATGGTGGTTGTCAGCGTTTTTCCAATTGCAGTAACGCCTAAATCAAACGTCTTGCCGTCGACGGGCGATGTAATGACCGGGTCAACAACTCCGCCCGGCACCCAACCTTGTGAAGTTTGGTCGCCCCAAATGTATTCGGCCAGTTCGGGATGGTCGATGAACGGATTGCGGTTTCCCTGGAATTTGGAAACGGCGTTGTTGCGGTCTATTTCCTTTTGGCTGACAGGATCCTGTCGGTGCCATTTCATCAGCAGGTTTACGGCCCATGTCGTATAGCATGGATAGCTGTTTCCTGCAAGCATTTCGCTGTGCCAGTCTTCTATTCTGTCGTTGTAGCAGGCAGCCATGTAGAAGTAGGTACGGGCAAAGTCGCCCTTATATTCGTCGGCAGGTTCAAAAACAGTTCCGCTATATCCCGGGAAAGTGGATTTTCCCAATTTGCCGGTTCCTTTATTGCTACCGCTTTGAAGGTAAGTTCCATTGGCACATTCTCCATAAGGATAGTTGCTGCGCTGGCCGTTTACTTTCCCGTCAGTCGGATAGATATGGTAGGCATCGGAATACATCGGGCTTTGGTCGTCAAACCAACTTTTGGGCATGGAATGCTCGCGGTTGTAGCAGTCGCCCACACCGGAGTAGCTTCCACATTGGTCTTGTCCGGCATAGAAGGTTGCGGTGGAATACATATCCCAGATTTTGTTAGTGCCGGGATACACGTCCGCTGTTTTGTAAACAGTCCAAAGGCCGTTGTAGCCTACGTTCGTGTGGGGGCCAATAATTTCGCATAAGGCTTCAAGCAGCGCCTGTTTGTTTTTGCCCTCAGCGCTTTTGTAGTAACCGTCAGGCTCTTGGGCGAAAAGTGCTGTGTAGAAAGAAAGAAGCAACGACAGCACAAAAAGTTTTCGTGTAAGTGTATTATTCATTAGCTCTTTAATTTGTTGATATCGGATTAGTCTTTCTTCAGTTTCTTTCCGGCCAGCATCCCGCAGGCAGCAAAGATGTCTTCGCCGCGCGAACGGCGGATGGTGCACAGCACACCTTTTTCGTTCAGATAGTCGCGGAAAGCCACCATTCGTTCTTCGTTCGAAGTGTTGAGATCAACGCCCGGAATAGCATGGAAGCGAATCAGGTTGACGCGCGCTTTCAGTCCTTTCAGCAGTTTGCAGAGGGCTTCGGCATGGCGGTTGTCGTCGTTCAGTCCGCTCCACATGATATATTCTACTGACAGCCGGCGTTGGTGGGCGAAATCATAGTTGCGGAGCAACTCCATTACTTTGGTGATGGGGTAGGCCTTTTCTACGGGCATCAGTTTGAGACGTTCTTCGTGGAACGGCGAATGCACACTGATAGCTATATGAACATCCGTCTGCTCGGCAAGTTGTTTCAGTTCGTCGAGTTTTCCGATTGATGAAACCGTAATGCGTTTCGGACTCCATGCCAGTCCCCATTTTTCCGTCATGACACGGAGTGACTTCATCACTTCTGTTAAATTGTCCATCGGTTCGCCCATCCCCATATATACGATGTTGGTGAGCGATTCCGATTCAGGAATGTTGAAAATCTGGTTGATGATTTCGTTGGCAGTCAGGTTTCCGTGGTATCCCTGCTTACCGGTCATGCAGAACTGGCAGTTCATCTTGCAGCCCATCTGTGAGGAAACACAAAGGGTTGCACGGTTATTGTCGCGGTCGTTGTCGGGAATATAGACGCTTTCAATCATTTTTCCGCCGGTCACTTCAAACAGATATTTGACCGTTCCGTCGACGCTGCGCATCTCGCTGACCGGCGCCTTGCGTCCTACGCAATAGTTTGCCTTCAGCTTGTCGCGGTTGACTTTCGACAAGTTGGTCATCTCGTCAATGTCTGTGATTCGTTTTTCGTACAGCCATTGAGCCATTTGTTTTGCCGTAAACCGTGGCATGCCATTGTCGGCGGCAATCACTTGCAGTTCCTCCAAGGTCAGCCCAAGCAGCGGTTTTTTATCGTTTTCTACTGATGCCATTTCTAAAAGTGATAAGGGATACAAATTTAGAAATATATTTTTGAATGAGAGTCAACAAACGGTAGCAAGTTTTGTGAAATGTTGGTTACAAATCATTAAAATTGTAATGAATCGTTCCCGGAAAAGTGTAACGTGGCTATTTTTTGATCAGTTGATATACCTTGTAGAGGCAGGCTGCTGTCAGCAATGCTGTCAGTGTGACGGCGATGGCCGTTTGGCGGGTTTCCATTAATACCAGAACTGCCGACGTGGCGACGAGAGCGAAAAGTGTAAGACGATTTGCTCCGGGTGCAACAGAAAATCCGTATTTTCGGAAATAGGGTATTCCCACAATGATGCAATAGAGGAAGTACCAGAGAATGTATGAGATGCCGATACCTGTGAGCCCCCAGTAGTGGTAGAATACGATGTTCAGTATGAATCCGGAAACGGTGCTGAGCAGTTCAGTCAGCAGATACGTTTTCCCGTCCCCTTTGGCTAAAATGACGAATGCCAGGCACCAGGAATAGGCACGAAAAACAGTCCCTAAAATGGCAAATGAAATAAAGGGGATGACGACATGAAATTCCGGAGAATAGAGAATACTGACAATCCATTCGCGCATCACAAGAAACAGCGACACGACGGGTAGAAGCACGAGCATGGCGATGTTCATTTCCTGGGAAACGAAGGCGTGAATGCGCATGCGGCTGTTGTGGATGCCGGACAGACGGGGATAGTATTCCATTCCGATGGCGGTGAAAATCAGCCCGACATATTTGTTGACAAGCGTAAAACCTGCCTGATAGAATCCTACTTCTTTTGTGCCGGAAGTGTGGTTGAGGTAGACGGAGAATATGTAGGCAAAAAGCAGTGTGACAAACAGACTTACCGTCATGTAGATGCCCAGACGCACGAATTCTATGCCTTTGTCGTAGGCTTCCTTTGCCGATACTTTAACCGGTGTATAGTCTTTGTGGCGGAACAACAGAGTGAACAGCAGTACCATCGTGCTGTATGCAACGATAGACGGAACGATGCTTTCTTCCCGCCAGAAATAGAACATGGGAATGGAGATGAGGAGACCTCCCACCACACCCCATACCGATGCCTTGGCAAGCCGTTTAAGCGCGGAATTTCCTTGAAGAATCGCCTGTTCTCCGCCAGTCAGGCCGTTGAACAGCAAAACAACCGACAGCAGAACAAATTCCCATGAGTGGTTGTCTGTTCCGAATGTGACACGGCTCAAAAGCGGTGCGAGCGCAATGGTCAGGACTGCGCCGCCGATGCTGGTAAACCATGCCCATTTTTTGACAACGGCAATGGTTGTGCCGACAAGTTTCGCCTTGCCCGACTGACGGGCAATGGCCATGTCGCGCACACTGCTGTTGCGGATGCCCAGCGACGTGGCTGCGCTAAGCATGTCGATGGCGTTGTTGAACAGACTGAACAGACCGACTCCGGCAGGACCTATCCACACGGCTACCAGTTTCGTGCGGATAATAGAGCAGAGAATGGAAATTACCTGTGCTCCTCCGAAAATACCCATAGCCTTGACAATGGTCCGTGATATGTTCGTCCTGTTGCTCACTATTTATAGTTGGATTTTATAGATGACGTAGGCTATTCCTCTGCCGCCCAAACCTTCTTTTTGGCTTATCAAGCCTTTATTTAAAATTAATCCGTTGTTTTCATTAGAGGTTCCGAAATCATAATAAGGCATATCGGCGAATACATTATGAAGTAAATGGTTGTGAAGAAAAGCAACGGCATCCATTTCCATTCCGATTTTAGACGTGGCTGTGTATTGTGAGTGGGCAACATTGTCAGAAGTGTAAAACACGCAACCAGCAATCAATTCATTTTGGAAATGCACTTCAAACAGTCGAATATTTTGTGGAAAGCGGGTGTGAAGTAATTGAATCTCTTCTAAAGAGTGTACAGGAGTTGCGTTATAACGTAATTTTAGATGCTTTGTGAGCAGTTGCCAAAATTCAGAGAACTCATGACTTTCCTCAATGGTCATTCCGGAGTGGACTGCTTTCTTGATATTCAGTTTTGTACTATTTCCATATTTATTATATGAGCTTGCAGGTATTGCTACTGTCGATATATTGCAGGTCTCTATCGTTGCATGATGCCGAAAGAGGGCATACAGATCTTCTTCTGCCGGATATTTATGGTAGATGTGAGGAATGGCTTTGTAGACAAGCGTGTGGAATCCGTTGGTTTGCAGATATGCGCACATGCTGTCGAAAATTTCCAGCATGTTGTTGGCATTAAAGTGTTTTACCTGTGTCAGCCAGCCGCCGAACGTCAGTCCCTGATGGGAATAGAGCGTGTCGCCGTCGGCGTTGGCCGGAAGCAGGGCTATCAGTTTCCCTTTATCGTTGAATGCCATCAGCGAGTGGTCGTTGAAGCGGTCGGAATGATAGTCCATATAGTCACGGTAGTGGAGGAATGTGGCATTCTTGGAGAGTGCCACAAATTCGTCCCACTGTTGCTTGTCGTCAGTCGTATATCTGCGTATTTCTACCATGTCAGCATATTATTTTAGCCAGAGTTCCGGGTTCAGTTCCTGCCGTTCCTTGCGGATTTCAAAGTGGAGCAGCGTGCGGTTTTCGTCTTCAATGTCCGAGAAGATGGTACCGATGGCTTGGCCTCCCTTCACTTTGTCGCCAGTCTTGACATTGATGGTGGCAAGACCTGCGTAGACGGTCAGATAGTTACCGTGGCGAATCATGACAATGTTGTTGAAGCCCGGCTGCTTGAAAATGGCTGAAACTTTTCCGTCAAAGATGGCAACAGCCATAGCACCCTGGTTGGCTTCGATATCAATACCCATATTGTTGGTTTCCACATATTTCAGTTCCGGGTGCTTTTGCCGACCGAACGGGCGAACAATGCGGTAGTTGCCCGTAACCGGGAATGGAAGCTTGCCCTTGTTCGATTCGAAACTTCCGGAGAGCTTATACTCTTCGTTGTCCATCGTGTAGGTTGCCTTTTTCTGTTCCTCTTCCTTGCGTTTGGCTTCTGCACGTTCTTCGGCCAGCTTTTCTTCCTGCTTCTTCAGTTCCTGCTGACGCTTTTCAATTTCTTTCTGGCGTTTCTTCAGTGCTTCCTGCCGTTGCTTTTCGTCCTTTTTAGCTTGTTTTTCCTGTTCCTTACGAATCTTTTCCAGCTCTTTTTCCTGCTGTTCGCGTTCGATGCGGATTCGTTCTTCCTCCGCTTTGCGGGCTTCTTCGGCTTTGCGTGCGCGTTCCGCTTCTTCAGCCTTGCGCTTCTCCGCTTCGATGCGTGCACGTTCGGCAGCCTTGCGTTCTTCTTCTTCAATCAATTTGTTCAATTGCTGGTCGAGAGCCCGTGCCTGCTGTTCTTTTTCTCGCAGTACCTGTTGCAGTTCCGCACTTTCAGCCTGCAGCGATTTTACGATGCGGTCCTGTTCCGTCCGTTTGCTTTCAAGACTCAATTTGGTTTGGTTTATCTTGCTGATGGCCGCATTTTTCTCTTCCTGCAGTTTCACAAGTTTTGCCTTTTCTTGCTCCAACTGTTTTTGCAGTTCCTTGATTTCTTTTGTGCGTGACTCTCTCCAGCGGGAAAATTCCTTCAGGTAGCGCATGCGGCGGTAAGCCTGATGGAATGATTCGGCTGAGAAAAGGAACATCAGTTTGTTGCCCGATGTCCGGTGGCTCCTGATTTTCTGTATGGCGTTCAGGTAGCGGTCAAGCAGAGTGTTGAGTTTCCCGTTGTTGGCCTCAATTTCCTTGTTCAGCTTGTCTATCTTTATATTGATTTCCGCCACTTGCTGATTGAGGTCGACAAGCGTTTTTTCCTGAACCTTGATGTCAGCCGTGATTCGGTTGAGGCTGTTCAGTGACTTTCGGGTTTTGTTCTTGTTTTGATTTATTTTCTGTGAGGTTTCCTTTATCTCCTGTTGGGTTGTCTGCTTTTGTCGCTTGATTTGGTTCATTGACGGAGTCTGCGCTCCGGCCAAAACGGCGACACCGGCAACAAGGATGCACAAAAGTCTGTTTGTTTTCATCTTATTGCTGAGTGAGAAGTTTGATAAAATCCTGCAAGTCCATACGTCGTGCATTCGACGGCACCTGTATGTTGTCGGTCAGTCCGGTGTCCCAACTGAAATCTTTCGTGTAGGACAGTCTTGTCTGCATATTGCTATCGCCTAATGGCAGTTCCAAATTGATTTCCGAAGCAAATATTCCTTTTGTCGACATTCGGAATGCGTGGAAATTGGCGGCAAAGGGCAGATAAGCAGAATTTGTTGCTACAACCAGATTAAAGCTGCTGACGTTGTTTCCGTTCATGTCGAAGTTGTAGCTGAACGAATTCGGTTGCTTCTTGGGTGAAATGTTCCAGTTGCCGTCGGTGTCAGGGTTTGTGGCGTTGAATTTCTTCCGGTTCTTGTCGGTGATGGGGCCTTCTTCCGGTTGGAAAGGGCGCGACAGGAAGAGAGCCTGTAGGGATGCTACATCGAGGTCGAAACCTACAAGGCTGGTAATATTGCCGGCGAAATAGGTCTTGTGGAATTTGTCGACTGCTACAATTGAATCGTCCGACAAGTAGATTTTCCCCATTTCAATGCCGAGAATAGGGCGGATGGAAATGGAAACCAGCTTGTCGTTGACCATTTTCAGTATTATCGGCGACGAGATGGATGAGTTTCCGCTGTTGATAGTCAGTTTTCCGTTGATGGTCACATCCTTCCATTCCGGCACTGTTTCAGCTACTGTCTGCAGTGTGAAACTGCCGGTTGCCGTTTGTTTTGTTTCTTCTGTATATGTTTGGCTGTCGGCTGTGGGCTTTGCGGTGCGGCAGGCGAACGTGAGCAGTGCGACTGCCATAATTGCCGCATAGCGGACTACCGGGAAAATTCTATTCATAGAAATATGTTTTGTTTTTGACTTTCTTTTTCAGCATTTCGGATTCAGGATTTTTTTCCAGTGCCTTTTTCCATGCTTCCAGCGCCTCGTCCGGCTTGCCGTTCATGAAAAGAATATCGCCGTAATGCTCGTATACTTCGGAGGAAAAATCGGATTCTTCGCCGACTTCGAATACCTTGTTCATGTATTCGAGGGCGGTCTTATAGTCCTGCATCGCAAAGCAAATCCAGGCGTAGGTGTCGAGGCTGGAAACATTTTCAGGGTCGGCCTCCACTGCAATCTGCGACAATTCCTTCGCTTTTTCCAGCTCTTTCCCGCTCAGACAAAGGAAGTAGGCGTAATTGTTCATTGTCAGATAGTCGTTAGGCGACAGTTCCAGTGCCATGTCGTAGTATTCAAAGGCTTTGTCTTCTTGTTTCTGGTTGTAGAAGATTTCAGCCATTCCGGAGTATATTTCGGCCTTGTTCACCAGATTCTTGTCCTCGTCCTTGTCAAGTATCTCTTGATACAGTTCCAAAGCTTTGTCGTATTCTTTCATACGGCTGTAGGCCACGGCTGAAATTTGCAGGATGCTGTACTCGTCCGGATTGTAGGACAGCGCCTTTTCTCCGGTTTCTATTGTCTTTTCCGGTTTTTCGAGATAGATATACAGCCACATGAGCCGTTTCCAGTTTTCGATGTCGGTAGGATCGATGTCAAGCGCAAAGTTCAGCTGTTCGGCAGCTTCACTGTATTTCTTTTTGAATGCCAGATAATTGTAGTAAAGTTTCCGGAATTCGGTTTCGTGCGGGTGCTGTTCGATGATGATTTTGAACATATTGTCGACGCGTGCCGAAGAGTCGTTGTCTTCGATGCTCTGGCGGATGTAGCTGGTCAGCACGTCGATTTTCGTCGGAACGTCGATGTTCTTGTTGACAATGGCGGCGGTAATTTCCTTTTCATAGTTGAGGGAGTCGCCCAACGCCGTGTAAACCGAGGCTTTCGAAAGGTTGACATAACCGTTGTCGGGGTCAATTTCCTGGGCTTTGTTGAAGAATACCATGGCGCTGTCGGTGTTTTGCAACTGCATGTAGATATTGCCCATCAGCATGTTGTTCGACACGTTGAGCGGGGCTGCGTCGTAGAGTTTCTTTCCTTCACCGATGGCTGCCGTTGTATCGTTCAGCGCAAGATAATAGCTGATTTTCTTTACAGAAATGGCTTCCGACATGCCTTCCGCCTTTTCCAGTTCGTCGTAGACGGCAATGGCTTTGCGCAGATCCTTTTTCTGTACATAGCAGTTGGCAAGCATGGGGTAGCATTGTACCTTTTCCGGGAACTTCTTCACGAGCGTCTCCCATACTTCCGTTGCCATATCCACTTTTCCGAGATGCAGACAAATGGCAGCGAAAATATAGTTTTCGTAGTATTCTTCGGGGTGAGCGTCGGTGTAGGTCTTCATCAGATTCAGTCCGTAGTTGATGACGGAATTCGATTTGCCTGTTACCGTGATGCAGTAACCGAGGTCGTAGCCGTACCGTTTGTTGGTCGGGTCGAGTTCGTAGGCCCGCTTCACGAGGGAGTAGTACGACGACATGTCGTCCATGTTCTGGCGTATCAGCGCTTTGAGATAGTAGTACTCGGCCTTGTTGCGGTCGGCAGTGCTGGTTTGCGGCTGTTCTTTTGCATTGCCCGGCTGGTAGAGCAGGCAGGCGCAGATGACTGCAGCTATTTTGATCAGTAGATTTTTCACTGTGAATACGTTTTTTAGTTTAGGATTATTTTACTCCGGTATGTCCGAATCCGCCACTGCTGCGTTCGCTTTCGGCGAGCTGCTCGACGCATACCCATTCAACGGTGGAATGGCGTGCCACTACCATCTGGCAGATGCGTTCGCCGGGATTGACGGTAAACGGTTCATTGGACAGGTTCACAAGGATAACACCAATCTCTCCGCGATAGTCGGCATCGACCGTTCCCGGCGAATTGAGCACGGTGATTCCGTGTTTCAATGCCAGCCCGCTTCTTGGGCGGATTTGGCACTCATAGCCTTCCGGCAGTTCGATGAACAGTCCGGTCGGAATCAGCTTGCGTTCCAGCGGCTGGAGCGTAACTGCTTCCTCCAGATAGGCTCGGAGGTCCATTCCTGCGGAATAGGGAGTGCTGTATTGTGGGAGCGGATTGTTTGACTTATTTATAATCTTGACGGTTACTTTGTCCATAATTTGCGTTATTAATGTGAGAATCAACTGCGAAAATAGTGAAATCCCGTCAATTCGGGTAATCTTTTTTATTAATTTAGCATAATATAAAATGAATAAAGGCCGTCCGTTGGGGACAGCCTTCAGTAATCGTTGAGTAATCGTAAGGATTACTTTCTGATTCCGAGCTCTTCTTTTGCAATGATGGCACGGTAGCGGTTGATGTCTGTTCTGATCAAGTAGTCAAGAAGACGACGACGCTTACCTACGAGCATCTTAAGAGCGCGAGTTGTGCTATGATCCTTGTGATTTGACTTCAAGTGTTCAGTCAAATGAGCAATACGGACAGAAAATAATGCAATCTGTGCCTCTGGAGACCCAGTATCAGTATTCGACTTACCGTACTTCTCGAAGATCGCTTTCTTTGCTTCAGAATCTAAATGCATTCTAAATGATTTTTAAATAGTTAATACTTAATTAGCGGTTGCAAAGATACATATCTTTTTAATACTGACGAAATTTTTTTTGAAATATTTTTATTTTTCCTTTTTCGTTTCCAGCAGCTTGTCTCGCGTGATGCGTTTGAAAAATATGTCGCTGTCGCTTATCTCCGGCAATTGCGGTTGGCTAAGCCGCAGGTCGTTGCGGGCGTACAGGTAGAACGGAATCGGTATGCGGAACACTTCGCGGATGGTGTCTTTATGCACCAGTCGGTAGCCGCTGTTTTCCATCAACGCGGTGGGGCGGCACGTTTCCGGCAGGTCGGCGCAGATGATGAAATCGGCTTTTCGGTGGCGAATATCTTCGTTTCTCAGTTGCTTCATGTCGTCGGTGGCGCCGGTTTGCAATATCCAGTAGCGGCTTGCGGGCACCGCTTCTGAAATGACGTCGAACATGGGCAGATTGACGGTTGTCATCAGACGGGGATGTTCCACTTGCGACATATATGCTTCGACCGTATAATAGGCTGCGCGGTCACTGTCGTTTTTCGTGAAGAAATTGGGATGTTTCCATGGCTTCTGTCCGAGTCCGATGATGATGCCGGCGGCAATCACTGCGGTCAGTGCAATATGCCATGCCCGGAATTGTGGCAGACGAATCCATTGCAATATGCACAAGAACAGAAAAATGCCAAAGGGGGCGGCAATGAGGATATAGTGTCCGGTGATGTTGTGGCGGAGTGAGAGCAGAACAAACCATATGACGAGTGAAGGCAGCATCCAACGGTGATGAGACACGTGGATTGACATAAGGAGCGAACCGGTCAGCAGGCCGAGCACCACAAGCGTGTATGTCAGTTTCCTAAATGCAAATGCCATTGGAAGTTCCTGCAAAAGATAGGTGCTGAGGGTTTCTGTCGGTGGAAGACTTACGGTCCGCATCGTGTTGACGAAATATTCCTGCAGGAAATTGTCCCATAATCCCGTCATTTTAAAGTAAATGGCAAAAGGAACAGCCATGAGCAGAAATCCGCAGATGAGAGCGGTCAGTGTTTTCCATAAGTCCTTGGTGTGCAGTTTTGCGCTGCGGACGATTAGGGCGACGATAAATCCGGCGCACATGACGGCATGAGAGTATTTTATCAGCAGGCAGGCTGCAATCGAAAGTCCGACGGTGAATGCGGCTGTCGCCGGTCGTTGGCGGTTTCCGTAAAATTCCCGGACCGTGACAAACAACGAAGCGGCGATAAAAGGCAGGGAAAAGTCCTCGGCTTTTGTCTCAAAATGCAGGGCATTATAGAGAAACAGTGAAGATGCAAGTGTAGCGGCCAGCGACAGTTCGGTTTTTCCGCTCAGACACTTTGCCGTCTTGAACATGAAGAAGAGCGTTGTGGTCGAAAAAAGACATTCCAGCCAGAAAACGCCGATGTAGCTTTGCGGACTGATGAGGTAGCCGATGCCATATATGAGCCAAAGCAAAGGGCCTTTGGAATCGGCAAAGTCAAGATAGGGGCGCAGTCCGAGCATCCATGATTTTCCGCAGGTAAAGTACCACGCATTGTCGATATTCGTGAAAATGTCGTGGGTGTAGGAATTGCGTGATGTCCAAAAAAGAATAAAGCAGACAAAAACGAATATAAACGGAAATATTTTAAGTTCAGATTGTTCTTTTCGGGTAGAAACCATGATTGGCAGCTTGTAGTTACGGTGCAAAATTAATGAAAAATTATGGGTGATAGGCAGGTAGAATGCAAAAACATACGGTTAGTGTTGTCGTATATTGGAGAAAAATAGTAATTTTGCAACGAATTATAGGTATAGTTTTAATATGCAGAAAATTAGAAATATCGCCATCATTGCCCACGTGGACCACGGAAAAACCACTTTGGTGGACAAGATGCTGCTTGCGGGACATCTCTTCCGCGACAACCAGACAAAAGGTGAGTTGATTTTGGACAACAATGACCTTGAACGTGAACGAGGTATAACAATCCTATCTAAAAACGTATCTATCAACTACAACGGTTACAAGATAAACATCATCGATACTCCGGGGCACTCGGATTTCGGCGGTGAAGTGGAACGTGTGTTGAACATGGCCGACGGCTGTCTGCTGCTGGTCGATGCTTTCGAAGGTCCGATGCCGCAAACGCGCTTCGTGCTCCAGAAGGCTATACAAATGGGATTGAAACCGGTGGTGGTGATTAATAAAGTGGATAAGCCGAACTGTCGTCCGGACGAGGTGAACGAAATGGTGTTCGACCTGATGTTCAACTTGAACGCTACGGAGGACCAGTTGGATTTCCCTACGATTTATGGCTCTGCAAAACAAGGTTGGATGAGCGAGGACTGGCGAAAACCGACCGACAATATTATACCGTTGCTTGACGCTATCATTAAATATATACCGGAACCGCAAATGTTGGAAGGTACGCCGCAAATGCTGATTACGTCGCTCGACTATTCTTCGTATGTCGGACGTATTGCCATCGGCCGTGTTCACCGTGGTGAATTGCGTGAAGGTATGGAAATCGGCCTTTGCAAAAAGGACGGTTCGGTAGTGAAACAGCGAATCAAGGAACTTCATGTGTTTGAAGGCATGGGCCGCAAGCGTGTGGAAAGCGTGAAATCGGGCGATATCTGTGCACTGGTCGGTATCGAAGGATTTGAAATCGGCGACACAGTGGCCGATGCTGTCAATCCGGAACCGCTGGAACGTATAGCTATCGACGAACCGACGATGTCAATGACTTTCACAATCAACGATTCCCCGTTCTTTGGGCGTGACGGTAAGTTTGTCACTTCTCGCCACATTGCTGAACGTCTGGAACGCGAATTGGATAAAAACCTGGCTTTGCGTGTGAAGAAAGAGCCGCATGAGGATGTCTGGACCGTATACGGTCGTGGCGTGCTCCACTTGTCGGTGCTGATTGAAACCATGCGCCGCGAGGGCTATGAACTTCAGGTTGGACAGCCGCAGGTTATTATCAAGGAAATCGACGGCAAGAAATGTGAGCCGATTGAATTGATGACAATCAATGTTCCGGAAGAATATTCCAGCAAGATTATCGATATGGTGACACGTCGTCGTGGTGAACTGGTTTCCATGGTCACTCAGAACGACCGTATTCAGATGGAATTTCATATTCCGTCGCGCGGTATCATCGGTTTGCGCAACAACGTGCTGACAGCATCTGCCGGTGAGGCTATCATGGCTCACCAGTTCCTGGAATATGAGCCGTGGAAAGGCGATATCGAACGCCGTACAAACGGTTCGCTGATTGCCATGGAGTCGGGAACAGCCTATGCTTATGCCATCGACAAGCTTCAGGATCGCGGACGTTTCTTCATCTTCCCGCAAGAAGAAGTGTATGCCGGACAGGTAGTGGGTGAAAACGCTAAGGAAAACGATATCGTGGTCAACGTCACAAAATCGAAGAAGCTTACCAACATGCGTGCTTCGGGTGCCGACGACAAGGCCCGCATCATTCCTCCCGTTGTGTTTAGCTTGGAAGAGGCTTTGGAATACATCAAAGAGGACGAGTATGTGGAAGTTACTCCGAACCACTTGCGTCTGCGTAAGATTATTCTTGACGAAACGGAACGCAAGCGTGCCAACAAGAATTAATTCAGCTAATAGAAATACAGCAGGTGGCTGTCGGAATTTCCGGCAGCCGCCTTTTTTATGGATGCCTAAAATTCATTAGGCGCGAAGTTTGCGTTCTGAAGCGTGGATAATATATCGATTTTTAATAAATTACTTGCGTAAGATAAAACAAGAGAGGCGAAGGCCTGAATATAAAAAAGTGACAGCAGTTAGTCCTCACGGATTGACTGCTGTTTTTTGTGTCTATAATGTGTTATGAGTAGTAGTATATTCTCTCGTTTAGTACCGATAGAACACTTATGCTGGTAGGTTTGTTCGTGAGAACGTCAAAAAAAATGCTTTTGATATTTGTTATGTATGCTGGGCGTATTATGCGCCCACATACTTTCTACTTTTGTATTGGAAAGGAGAAAGAGGATATGAATATTGAAAAAGGAAAAATCGAAAGAGGCGACGAGGTCTATGCAACCTTGTCGTTGGCAGGAAAGACAATCGTCGAATTGAAGCAGGTGGATGATGTGACGGGCGTTGACGATGTAATGCGGAAATTGCGTTTGCTGGCAGGATTGTATACAGGAATGGCACGTGTGTATATCCGCAACCGTTCCAAGGGGTGGGCCATGCAGCTGTCGATGCTGATGTGCAAGTCGGTGCGGTCGCTTCGCACGCGTTCACAGTTGGTGGCCGAAGGCGTTTGTGACGCCACCGGGCAATATGTCATTCCGTTTGCGTAGGTCTAAGGATTGTAAAGGTCGCGGTGATAGAAGTTCATGATGTCGACAGCCGCTTCGAGAGCTTTTGCTGCCGGGCTTTCCGGGTTCAGCTCCTTGGCTTTGCAGTAGTCGCTCATGGCGTTCTTCCAGTTGTTGTGTTTGCGATAGGCGTTCCCGCGTAAATAATAATAGGTGTCGTTGTCGGGTTCTCCGGCAATCAGACGGTCGAGTATTTCGATGGCTTCCTGCGTGCGGTTGGCATCCAGCAGGGCCTTGATTTCTTCTGTTGAAGGATGGGTTTGCATTGTCATTTTGTAGTGTTTCGTGTTGCAAAGTTAGTTTAAATAGGGCAGACTTGCTTGTTTCCCGTGTTTATTTTATAACTTTACGGAAAATAACCAACTTTCTATCTGTTCTTGCTATGAAACGAATTTTCCTATTAGTTAGTTTGCTCGCGGTTGTTTTTTCCGCTTTCTCCTTTGATTATAATGCGGGAAGGGCCAGCTTGTCGCCATATCCTGCGGTAGAGTCGGTCGCTGCCCATCCTGATTCTCTAAAGCCGTTTTTCATCAACCATGTCGGTCGGCACGGGTCGCGCTATCCTGCCGGTTCGGCACATACGAAACTGATGAAAATGACACTGGAGGATGCTGCTGCCAAGCAGACCATCACTGCGTTGGGACGTGACTTTTTGGCCGAGGTCGACCGTGTGCTTCTGGCCACAGGCAACCGTTGGGGGCAGCTGGATACCATCGGCGAACAGGAACATCGGGGAATTGCATCCCGCATGTACAAAGCCTATCCCGATTTGTTCGCGGAAGGGACGGTTCGTGCTATTTCGTCCTATTCGCCGCGGAGCATCATGAGCATGTATTCGTTTACGCATGAGTTGACTGAACTGTCTTCCGGCATTTCGGTGGAAACTGCCTCCGGGCGCCAGTTTAATACACTTGTCCGGAATTTTGATATGGATGAGGACTACAAGAACTACCGGAACGATACCGCCTATGCAGGCGCTTACAGCCGTTTCCTGGCACAAAACCTTACGGTGGACCCGCTTCTCCGTCTGGTGGGTGAAAATTATGATCTCGATTATGAAACGATTTCCGACCTGGCTTTGGCAGAATACTATGTCGCTGCCGGAATGAATGCCATGGGATTGGATTTCGATGCCTCCAAATATTTTACGGTCGATGAATACAAGCGTTTGTGGAGCATATTCAATTTCCGTCAGTATCTGCTTTATTCGGCTTCGGTCGTTTCCACGCGTCCTGCGGAGATTGCCGGACCGTTGCTGCAGGACATTGTCATGACGGCCGACAGTGTGATTAATGGCAAGTTGAATATTCGGGCCAAGTTGCGTTTCGGTCATGCAGAGACTTTGATGCCGCTGATGGCGTTGATTCAGGCACCGGGATGCTATTACCTGTCCAATTACTTCGATTCCGTAGCCGACAATTGGAAAGACTATGAGCAGTTTCCGATGGCTGCCAACCTGCAGCTGATTTATTTCCGTGGACCATCGGGTAAAGTCTATGTCCGTGCCGACTACAATGAAAAGCCCATTCGTCTTTTGCCGGGACAGACTTCCGACTATGTGGAGTGGAGCAAATTGCGCAGCCGTTTTCTGGAGCTGCTTCCCCTCTATTGAGATTATGAATTGATTTGACTGTTTTGTGAGGACTTTTAGAGCAGTATATGTTCTGAAAGTTCCTATTTTACTGCTGTAATGTTAAACTATGTTATACGCAAGCATTTTTCTTGGGTAAACTATATGTTGTAAAACATAATTATATAACTTTGTACCAGTTTTTCATGGTATTAGATTTTAAGGTAGGAAGGTTATTAGTCGTGAGATTAGTAACTTTTTCTTTTTTTATGTATTTGTGAAATAAATTAAGACTATTTAAACTTTTGGAGAGGCCTTTTTCTCCCTTTTCCTGCTCATTTTTCATGTGCTGATAGCTCTTTGTTGGCATTGTACTTAATGATATGCGTTCAAACATTTGTTTGATTGCTTCCTTTTGTTCTGTTTCTTTTCCCGATTCTCTTTGTTTTTATGGTCGTTAAATGCATGTGAAACTTTGTGGAGGATATTTCTCTGCTGGTTCGGCAGTGTTGCGTAATGCTTTTATTTACAGAGATATAGCCGGTAATAGCGGTTGCGAGATTGCTTTGAACCTGGTCGGGCAGGGCAATAACAACCTACCTTTCTCTAATCGGCGTTAAAGAAAGGGTTCGTTTGTACGTATCCCGGTGTTGACTGCTGAGTTATTGTTGCTGATTATTTTTCATCTGTTCGTATTTGAATTTTAATACCGCCTTTTCTTCAATCAATTGCTCGATTTTTTGATCTTTTTCTCTTAGATAGTTGATAATTTCCTTTGTCGGGTTTTCATCTGATATGCTTCCTTCTTTTGGGCTTTTGATCATTTCACCTTCTCCGGTAATAAGCCATTCAATGTTCAGCCAATCAAATGCTTGAGAAATCTTGTAGATAAGCTCATAGCCGGGATTGTTTCTTTTTTGAATGACTATTCCCCGGATTGTCTGGTCGCCAACTCCGATTTTTTTGGCGAATGAAGCGACATTTAGCCCTTCATGTTCAATCACTTGTTGTAGCCTGTCAATGATATTCATATTTTATATAAAATAATCAAAGAAATATTTTGTTATATCAAAAATTTGTTTGATATTTGCAGAGGTTTTAGTTATTGTATATGTAAAGATACAACAAAAAAACTGTATATGTTTGAATGTAGCTAATAGTTAAAATGAATTAGAAACTATTGTTTTATTTTTTAATAATTACTAAGTATGAACAAACGTTTTTTGAAAGTAGCGTTTCTTTGTTTAGTGGCTTGTTCAGTATCTGCATCATTTACGAGCTGTAAAGACTATGATGAGGATATTAACAGCTTACGCCAAGAAACCTCAGGATTAAGTGGTCAGCTTAGTGCATTGGAAGAAGCACTGAATTCGACCAAGACTGATGTCCAAAATGCGCAGAAGTCAGCTGATGACGCTATGGCTCAGGCTAAGGCTGCTGCTGAGGCTGCTCAAGCTGCTCAGGCAACAGGCGATGCTGCAAAGGCTGCTGCCGAGGCTGCAAATGCTGAAGCGTTGGCTGCCAAGGCTTTGGCCGAAGAAGCAAAAGCTGCTGCTGCAAAGGCAAAGGAAGAAGCAATTGCGGAAGCTATTGCTCAATGTAAGGAGTTGATGGCGTCTACTGTTTCTCAGGATGAGTTCAATCAAAAAGTGTCTGAACTGAATGGTAAAATTGAAGGTATTCAGACAGGTTTGAGCACGCTTGAAGGAACTGTTGCCGACATTGACGAGCAAGTTAGTGACTTGGCTAAATGGCGCTCAACTGTTGATACCCAGTTGAAGGCTTTGGAGAACTTGCAGAGTGAAGTTGAAAATTTGAAGGGCGAAATTAGTGATGTAGCCTCAGACCTCGAATCTTTGACGGGCACTGTAAGCGGTTTATCTGAAAATTTGAACGCCTTGAAGTCTACTGTCGACGGTATGAATGAAACTATCGACGGCTTGAAGGAACTTATCGACAGCAAAGCTACTCCGGCCGATATTGATGCTGCTATCAATGATTTGGATACGGAAATCAGAGAATACGTTGATGGTAAGTTTGATGCTATCAATGTTACTTTGGATTCGTTGCAGGATCAGTTGGATGCTTTCCAGTCAAACCTCAATACAGTTAAGGATGTGCTTACATTCCGTTTGACAAGCTTGTCTTTGATGCCGACATTATATATCGACGGTATTCCGACAATTGAATTCAAGTCTTTGAATTATACTCCGCAGGTATTTTCAAATGGTAAGCTTGTTAACAAGACTGGTGCTTCTGAAGTAAATGTGTCAAATTTGTCAACAGTTTTGAAATACCATGTTAGTCCGAGCAAGATTACGAAAGACTATATTGGTAAAGCTGATTTCGTTTCTCTTGTTGCAGAAACACGCGCCGGCGAACCTGTAAATAATCTGATTTCAGTTTCAGACTTCTATATTGAAGATGGTATTATGACAGTGACAGCCAAGAAGGAAACTACTTCTTCATTGAATCTTGGCAATAACCGAATCAATACCGTTGCATTGAAGGCAACTTTGGCTGCAAAGAGCTTGACTGAATCTGAAGAGGGTCAGGAAGTGGCTATTTTCTCCGAATATACTCGTTTGGCAGAAACAACGGTTACTCCTCATATTGCAGCATTGGATAACAATGTTATTTACGATTCCAATAATCATTATGCAGACTCTACTACTGTTTATGGCTTTGCTGCAAACCAAAACGTCACACGTTCTGTTTACTATGACGGTAAGTTGGATTTGACGACATTGGTAACAGGCTGCTATGAAAACCAGGACGGTCACCATGAAATTTCAAAGGATGAGTTGAAAACTTATGGTATCGCTTATCGCTTTGCCGTTGCAAAGGGTAATTATATCTTGGGCACAAATAATACTAACCAGCAGGCTTTCGCTAAGATTGACGGTCATTATTTGTCTTCTAAGTTGCCTAACAATGAAACTGACAACCGTGCAGCAATTGGTAAAGAGCCAATCGTTCGTGCCATGTTGGTGGATACAGTTCACAACAATTTGATTGATCAGAAATATTTCAAGGTTCAATTCACAGAAGAAGAAATCGTTGCTGAGGATATCAATTTGGGTGAAATCTGGGTAACGACTGCAAGTCTTGGTTGCGATGATATCGTGTTTAAGTTTACATGGGATCAGATGACTAACCTTGTTTACAGTAAGATTGGTGAAAAGGGTATGTCAAAAGAAGACTTCCATAGATTATACACTAATTTCGGTTATAGAGGTGATGGCGCTGTAGTAGATATGGCTGATGATCCAAATGCCGGTACATACGCATTGACTTGGACGTTGACAGCTGAAGATCTTGGTAAGATTGTTCCGGAGACTTCGAAAGAATATAAGGTTGACATCTATTATTCAGATCCTTCCGGTGTCCGTGGTGATGTGATCTTCTCTGCTAAGGCTACTGTTTCAATCAAGGATATGCCTGCGGTTTATGGTTATTATGAACAGTACTGGTTCAACGTCGGTAATATCTATCGTTTGACTCCGGTTCACTATAATCCGAATGGTGGCGATGGTCAGCTTTGTAAATATGAAAACAATCTGTTGAACGGTTTCAACTTGAAGAATGGTTATCTGTTGACAAATATTGAAGGTCATGACTGCCGTGCTTGGGAACTTCAATTTGCAAAATCCGGTCAACCTTCAGGCTTCCGTACTGGTATTACCGGTGGTGCTGAGTATGAAACCCAGGGTAAGGGAGGTTATCAGTTGCTGAATGTATGGAATACTGCTGCAACATTGACTTATTCTCCGGAACATGTTGTATTTGCTGACCAAAAAGAAGACCAGGTTATCTTCAGTATTAATAAGCAATATGGTAAAGGTCTGGTTGGTAAGGATGTCAAAGTGAATATCTGGGCAAAATTGAATGACTACAATTTCATGAATGTTCATTCTTATATTATCCGTATCATTCCTCCATTGACCATCAATGCTAAGATCGAAGGCTCATTTACTGACCGTGTCGTAAGTGGTTCAAGAATTTCATACGATAAGGCATTTACAATGACTGACTTCAATAACTACATTGTAGCAGCTGTTACAACTAACACTTCTAATGAAAAGACCAAGTATGCTGCAAAACTTTATAAATATTATGAAGTTCAGGAACCAGTATGGAACGTATCGGAAGCAAGAATTGGTATGAAGAACTCTGGTGGCAGCATTGTAGTTGACGATGCATTGACTTATGCAAATTCTATGAAGCTTTCTGACGCATATGCTGGTGCTTCAGTGAAACTTGAAGGTAAAGAATTGGTATTCTATAATAATTCTGGTTCGGTAGTAGAAAAAGCTTGTAACATATTTGTTCCGGTAACTGTAACTTATGGTTGGGGCGAACAGACTGAATATGTACAGATTCGTTTGAATCCGGCAGAATAATTACTGATAAATAGTTTCTTGTTCAAGTAGAGCGCGCTTGTCTAAAGAGCGCGCTCTTTTTCTAAAAAAATAACCGCTTATGAAACGATTTAATTTTTTATCAATTTTCGGAGCAGCATTGTTGGTTGGTTCAGGTATGGCCAGCGCACAGAATGCTGAAAGTGTGTCCGAGGTTCAACTCGACAGCGAGTTTCACCCTTATTGGACCTTGAATTTGCAGGCAGGTGCCGCCTACACATTAGGTGAAAGCTCTTTCGACGAGCTGTTGTCGCCTTCTGCTGCTGTCTCAGCCACTTACCAGGCATTGGATTGGTTGGGGGTGCGTGTCGGAATTTCCGGATGGCAGGCTAAAGGGGCCATTGTATCTCCGTTCCAGGCTTATAAATATAATTATTTGCAGGGAAATGTGGATGCTGTGTTCGATTTGGCCAATCTGTTCGGAACTTATAATCCGAAAAGAGTAGTCAACCCTTACCTGTTTTTGGGTGTAGGTGCGAATGGTGCGTTTAATAATGATGAAGCGGTTGGAATTGCCGGTTCCGACAACAGTATGTTGCAATATCTTTGGCGTGACAGCCAGTTCTCGTTTGCCGGAAGAGGCGGTTTAGGTGTTGCTTTCCGTGTATCCAGTCGGGTGGATTTGAATTTGGAGGCGAATGCAAATATTTTGTCCGACAAGTTCAATTCAAAGAAAGCTGATAATCCCGATTGGCAGTTTAATTTGTTGTGTGGTGTCTCTATACGATTAGGTAAAGACAAGAAATCACAGTCTCAACCTGTTGTTGAGGAAGAAATTCCGTTGCCCGCTGCCGAACAGGCTGCTCCTCAAGAAGAAGTGAAGCCTGCGGTTGTGGCTCCAAAAGAGTCGGAAAAGCCTGTTGAAAAGGCGGCTAAAGAGGAAATAACCCGAAATGTTCTTTTCACGATTAATTCGGCCAAAGTCAGCAGTTCACAGATGCAGGTAGTCGATGAAATTGCAGAAATGTTGGAAAAGGACGGTAGTCTGAAGGTCCTGATTACAGGATACGCTGACAAACAGACCGGTACGGCTGACTATAACATGAAGATTTCAAGAAAACGTGCCGATGCTGTGAGAAAGGCCTTGGTTGACAAAGGCGTTTCTTCAAGCCGGATTATCGTTGCATCAAAGGGTGATACTGAACAACCTTTTTCTACTCCACAAGAGAATAGGGTTTGTATTTGTATAATTGATACTGATCAACACTGAGTAAATTTAATTTGCAGAATTGTCAAATTCTTTAGGGAAGTTTAGACAACAACTGGTATGTGTCTTTATGAATATAGTGGGTTAGACATATTTATAAAGGAGTCCGATTGCATACCAACATAGTCAGAGCGGTTTGGGATAAATCGCTCTGTTTTTTTGTAGTTTGAAATTTTGAGAGTCCTCTGGCAAAATGCAACAAAAGATGTTTGTTTGTTATGTTTTTGTTATTTTGGCGGTAAATACAGTAAAAATTTGTAAACCGCGTTTAAACTTTGTTTATGCTGTGAAAAAAGTGGGCATAAAAAGTATGCTGTATAACATAAAGCAGTATCTTTGTACCAGTTTTTCATGGTATTAAATTTTAAGGTGAGAAGGTTATTAGTCGTGAGATTAGTAACTTTTTTTGTGTATATACCTATTTGTGTTGCAAAACATAAAAAATAATTATCGAAAGAAAATAATATATGTTACTTTTGTGACAAGAAAAAAGAATTTAAAAAGTAGTGTTATACCATTATTGTCGGATTCCTTAGCCGATGATAATGAGCTATAAAATAAAAATCTTAGTTGTTGTTACAAGGGTAATAGTGAATTGGAATAGCAGGAAAGAGGAGTGCTGATACTGTTCTTCTTTCCTGCTATTTTCGTATCGGGTTATTCGTTGGTGTGGACTGTCGTGTAGTGTAGGTGCTTGCGGTTGAAGCGTTCTTTTCTTGTTTTGAGAATGGAGGAGAAGAAAAGAACATTTTTTGTGAAGATGAGTACTTTTTTTTATATAAACCGTAATTCTCCCGGATTTTTTTGTAAGTTTGTCCGTTGAAATTTTGTTTTTTCTTAAAGAAATTTCCAAAATAATTTGAATGCTGTTTTAAAGAATCTTTTGTTTTATTAAAATTATTTTTTGCTCTTTTTTGAATTTCTTTTTTGTGTTCAAAATAAAACTTACTTCCTAATAAAATAATTCCTGTTACAACAATAAAAACCGCCGCAATGATTGCTCCCATATAATCAAACAATGCACTTAAAAAGCCATATAAAACTGCCCCCAATAATCCTCCTCTATTTAAAGGAACTTGATTAAAATAAGACTGTATGACTTTTATCCCTGTAAGTGATGGCGTAGCAGAAATAAATAAAGTTAAACCAATAAAAAGCAAATAAAGACCTACCGCC
>URMA01000004.1 GCA_900548875.1 uncultured Porphyromonadaceae bacterium | reverse complement strand
AAATGATGTCAGCCCTATTTTTATACTTTTGCAAAATTTTTATCGGACAGCAATAAAAAAATATTGGAAATATGTTGTTTTTGTCAGATTTCTGAGTAATTTTGCAAAAGTGTTGATTTGTAACTTATCAGTGTATTTTTGTTATAAAACATCAGTTTAATAAAATTATGAAGCACATTTACTCATTTTTGGCGGCCATATTCTGTATGAGTATGGGAGCCACGGCTCAAACTCTATTGGACGAGGATTTTGAGACCGGGACAACAACATCAGTTGATCCGAATTTTCCAGATGGGTGGTCAGTTGTAAATTCTTATTTAGGAAACGATGACTCCTATCGCTGGCACGTTTCTTATTCAACTAGTGGAGATATAACGGGAACATGCTCGGCTGCGTGTGATGCTGTTATGTTCTCAGGAGATGCAGAAGCTGCCGGCCCGAAAGAAGAAACTCTTATCACTCCGGAGTTGACATTGGACAATACCTACAAATTGGCTTTTGACTGGAAAGCAGCTTCTGCTTCCGCTTTGAACAACGGTGAATATGATTTGCAGGTACGTGTAGTAGTAGACGGAGATTTGGAAAATGCTGAGACTATTTGGTCATTCCAAGATCCTGAAATTCTGAAAGATAGCGGTGTTGCAACTTTCCCATGGACAGGATGGCAGGTTTATCATTCGGAAGTTGATTTAAGCAAATGGCAAGGCAAAACTGTGAAAGTGGCCTTTGTGCATAAAATGCTGAAAGCGACTGCAAATATTGCCTATATCGACAATGTGAAGGTTACTCAACACACTCCGGCTACAGCTCCGAAGGCACAGTGTACTCCGTTGGTTTACAACTTCGGTGAAGTGTATATCGGTGCAAAAGAATATTCAGAGGAATTCGTATTGAAGAATACGGGAACAAACGGTTTGAAAATTACAGAAGTTGTTTCCGACAACCCAGACTTTTCAACAACAATTGTTCCTGCTGATGTAAATCTTGACAAGAACGACTCTTACTCATTCTTTGCTATCTATCAGCCGACACTGACAAATGCTCCGAAGGCAACAGTAACTGTGAAGACTAATGGAGGTGATGTGAAACTTACTCTTGCTGGAACAAAGAAGGCACTTCCGGAAGGTGCTGTATTTGAAGGATTTGAAGGCGATATCTTCCCGCCGGTAGGATGGACAGCCAACGGTTGGAGCCAGACAGGATATGCATTGTCAGGCGATTTCAGCGCATATTCAAGCGGAAGTCTCGGAGAAGCATCAGTATTGATGTCACCGCGTTTGGATTTGTCGACAGGCACACACTCTGTTTCATTCAAATGTTATGAAGAATTCAACCCTGAAACAGAAGTTACAGTTGCCGGCAACACCGTTACATTGCAATTCTCTACCGACGGTGGTAATACATGGAAGACTCTTTTCACGAATGAAGAATACAATACAATTTTGTCAAAAGAAATCAGCCTTGGTGCTCCTGCTTCCGACAACTGTTATTTGAAGTGGGAATACAGTTCCATTACAATGGATTCGGAAACAACTCCGGAATTGAGCCTTTTCTTCCTTGACAACGTAATTCTTCCTCCGTTGTACGGTAGCAAAGACAAGCCGACTGCTACTACAGTAGTTACTCCGGCTGATGCTGCTGTTAACGTATTCAATAAAGAAATTGAACTGAAATGGAATCCGACTCAGTTTGCCGACGGTTATAAGTTGTATGTGGGAACTACTTCCGCTGCTAACGAACTTGTAAACGGTCAGGATATGGGTAATGCTACAAGCTACGTGATCTCACGCTGCGAATATGAGACAACATATTATTGGAAAGTCGTTCCTTACAACGGTAAGGGTGATGCTACAAACGTTCCGACATGGTCGTTTACTACAATTGCTGACCAGACAGTGACAGAATTCCCTTATGCAGAAGGTTTTGAAGGCGAAGTTTTTCCTCCTCTTGGTTGGAGATCTGTAGAAGATGGCTATGCAGCATGGAGAACAGTAAACGTCAATCCGTTTGACGGTAAAATCTCAGCTGTTGCAAGCAGCAATACAGAAAATGGTGTGATATTGGAAACTCCGGAATTTGTAATTCCGTCAGATGAAGATCTTGTTCTCGGATTCTATTGGGGCAATAGCATGCCGGTTAACTTGAAAAAGGATGAAAGCGGCACATTGGAAAATCCGACAAAAGCTGCTGATGGCATTGATGCCGGTTATTTGGACATATATGCCGATGGCGAATGGAAAGAAGTTCGAATTATTTCTTACAAAGAAGAAGATAACAATTACTGGTATCGCGAACGTGTTGATTTGAGTGCATATAAGGGTAAAACCATCGCATTCCGCTGGCGTTATGAAATGCAGGATTGGATGAAGTCGACAGGTGTTGCTCTTGATAACATTACGATTGCTTCATCTGCTGCCGATGCTGTTTCCTTCAATGTTGCAGAATGGAATGCCGGTAAGGTTAACTATCAGAACTCGGTTAAGTCATCTCATGTGTTGACAATGCTGAATGATGGAACGAACAATCAAGTTGTGAAATCAGTAGAATTTGCAACTCCGAATTTCTCAACAACATTGAAAGCCGGTGACGAACTTAACGCTGGTAAGGGCATTAGCTTTACATTGACATTTAATGCAATGGAAACTGCTGCCGTTGTTGAAGATGCCATGAAGGTGACATTTGAAAGCGGCTATAGCGTAGAGTTCCCGGTTAAGGCAGAGGCTTTGGCTCAGGATGTAAGATATTACAATTTCGAAAATGAAACACCGGGTACAAAAAATCCGTCTGGATTTACAACCATTGACGTTGACCGCAAGGCTACTGTAAATATGGCCATGTTGGATTACCCGGCTTACGGTGAAGCATTTGCATTCTGTGTACAGGAAAACAAGGACTGGAACAATGTATTCGAACCGGTATCTGGCGAAAAAGTGCTGGTTGCACTTGGTGCCGATGCAGAAGGTACTGCTGTTGACAACTGGATTATAAGTGAAAAGATGACAGCTACTTCAGAATCCAACTTCCGCTTCTATGCTCGCAACTGGGAAAGCATCAACTCTGTTCTTCCTTGGAACAAGCCGTTCCTTGAAGTGCTTGTAAGCACTAAGGGCAATACCGATACAGCAGACTTTGAAACGGTAATGGATTCTTATGAATTGCCTTACTATGACACTGTTGCTTACAATGAATTCAATGTTGACTTGTCGGCTTATGCAGGACAGGATATCTACATCGCTCTCCGTCACTACGGAACAGACTGTCTGGCTGCCTTCTTCGATGATTTCTATTTCGAACACTTCTCAAATATGTCAGGTGTTGAATCGGTTGAAGCTGCAGGCGTAAGCGTATATCCGAATCCGGCAACAGATGTTGTATATCTGAAAGGCGTTGAAGCTGCAAATGTTGTTGTTCGCAATGTAGCCGGTGCTGTCGTATTGACTGAAAACGGTGTTAATCAGGTGAACGTGTCAGCTCTTCCGGCAGGCATGTATATTCTGACAGCAGAAACAGCTGAAGGAACATTCAGCACCCGTATCATCAAGCGCTAATGCGAATGTTATAATAGTAAAGGCAGCCGCATTGCCAAAAATGTGGCTGCTTTTGCTTTTAAATACAAGAATATGTATTAGGAAAAGACCAAAATAAAAAAGCTATGAAAAAAACATTACTTCAAGTATTGGCAATATTTTGCGCGTTAGTTGTCGGGCTATTGCCAGTGAAAGCCGAGAATGTGGCAAATTACACAGAAGGCTTTGACGGTCTTGATGTGTCCGCTCATGACTTTGCTCCTGCAGGTTGGGGACATATCGTAGACTCTTATGCAGACTGGACTGATTATGTGGAGTACTTTGTTGCTTATGAAAGTGTTGCAACCGGTGGTCAGGATGGTGGCGGCTATCTGAAGGCCGGAAGCCAGGAGCTGGGTGGTTATTATTCGGAAACCGTTAATGATTTGCTGGTTACTCCGGCTCTGACAGGAACAGCTTCGATGTATATCAAGTTGTCCAAATCAAGTGGCAGTGTGAAATTTTACACTTGTACGTTGGAAAGCGGCAAGTTTACAGCCGGTGAGGAAATTGTGATTGAAACAATGCCGGAACTGTCGGACAGTGAATGGACAAAAGTTACGCTTCCGACGTTTGAAACGGGAACTTATGTCGGTATCCGTCTGGATGACGCCTGCATTGACAGTTTCACTGCCGAAAACGCAGAAATCGACAAAAGCCCTTCAATGGAAATCGTTTCCGTAAAATTTGTGGGTGAGTCAGAACCTGTTGCCAATGAAGAAAACAAGTTTGCTGTGGCATTCGACGTTGTAGTGAAAAACAACGGTCCGGTAGCTTTGAATCCAGGTGACGAAAACTATTCTTTGAGTATTGTTGATGACGATAATACGGTTGTGTTTGGCACAACCACCATCGACGTGGCGTTGCCAGTGGGTGCGACACTCTCAGATCCTGTACATGTAGAGGCTCTTGTCGATGCGTCGGTCTATTCCGGATATAGCCGTTACGATGTACGTGAAAACTTGAAAGGAACATCGCAATATGGTGCATGGATAGAACCGATACCGTATATTGGTATTCTTGAAATCCGTAATACGCAGAATCAGAATGTAGAGGGAGAAACCTTTGACTTCGGTATTGTAAAGGATACTCCGGCTTCTATTAAATTTAATTTGAAGAACGTAGGTGGCAAGCCGCTGACAGTGACAGCCATCAACGCTCCCGAAGGATTTACTTTCTCTCAAAGCGTACCGTTTGAAGTGGGTGCTTCTGAAGTGAAGGAAATTGTCGTTTCTTTGGGCACGGAATCAAAAGGTTCAAAGTCAGGTGAAATCGTTTTTGTAAACGACGGTACGACTGAACCACGCATTTCTGTCGTGGGTTCTGTTCCGGAAGAAGGCACATGGTATGAAGATTTTGAAGACGAATTGTCGGCACAGTTCATCTGTCCGACAAATTGGAAACGTGCAAACTATCCGAACGATTTGCAGACGGAAACCAGCAAATATTGGTTGGAAAACTCTAATTCGTCTGAGCCGCAGATGCTCGTTTCTCCAAAAGTTGTAGTTGCAGAAGGTGAAGCTTTGAGTTTCAAGACAGCCAAACGCAACCAATACAACGGTTTTTTGAATGTATATTATTCGGCTGACCGTAAAAACTGGATAAAAGTCAGAGAAATTTCTGTAAATAGTGAAGATCCGAACAGTCAATTCTCTTCTGACAAGCCGTCGTACAGCAGCGACAGCTATCTGTTCTCTACATTCGTGGTTGACAATATTCCGGCCGGAGAATGGTACATTGGATTTGAATCAGGCTATGCCCTTATCGATGACTTGTTGGGCTATAAATTGGCAACTGTAGAACATGATTTGTATGTTTCTGCCGAAAGCCTTCCGTTGAAAGCTGTCGTTAACAATCCGTATACGGCTTCTGTAACGGTGAAGAACATGAATGCAGTAGCTGAAGCCGCCGGAACCTATGTTGCCAAGTTGTATGTGGGCGGTGCTGCCGTAGCTGAAACAGCCGGTGAAGAAGAATGGGCTGCCGGTGAAGAAAAGACATTTGCTTTCAACTATACTCCGCATGCTGATGGTACAGTGGAAGCCTATGTAGAAGTTGCTGTCGGCGGATATGCCGTACAGTCAGGAAAAGTTAGTGTAGAAGTTTCCAAGGAAGTCGCTTCACAGGAAGTGACTGTGGGCGAAGCTACCGGAACAAACAGCAATACTCCGTTGGCGTTGAACTGGAAACTGAGCCAGTCGCAGACAATCTATACTGCAGACAAACTCGGTATTGCTGCCGGAAGTGAAATTGTAAGCCTTGGTTATGACGGATATTGCACTGCGGACAAAGATGTGACTTTCCATATCAAGGTATGGATGATGAACACATCAGCTACAACGGTGTCGACTGACGCTCCTGTTGACCCGGCAACAATGACACTGGTTTATGAGGGTGACCATCAAATCGCACCGCAGGGTAGCAGTTCAGAACTGGTTCGTTTGCTTGACCTTCCGTTTAACGAATCTTTCGTTTATGATGGAACGAACTTGTGTGTGATGGTAGAATCAACATCCGATAATTACAAAGCTGTGAATTTTGCCAATGAATCAGCTGTGGCAAATGTTTCCATGTACCGTCGTCATGACGTGGAACTCCCTGCTACATGGACTACTGCAGGAATGCCGGTGGCCAATTTCGGTACAAGCCGTGAAGTTCCGACTATCAGCGGTAAAGTGACAGACGGTTCAACAGGCGAAGCCGTTGCTGCAACAATTGAGCTTGTTTCCGGCGATGTATTGTATAAGACAGAAACAGATGCCGAAGGTAACTATTCAATGGAAGTGTTCCAGGCAGACAAGGAATACACGATGACTGTTACAGCTGAAGGTTATGATCCGGTGACCGAAACCGTTACATTTACAGAAGGCAGTGTAGTGAAGGACATTGTATTCTCGAATGGTGCGAGAACAGTCAGCGGTGTTGTGACAGATGCTGAGACCGGCGCTCCGATTGCCTATGTTCAGGTGATGATGCAGTCAGGTTGGACTATGTTTATGGGAATGACCGACAATCAGGGCAAGTATTCATTCGAAGTTTCAGAACCGGATCTTGTCTATACATTGAGCGCAAGCTATTATGGTTATCAGACTTATGTGGAAGAAAACGTATCGGTAGCTGAAGGCAATATTGTCCGCAATATTGCATTGGACAAACTTACTATCGGCGGTGTCGTTACGGATGCCAAGACAAACGAACCTCTTCCGGGTGTTCGCGTAATGTTGTCCGACGGCTGGTGGACGGAAGAAGAAGTGACAACGGACGAAAATGGTAAATATTCGTTTGTTATCGGTGACGATACAGCAGAATATACATTGACAGCTTCTTTGGAAGGCTACAACAAGTATGAAAAGAGCGGTATTACATTCGCTGAAGGCAGCATTGTTGAAAATATCGCATTGGAACCTATCGTTCCGACAGTGAGTGGTGTTGTAACAGATGCTGCTACTAATGAACCGATTGAAGGCGTTCAGGTAATGATGCAGTCGGGTGGAGTGATTTTCTTTGGTATGACTGATGCTGAAGGACACTATTCATTCGAAGTGACAGAAACCGGATTGGCTTATACGCTGACGGCTTACGTTGCCGGTTACAAGACTTATACGGAAGAAAACGTATCGGTTGCCGACGGTGACATTGTCCGCGACATTGCATTGGAGAAACTTACAATCAGCGGTGTCATTACTGATTCCAAGACGAACGAACCTCTTGCCGGTGTACGCGTTGTTTTGTCTGACGACTGGTTCTCAGAATGGGAAATGACAACAGACGAAAACGGTGCTTACTCATTTGAGATTGCCGACGACTCTATGGAATATGCATTGTCAGCTTCTTTGGAAGGCTACAATAGCTATCAAAAGTCAGGCATCACATTCGATGAAGGCAGTGTCGTACTGGACATCGCATTGGAACAGATTTCAGGAGTAGGTATGGTGACTGTCGACGGTCTGTATGTGAAGGGAGTCAACAACGCTATCGAAGTGGTTGCTCCGGGTAAGGCAATTGTTTCTGTTTACGATTTGGGCGGCCGTCTGATTCGCTCAGTGGAAGTGAACGAAGGCAAGACGCTTATCGAAGGACTTGTGGAAGGCATATACCTTGTAAACCGCGTGAAAGTATATGTGAAATGATAGATGGCTGACAAAATTGTCGCCAGCAAACAGGAACAGGTGCCGGCAGTGAAAAAAAGTTGCCGACACCTGTAACTTTTGTAAGAAAAGATGTTGTCTTGTTTTTGTGATAATTGTGATTTGTATAGGGGAACTACAATAAAAACACTATCTTTGTTGGTTGTCGGAGTATAAATACAATTCCTTTCAAAAACAAGCCATTTTTTTGTCTGACCCATATTTTGTAAAAGAATATTAGAATAAATAAAAATGAAACGTTTATCCATTATTTTTACCTTGTTCGCATTGTGTGGGCTGTTCGGCTCGCTGTCCGCACAGACACGCGACAACAAAATGACGATTAATGTAAAAACGGTCACAGGCGAGTCGGTTGAAGGCCTGGTGGTTGGTTTGGAAATTCCTGATTGGGGATTTACTTACAGTACAAGTGAAACAACATTGTCGGCTGACGGACAGTGCACGCTGAATGTCTATAGTGCCACACATAGAATCGTTGTTGAAAAAGAGGGTTATGCCGTTTATGACGAGACCGTAGAAGTAACCGGCGACATTACGCTTGACATTGAATTGCAGGAGGCTGTACGCCAACCGTTCTCGTTGACAGGTAGCATTGAACATGATGTGTTTACCGGCAAAAACGATGTAACGTTGACCTGGAATAAGGAAAAACCGGCGTTTTTCGATGATTTTGAAGGTCATCCCGACTGGTCTATTTCATTTGGCGACTGGACAGGTATTGACAATGACAAGCAGGCGGCTGCCATATTGGCCGGAAGCTATAACAACCGCGGTGCACTTCAGTATGCTACAATTGTGAATCCGTTGACGGTTGTTCCTACTTGGTGGTACGAATACCCGGTGCTGCGTCCGTACAGCGGTAACCAGTATGTGGGTTTTGTCCGCACCAATTCGGGTGAGGCTAATGACGACTGGTTGATTTCTCCGACTATCACCGTCGGCAATGACAATATTCTACGTTTTATGGCTAAGGCTGCTGACGTTTATGCCGAACGTTTCCAGGTGGGCATCACAACCGTTGAAAACCCGACTGCCGACGATTTTACCATCATATCAGCAGGAAACTATGAAACTGTCGAATATGAGGAATGGGTGGCAAAAGAATATGACTTGTCGGCTTATGCAGGACAGGCAGTGAAAATTGCCATTCACTATATAGCGAACGCAAACCGTTACGGTGCGTTCATGCTTATGGTGGATGATTTCTATGTTGGTCAGCCGTCGTACTACGATGAGACATTCAAACTTCGCCGTGTGCAGAAATCTCCGGCCAATCCGAACGAAAAGTTTGAGATTTATCAGGACGGTACGAAAGTAGGCGAAACGGAAAGCTACAGCTATACGCTGGAAAATGTGGAAGAAGGCAACCATACTTTTGGCGTGAAGGCTGTTTACAGACTGACGGAAACAGAAATCTCGACAATGGAACTGGCAATAAGTAATGAGAATTGTCATCGTGTAACGTTGAATGTGACAACAA
The DNA here is from genome assembly GCA_900548875.1 of uncultured Porphyromonadaceae bacterium. GTDB lineage: Bacteria > Bacteroidota > Bacteroidia > Bacteroidales > Muribaculaceae > Limisoma. Next base: position 67,740 of record URMA01000004.1, on the reverse strand, counting down.
ATAATGAAGTAAGCGCAGATGGATTTGACGTTGATATTTTGAATATGGACAATGGCGATTTGATTTCAGCCAAGGTTCAGGACGGAAAAATTGTGCTTGAATCGTTACCAGCTGGAAAGTACACCTTGTCGATAGAGAATCCTGTTTATGACACATATCGTGAAGAAATTGTTGTGTCAGATGATATGGATAAGAATATTGAATTGAAGGAACATCTGTTCTTGCCGTATAATATTACCGTTGATTTGACCGAAGAAGGAACTGTATATGATGCATTGGTGAAATGGAATCAGGATTTGGGCTTCTCTGACAGTTTTGAAGACTATGGAGACTTTGTGACCGGTGAGTTCGGCGAATGGCTGACTGTTGACAACGACAAGTTGCCGGTTTATCCTATCGCTTTGGGCTCTGCTTCGAATATCGTTTCCTTCCCGGGTTCGGGCGACGCATACAATCCGACAGCAATCGCGCCGATGGTGTTCAATCCATACAAGACTGTTCCGGCAATGGCTCCGACCGATCCGGCCATTATGGCTCCAACGGGCGACAAGACAGTCATTTTCTTCTCTCCGCAAATGGCTCAAGCCGATAAATGGTTGATTTCTCCGGCTCAGACAATAAGAGACGGTTATGTTTGGCAATTGACAGCGAAAGCTTATGCACAATATCCGGAAACTGTTCGTTTCTGTATCTCTACATCACAGGATTTAGATTCATTTACAGTACTGGATGAAGTTGAATTGCCTTATGAAGAATGGACGGTTTATACGCTTGATTTGTCGGCTTATGCAGGTCAGACAGTATATTTGGCTGTAAATTATATTTCAACTGATGCGTTCCTGGCTCAGGTGGATGACTTCTATGTAGGTCCGAGCGATGATTCCGATTCAATGGTAGATGTGGGCAATGTGCTCCATTATGAGGTATATCTTGACGGTGAACTGAAAGGTGAACCGCAAGAAACACAGTTTGCCTTTACCGGTCTGACAGCCGGCGAACATACGGTAGGTATTAAGGCCGTTTATAAGTCGGGCGTTTCGGAAATGGCGGAATATACGTTCAATGCCCAGTCGGGTGTCGGTGAAGTGGAAGCTGATGCATTTACGGCTGTAGGCGTTTCGGGCGCTGTTCAGGTTACGGCTTCGGTTCCGGCAGAACTTACGATTGTCGATATGGCAGGACGTACGCTGTTGGCAACGGAAATGCAGGAAGGTGTGAAGACTTTCGCAGTTCCTGCCGGTGTCTACATTGTACGGATGAATGAAAAGGTGATGAAGGTGATGGTGCATTAGGCAGCTGTCGATTGACCTTTTACCGATATGGAGTCGGGGATGCAGTCGTTGGGATTGCATCCCCGACTTTTTTCGTGGGTATGGGTGAAATGCTTACCTTTGCAGAAATTAACGAGAAAAACGGACAGCGATGAGTGAAATTCAGTCGGTAGCGGGCAATCATTTCCAGCGGCAGCAGCTGCTTCTGCGGATGGAGTATGAGTACGAGAAGGAAGAATTCAAACGGCAGACGGAGGAAGCGGGCATACAGCGGAAAGTGGCGCGCGGACTGTGCTGGTATCCGGTGACGGTCGGGCGGAACTACTACAACTCGGTCAATCAGTTTGTCGTGGAGATATTCCGTCCGGAAGATACGGAGGTGGAGCATGCGTTTGAATATGGCCGTCAGGTGTGTTTCTTCACGGAAGGCTTCGACGGACGGGTGCGTTTCAAGAACTTTACCGCCGGCGTAAGCTATGTGGAAGGGAACCGTATGGTGGTTGCTCTGCCCGGAGCACATTGCCTGCAGGAAATTTCCGGTGAGCGGTCGTTGGGCGTGCAGCTGTATTTCGACGAAACATCTTATCGTGCGATGTTCGAAGCCTTGGAAGATGTTATTCGTGCCAAGGGTACCCGTCTGGCCGAGTTGCGCGACATTTTGGGCGGGCCGGTGGCTGCCGGTTTCCGTCAGTTGTTTCCTGTCCGTTTCCCCTGGCTGAACAGCAGCCAGGATTCCGCTGTCAACAAGGTGCTGAACTGCCGTGATGTGGCCATCGTTCACGGCCCTCCCGGAACGGGCAAGACCACGACTCTCGTCGAGGCCGTCTACGAAACGCTCCACCGTGAAACGCAGGTGCTTGTCTGCGCGCAGAGCAATACGGCTGTCGACTGGATTAGCGAGAAACTTGTCGACCGTGGTGTGCCTGTCCTGCGTATCGGTAATCCTACGCGTGTCAACGACAAGATGCTGTCGTTCACTTACGAACGTCAGTTTGAAGGTCATGCCCTTTATCCTGAACTCTGGGGTGTACGGAAAGCCATGCGCGAACTGACATCCACGATGCGGCGTCACGGGCGTGACGAGCGTGAGGCTGTACGCAACCGTATGCGGCATTTGCGTGCCCGTGCTGTGGAGCTTGAACTGACTATCAACAACGAACTTTTCGAAAGTGCCCGTGTCGTGGCGTCAACGCTGGTGGGCAGTAACCACCGTCTGTTGGGCGGACGCCGTTTCTCTACGCTATTTATCGATGAGGCCGGTCAGGCTCTTGAAGCTGCTGCCTGGATTGCTATACGGAAGGCCGACCGGGTGGTGCTTGCCGGTGACCATTGCCAGCTTCCTCCGACGGTGAAGTGTGTCGAGGCCATGCGTGGCGGGCTGGGACGTACGCTGATGGAGCATATCATAGAAACCAAGCCGCAGACGGTTTCCCTGCTGACTGTGCAGTATCGCATGAATGAAAGCATCATGCGCTTTTCGTCCGACTGGTTCTATGGCGGCAAACTTGTGGCGGCTCCCGATGTGCGCTTCCGCGGCATTCTTGATTATGACCGTCCGATGGAGTGGATTGATACCTCGGAAATGGATTTCAAGGAGGAGTTTGTCACGGCAAGCAACAGCCGTATCAATAAAGCCGAAGGTGAATTTTTCATTGCCGAATTGGAGCGTTATGTGCAGCGCATTGGCATAGAACGCATATTGGACGAACGGATAGATTTCGGACTGATTTCCCCCTACAAGGCACAGGTGCAGTACCTGCGGCGGCTCATCAAGGCCAGCAGCGTGTTGCGTCCTGTACGCAACCTGTTGAGTGCCAATACCGTTGACGGATTTCAAGGACAGGAGCGCGATGTGGTCTTCATCAGTCTTGTGCGCAGCAACGACGACGGGCAAATCGGCTTCCTTTCCGATTTGCGGCGCATGAACGTAGCCGTCACGCGCGCCCGTATGAAGCTCGTGATTCTCGGCGATGCCGCCACCTTGTCGCGGCATGCCTTCTATCGTCAGTTGTACGAATATGTGAAAAACGTAGAATAGCCGTTATTCCCAGTCCATCAGTTCTCGCAGGTAGGGGATAAGCTCGTCGGCCATCTTCTGTGCCTGTCGCATCGACGGATGGTAGTCCGAGCCGTAGCCGAGTGTGCCGTCCTGTTGCGACATGTCGAAGCGGTAGACATTCTTGTCGCCGTTATCGTTGGCTTCTTTCACCACCGCATCAAGCGTTTCCTTCAACGCCTTCAGTCCGTCGCCGAAAGCCATGCAGCCGGTGAGCATCACGATTTTTGCTTCCGGATAATATCCGCGCAGGCGCTTGATGAAGTCGCGATAGGCCACCGTCAGGCGTTCGCGGTCAATGACACGCAGGCTGACATCGTTGGTGCCGAGGTTCACACATACCACTTGCGGACGGAAGCGGTTGAAATCCCACATGACAGTCGAGTCGTTGAAGAGCGTGCGTTCGTAGAGAGCCGGGATGCAATTGGGATTTCCTTCTTTCGGACCACCATAGTTGCGATAAATGCCGTAGCCCGAGCGTGCCACTACAACGTGTTCCGCATTCAGCGCGCGTGCAGTCAGTGTTGCATAGGAATAGAAATGGTTTTCAGTGCGGAAAGAAAAGTCTTCCTTGCCGTTTTCTCCTTCGATGCCATAGCCGCAGGTGATGGAATTGCCGATGAATTCAATGCGCCGTTCCGGGCGTTTGGGAGCATCGAGCAGACGTGCGTTGTCGTCAATATAGAATCCGCGGAATTCAGGGTTGAAGCTGTAGCCCTCCACGGCGTACGAGATGCGTGCCGAGTGTTTACCCTTGCCCAGCGAGTTTGCCAGTGTCATTACCGTGTCGGTTTCCGTGAAATTGATTTTAAACGGATGGCGGTCGTCGATTTCCACCATGAAGTAACCGCTGCCCGGTTTTGCCTTCATTTTCAATGTCGTGCCTTCAAAATTGAGGGCAGCACTGACTCCCGGATACGTAAAGCGTGGGGCGAGTGGGTTGCTGAAATCTATGCGTCCGGTGTAGGTGATATGATTGTCGTTGGCCGGTACAAACTGTTCTGCAAAAGTCGAAGGACTTGCACAAAAGGCAAGCAATGCCGCTGTAAAAATGGTTTTAAGTGTGTTCATTCTGATTTTTTTGGTAAAGATAGTGAAAGGTTAATATAGACAGAAGAACAGAAGAACAAAATTTTTCCCGCCTATCAATTTTAAGATCTGTTCTTTTGTTCTTCTGTCATAATATAGCGAAAGGTGAGGGGAGAAAAGCCAAACTTTCAGTTGTTTTTTGCCGTTCCTGCAAAAGATATTATATTTGCATACTAATAAAGACGTAAAACAATGCAAGAAAAGTCCAAGGCTAATCAGACAGAATTGTTTATTCCGTGGAAAGAGGCGCCTGTGAAAGCAACTCAGGAAAATCCCTATCGCGAAGGGCCGGCGTTGGACCGGAGGGGGCGAATAACAGGAAAGGCTCCGGATTATGACGGAGACGACGAAACGAAAAAGCGGACGGTGCTTGACTACTACGACTTGTGCCGAATGGCTCCTGTAGCACGGAAGCATCCGAAAATTGTGCGGTGGCTGATGAAGGTTCTGAAGTTGGACGATGTCAACTATTTTCATCATAGAAATCTGAATACTCCCGGCGCGCCTTTCGTCAGAGGCATACTTGATGATTTCCGCATTTCAGTCAGAGTAGACAATGCACAGGTGCTGGAGAATCTTCCGGAAGGAGCGTTCATCACCGTGTCCAATCATCCGTTCGGTGCGGTCGACGGCATTATGCTGATTGACCTGTTCGCATCGCGGCGTGAGGACTACAAAGTGATGGTAAATCTGATTCTGAATCATATCCGGGGTATGCGTCCCAATTTTATTGCCGTTGACCCTCTTGCTTCCAACGATCCGGAAAAGCGTGCCATCACGATGCACGGTATCAAGGAAGCTATGATTCATGTAAAACGTGGCCATCCGCTGGGCTTTTTCCCTGCCGGAGCCATGTCGAAACTGAACTGGAAACTGCAATTGGAGGACCGTCCGTGGCAGCCGTCGGTCATGCGGCTGATACAGCAACTGAACGTGCCGGTGGTTCCTGTATTCTTTCATGGACGGAACAGCTGGCTGTTCAATATCCTCGGTGTTGTCTGCTGGCAACTTCGCACCGTGCGCCTGCCGAGTGAGGTGTTCAGCCATCACGACACGACTTACCATATTTCCGTGGGTGACATCATAACTCCGGAAGAACAGAAAAAATATACGGATTTGGAATCGTTTACCCAAATGCTGCGCTCGCGTACCTATTCGCTGCGTTCGCGCAAATAAGGCGGATTTGCGTTTCTGAACAGATTGCATAAAACCAACGTTATAATTAGCATAGAATAACGAGATAGACAAATGAAGAAATACCATTATGCGCTATTGTGTCTGGCTTCGGCGATGGCCGTTCCCGGGCAGGCTCAGCTGAACAATACTGATGCGGAAGGGTATGTTGCCCGAGGCGTGCAGATGTACAACAATCAGAATTATACGGGCTGCATCGACCAGCTGAAGGAGGCGAAACGCCAGTCCATTCCCGAACTGACGGTCGAGGATGTCGACTACTATATCGCCATGGCCAAGTACAAGCGTGGCGACAAGGACAGTGTGGAGGCGTTGCGGGCCTATTTGGAAAACCATCCGGCCTCTGTCCATCGTTTTCAAGTTCGGATGACGATAGGCGACTACTATTTCTTCAAGGGCGACTATGAAAAGGCGTATGTCGAGTACGATCGGCTGTCGGCGAAGGTGTTCGGCAAGACGGAAGCCGCCGACCTGATTTACCGCACTTCGTTCTGCTGCCTGAAAAAAGGTGACTACGACCAGGCGGAACGGGGGTTTGAACGTCTTCGCGGCAACTCCAAGTATAGCAACGAGGTGGATTTCTACACGGCCTATATCCTTTATGCCAAAGGTGACTACAAGAAAGCGGAAGAAGGTTTCCGCAAGGTTTCTCCCCGCAGCAAGATGGGCGAGAGCGCCCAATACTATATCTGTCAGATCCGTTACAGCGAGAGCGACTATGCCAACGTAGTGGCCATCGGCAAGAAACTGCAAAAAGCGGAACTTTCGCCGGAAATGGAGGCGGAACTGCTGCGCATTGTCGGTGAGAGCGAATATTACCTGGGCAACAATGCACGGGCCATTGACCTGCTTACGAAATATCTAGACAGCATCGACGAGCCGCAACGTTCCTCGCTCTATATTTTGGGTGTGGCCGAATATCGCGAAGGCGACAATGCTTCGGCTGTGGAACACTTGGACGGTGTAGTAGGGGAAAGTGATGCATTGGCTCAAAGTGCATATCTCTATATCGGTCAAGCTTACCTTCGCAACGGCAACATGACAGCCGCTTCCATGGCTTTTGAAAAGGCCTACAAAATGGATTACGACCGCGACGTGCAGGAAACGGCATTCTACAACTACGCCATTTCGCAGAGCCGTGGCGGAAATGCTCCGTTTGCCAATTCCATCAAGGTGTTCCGCGATTTTCTGAACAAATTTCCTCAGTCGAAATATGCTTCCAATGTGGAGGACTATATCATCAGCTCTTACCTCTCAAACAAGGACTACGACAACGCGCTGGCAACAATCAACGCCATTCAGAAGCCGTCGGGCAAGATGCTGAAGGCAAAGCTCAATGTGCTTTACCGTCTGGGTGTCCGCGAACAGAAGAACGGCAATGCCGAGAATGCAATCACCTATCTTGAAAAGGCGGAGCAGTTGGGCAGTTATGACAGTGAAATTGCCAATGAAGTGAACTTGTGGCTGGGCGAAGCCAACTATTCTGCCGGCAATATGGCTAAGGCAAAGAAATATTACCAGAACTACCTGCGCAATACGGGGACAAGCGGTGAAAATTATGCCACTGCCAACTACAGCCTCGGTTATGTGTGCATGGCCGAAAAGAATTACAGTCAGGCGGAAGATGCGTTCCGCAAGGTGGTGGGCGTGAAATCGCTCGACAAGGAACTGCTCGCCGACTCCTACAACCGTATCGGCGATTGCCGCTACTACGGGCGCGACTATGCCGGTGCGCTTTCGTACTACGACAAGGCTCTTGCCGCAGGAACGGCACAGAGCGACTATTCGATGTATCAGAAAGGTTTCATGCTGGGACTTCAGCGCCGTCACGATGCGAAAATCTCCGCTATGAACGAACTGATTGAGAAATATCCGTCGTCGGCCTATGCTTCGAAGGCGCAGTATGAAAAGGTGCAGGCCTATATCGCACTGGAAGATTACGACAACGCCAAGAAGGGATTCCGCCGATTGCTGAACGACTATCCGCAGACTGCCGAAGCAAGAAAGGGCCAGTTGCAGTACGCTGTTCTGCTGAATACCTTGAAGCAGCGCAACCAGGCAATAGAGGAATACAAGACTCTCGTGCGCAACTATCCTACGAGCGAAGAAGCCAAGGTGGCACTGGAGGACTTGAAGGTGCTGGCTATTCAGGACAACAACCTGTCGGCATTCACGCAGTTTGTCGCTTCGGTGAACATCGACTATAAGATTGACGCCAACGAGGTGAACCGTCTGACTTTTGAAAATGCGGAAAATGCGTATGTGGCTGACGGCAGCACAAAACAGTTGACAAATTATCTGGAAAAATATCCTTCCGGACCGTATTCCGGACAGGCCAACTATTATCTTGCCGAGAATGCCTATAAGAATGGCAAGAAAAAAGAAGCTCTCGGCTATGTGCAGAAGGCGCTGAAGGAAGCTCCCGACGGCGGTTTCGCTGAAACGGCATTGGCTATGGAAGGCGAACTCCTGTTGGCCGAAGGCAATCTTGATGCGGCTCAGCAGAGCTACGAAAAACTCTTGACAAAGGCGACCACGGCAGCCAACAAGAAGGCGGCACAGCTGGGTATGCTCCGTATTGCCCGCGACAAGGGCGACGATGCCAAGGTGGTGGAAGCGGCCGATGCGTTGCTTGCAACGGGGCTCGACAGCGATATGCGTGCGGAAGTGGTTTACTCCCGCGGTACGGCTTATCAGGCTTTGGGCAACAAGGCGAAGGCTATCGACGACTACAAGAGCCTCACTTCGAGCATGGAAACTCTCTACGGTTCGATTGCCGCCTATCGTCTGGCTGAACTTTACCATGAGCGGGGCGATAACTCGAAGGCGCTCGATGTGCTGAACAAGCTGTCGGATTCGGGTACGCCTCACCAGTACTGGCTGGCTCGCGGCTTTATTCTCCTTTCCGACATTTATGCGGCGCAGGGCGACAAGTTCCAGGCGCGCGAATATCTGGAAAGCTTGCAGGAAAACTATCCGGGCAAGGAAGCCGACATTTTTGAGATGGTCGAATCAAGGTTGAAAAAATTGAAGAACTAATTCGTTTGGAGCAGTTATGAAGAAAACGTTAATAGTATATATGTCATTGGCATTGTCGGGAGTGCTTTTCCCGGCCATGGCACAGTCGGGCGACGAGGAATTGCATAAGGCAATCGTGGTGGAAACTGACTATCAGCCCGAACTGCTGAAGTCGACACGTCTGGGCACAAACCCGGCCACGCTCGAAGAAAAGCAGACGAAAATTTCGCTGAACTACAGCGACTGGGCGATTCCGGCCAAGGTGGATCCTTTTGTGGTGACACAGACCGTGGACGATTTCGCCGAAAAATTCAGATACCTTGACAAGCGCGGCTATGCTACGTTCGGAATGGGCAACTATCTGAACATTGTCGGCAATGCCGGTTACCGTATTGTTAAGACGGACAAGACGCAGTTGGGCGTATGGTTGCAGCACAATTCGACGAGCGGCCTTACCGACGGACTCTATAAAAACATCAATGAGGCGTACAAGTATTCCCGCCAGTATGTGATAGAGGACCGCGTGGGACTGGATTTCAGCAACATGTTCAGCAAGGGGGGGCTGACGGCAGGAACTTCCTATCATTTCGACCGTTTCAACTACTATGGGGCAGGATTGAGAACTCCGGGCAATACCCGTCAGGTGGTCAATGAGTTTAACGTAAACGCCATGTGGCGTGGAAAAAGCGTGAACGACAATCAGGTAAGTTATTATATCGGTGCCGAATACAACTATTTTGGCAACAAGTACGGCTTCTGGAACGCTACGGACGAAAACGGAGTGCTGGGCAACGGACTTACGGAGAACCTGCTGAATCTTGACGGCGGTGCCGAATTCCTGTTGGGCGATGCTGATTTCGCGGGTGTCGACTTGGGTTTCCAGATGTTGGGCTATCGCAATACGGAGGCGCTGGATGTGGTGTTCCGCGACGACCAGCCTTCGGTCTACCACGAAATGGTGCTGAACGATGCCGGCGGCAAGAGCTTCGGCATGCTGAGTGTCACTCCGTACTACAGCCATCGTACCGACAACATGAACCTGCGTATCGGCGCGCATGTCGACCTTTCGTTTGACAACGGTACCTTCTTCCGTATCGCTCCCGACGTGCGTTTCGACTGGGAAATGAGCCGCATGTTCAGCCTGTATGCTTCGGCAGTGGGCGGTAACGAGATTCATACGTTCCACAACGTGGCAGCGCGCAACCGTTATGTGAACCCGTCGCTGATGCTTCCGACAAGCTACACGCTGGTCGATGCGGAAGCCGGATTGAATTTCGGACTGTTCAAAGGATTTACCATTACGCCGTTTGTCGGTTTTGCGGTTGTCAGAGATGCGTTGGTGACTGCCTTTACATCTGTCGACAACAATAAGAATTTCCCCGAACCGACAGCTGCCACTACCTATCAGGCAGTTAATATGAGCGGGGCTAAAATGGGATTGAAAACGGCCTACAACTATTCCGACAAGGTGGAATTCAAGGCTGCCTATACGTTTGCTCCTCAAGGCACGAAGTCGGGCTATCAGCTTGCCGATAACCGTCCGGAGCATGTGGTGGATGCCAAGTTGAAGGTAACGCCAATCCGTCAGCTTGACCTTTATGTCGACTACCGCTTTATGGGCGGACGCCGCGTTTTGAATACGCACTACTATCCGATGATAGGTTCGGAAGAGCCGGCAGCCATGATGTCGGAAACGACAATTGATTTGGGTACCTTCTCCGATCTCGGTTTCGGTGCTTCTTACCGGTTTACGGATATGTTCTCGGCCTATTGCCGCCTGAACAACCTGTTGAACCGTCGTCAGCAACTGTATTACGGTATGTATGCGCAGCGCTTCAATTTCCTTGTAGGGGCAGCTGTGAATTTCTAAGGATAAAGGGTCGCTGTTTGGCGGCTGGAAGTCGGCAGGGCGGAAACGCTCTGCCGATTTTTTTGTCCGGCGGTTTGCTCTTTTTTGCGATATCAGTGGGGCAGGGCATTGTAGCTTTGCAGTGTTGAACCTTAAAACTGAAAACGTATGGAAGAACAGAAAATGGAAAAAACGCAGCCGGCCGTCGACGACCGTGTGCTGCAGTTTCTTGCCGAGCGTCATGCGGAAGCGGAGGATGTGCTCGACAGTATGGTGGAGGCGGTGGGCGGTGTGCCGGAAGTCACGGACAGTCTGCTCGAACTGGTCTACCGTGGGCTGCGCCATGAAGCCGATGTAGCACAGGCGCGTCAGGAGGGCTATGTGGAAGGCAGGAACGAACAGATTGAAGTGCGCCGTCGCTCGTTCGACACCGTAAATCCCTGCGACGACGGCGGGATAGAAGAGGACCCCGACTTGCCGTTGCTCCGCCATATTCGTCGGAGCGTGTGGGATTAGGCTTTGTGAAACGAAAAATAACCGTCTGATTAACTTAAATTATTTATTGCTATGAAAAACACAACGAAAGAAAAATTTCAACAACTGATGGACCGTCTGCTCTGCCCCGAAACACTATTGTTTCTGCTGGTGCTGTTGGCGGTGGGCGTGCTTGTGTTCTACGATTCTTCGGGCCTGTCGCTTGCGATGGCTGTCATTCCGGGTGTGGCCGGAGGAAAGCATGTGACGGATGAACCCCTGACGCGTGCCCTTGCGCAGCGTGAATCGCCCGAACTGCTGCTGAACGAAATCGACCGCCGTATCGTCAAGATTCGTCCGATGGCTACGCCTATCGACCAGTTGTCGCGTTGGGCGGGTGCGAAACGCAGCGGAAGCATGGTGGTCGACTATTATTCGGTGGATACCCGTCCGACATCGGCACTCACCACTTCCGAATTTACGGGTGTCGACACGACGGGCGACAAGCGTTTCCAGCGGGCACGCCTGACGGTGGACAATATCGACTTGTTTGAAGAGTCGGAAACGCTGTTGGTGCGTGGCGTGCGCGGCTTTGAGCCCGACGGTGTGACGCAGTCATCGCAGGATTTGGTGCTGTACGTCGTGTCGAAATCCACCAGTGAAAACTATTTGGAGGCCGTCACTCCCAACGGCAAGACTGCCGACGGATTCACCAACTGTATTCCGACCATACCGACGGGAACGATGCTCGTGAGAATGGGGCGTGCCGCCGGAGAATTGGATGTGCAGACGGCGCAGTTCGAAGCGTTGCCGGTAAAGTGCCAGAACTATTGCCAGATTTTCAAGATGCAGATCGAACAGAGCACCCTGCAAAAAATCGCCAACAAGGAAGTGGGGTGGACGTTCAGCGACCAGGAGGAAGCGGCGGTCTACGACATGCGTCTGGGCATGGAGAAAAACTTCCTTTTCGGTGTCAAGGGCCGTGTGGAGGATCAGACCAAGCATGAGGAAATATTCCTGACGGGCGGAATCTGGGGACAGGCCGGCGGCGAATTTACCTACAAGTCGGGTGAATTGAATCAGGATGCCGTCATTTCCATGATGCGGCAGGCGTTCACGGGCAATGCCGGCAACAAGCGTAAGGTGCTCATCGGCGGTTCGGGGCTGATTGAACAGCTCAACAAACTGGACTCCACGAAAGTGGTGATGGCCGGTGAGGATATCGTGAAATGGGGTATCGACTTCTCGGAAATCCGTTCGAAGTTCGGCAAGCTCTATGTACTGTTGTCGGAGGTGTTCGACGAATGCGGAATGGAAAACAACGGTATGATTATCGACCCGGAATATTTGCAGAAATACAGCCATATTCCGTTCTCGACCGAGGAGCTCAACCTGAAGTCGGCCGGCGTGCGTAATACCGACGCCATTGTGCTGACCGAAGCCAGCTGCATGACCCTCCGCTACCCGAAAGCCCACCTGCGCATCGTGCAGACGGCGTAGATGCAGTAGTTAGAGTGCCAATATAGAAAAAGCCAAGATTCCGATCTTGGCTTTTCTGTATTAAGTATGTTTGTATATGTTTAAAATAACAATATTTGTAAAAATAAGCATGTTTAAATAGGCTTATTCTATCATTTTAGTGCTGAAATGGTCGTTTTTAGTGTAAAATAAGCGGGAGAGATAGTGCTTTTGACCGTGTTTTGAAATTATTTTGCATATGTAACTAATTGAAAAATAGTATATTATAATCAAATGCACGAATAAGCGAAATTTTTATGCTTATTTTTACATTGCATTATCCTTTTCATGTATCTTTTTCTGTGAGTTATATAGATAAGCTGAAATCCAATAAGCGTAAAGTGCTGCAGGAACAAACAGAATTTGTCCTTTAGAACTGTTATACACTCTGCTGATGGTTTTTGATGTTACAATTATTTTTCGTACATCGGGATTGCTTCCTAAAAAATGATAGAGCGATTTCAGTTCGCTTGGAGTTTCCGCAAATCGGTCAGTCCATTTGATTTCCGCTAACGAAAAAGCCTTTTGGGTGGCAGGATCGGTCCATACGAGGTCAACTTCACCTTTTTCTCTTCCTTTGGCCCAATTGGCATAATAGAAATCGCTTTTCCCGCCTTGTACCCATTGCGAAAAGATGGCAGTTTCGACCATGTTCCCAATGCATTCGTCGTTGTCGGAAATAGGCGTAAACAAGGCACAGCGGAGCGACGGGTTGGTCAGGTATATTTTGAAGGACGTAACCCGTTGCATGCGTTTGGCATTTTGGTCAATACGATTGACAACTTTGATGAGGAAGGCGGCTTCGAGATATTCGAGATACTTTTTGAGTGTCTCCTTCTTGATTCCGGCTTCTTGTGACAAACTTTCATACGAAAATTCATTCCCGGAAAGAAAAGCTATGTGGACAAACAGTTTGTTCAATTCTTGGATGTCCTTGATTCCATAAAGGCTGGGCAGGTCGCGCAACAGCACTTTGTCAATAATGTCGTGGCGGATGTATTGTCCGGGGTTGGCACGTATTTCGTCCGAAACCACTACTTCCGGATAGCCACCGTAGTTTATGTAATCGATGAAAAGCTGGTTGAGGCGCGTGATGTCGATAGTGTCAACCGGTATTGTTTTACTGTTGTTTTTGACAATGATGGAACCTTGTCCTATGAGTTTGAGATATTCGAAAAAAGTAAGAGGGGGGAGGGTGAAGTCGGAAAAACGTCCGGCTCCGCTTTCGTTGCTTTTCATTTTCAGCGCAGCAGCCGCTGAACCTGAAGCCACAAATTTCACGGAGCGATAGCTGTCAACCAGTGATTTTAAGTGAATTTCCCAATCTTTTAAATATTGGATTTCATCAAAAAACACGTAAAAACCTTCTAAGCAATCCTCCTGTTTCAATGCTTGGCGTGCATAATGAAATAGTTCTTCCAGCGAGATATTGTTGTATATGGGTGTATCGATGGATATATAGATGATTTTCTGTGGATTGATTCCGCTTTTGATAAGGCGGTCAATAGTGTGAAAAATCATGACGGTTTTTCCCACACGCCGCGGCCCCATCAGTATTGTTGCACGACGGATGGACATGTTGGCAACCATGTCGTAGAAATCGGGAAGATAGGCTCGTGGTTGCATGGCTTTATAGTCGTTGGAAATGGAGACGGAAATCCACCAGGGATTATCGAACGACATTCGTTTTATTACCTGTTCCTTAATCAGTTCGTTGGGTTGCTTCATGTGAATGTGATTTTGTTGTTGCAAATATGGCGAAAGCCGGATGCAGAAAACCAAACTTGTTTAAGTTTTCTGCAGAGGCGTCTCCTGTGTTCTGCAAATATACGAAATAATATTTAAAATAACAATATTTGTAAAGATAAGCATATTTAAATATGCTTATTTTGTCATTTTAGGGCTGAAATGGTCGTTTTTAGTGTGAAATAAGCGGGAGAGATAGTGCTTTTGACCGTGTTTTGAAATTATTTTACAGGTTTAATTAATTGGAAAACAATAGATTATAATCAAGTGTACGAATAAGCTAAATTTTTATGCTTATTCGTACATGGGCGTTAGGGGTATACAAAAACTCCCGGGCAATACGATGGTTGTCCGGGAGTTTTTCGTATGGTGGTTGTGTTGATTACAGTCCGAATGCTTTGCGGATTTTGTCGACATAGTCGAGCTTTTCCCAGCTGAAAAGTTCTACTCTGACAACCTTGTCGCCGTTGTAGAACGACTTGAAGTGCTTGTCGATCACTTCCGGCTTGCGTCCCATGTGTCCGTAGGCGGCCGTTTCTTCGTAGATAGGCTGGCGCAGTCCGAGGCGTTCCTCGATAGCTGCCGGACGCATGTCGAACAGTTGGCTGATACGGGCGGAAATTTCTGCATCCGACAGGTTGACTTTCGCTGTTCCGTAGGTGTTTACGCACAGGCTGACCGGTTGGGCAACACCGATGGCGTAGGCCACCTGCACGAGAGCTTCGTCGGCCAGACCGGCTGCAACGATGTTTTTCGCAATATGTCGGGTGGCGTAGGCTGCCGAGCGGTCCACCTTCGAAGGGTCTTTTCCCGAGAAGGCACCGCCGCCGTGAGCACCGCGGCCTCCGTAAGTATCAACGATGATTTTACGTCCGGTAAGGCCCGTGTCGCCGTTCGGTCCGCCGATAACGAATTTTCCAGTAGGATTCACGTGAAGAATCAGTTGGTCGTCGAACATGTTCTGTATGCGTTTGGGCAATGTCCGGATGATGCGCGGCAGCAGGATGTTCTTGACGTCGTTGTAGATGACGTCCACCATTTGTCGGTCGGCTTCCGCCTGAGCGGCGTCAGAGTTGTCGGCCGGTTGGATAAAGTCGTCGTGCTGTGTGCTGACAACGATGGTGTGAACACGCACCGGCTTGTTGTGCTCGTCGTATTCCACCGTCACCTGACTTTTTGAGTCAGGGCGCAGATAGGTCATCACCTTGCCTTCGCGGCGGATAGCGGCAAGTTCGCGGAGGATGGCATGAGCCAGGTCGAGCGTCAGCGGCATGTAGTTTTCCGTTTCGTTGCAGGCATAACCGAACATCATGCCTTGGTCGCCGGCTCCTTGGTCTTCCCTGTTTCCACGGTCAACGCCCCGGTTGATGTCCTTCGACTGTTCGTGGATAGCCAGCAGAACGCCGCACGATTCGCCGTCGAATTTGTATTCGCTCTTGTTGTAGCCGATACGGTTGATTACGCTGCGGGCCGTGTCCATCATGTCGATGTAGGCTTCCGATTTCACTTCGCCGGCAATTACAACCTGTCCCGTAGTCACGAGCGTTTCGCACGCAACCTTCGATTCCGGGTCATAAGCAAGCAGTTTGTCAAGAATGGCGTCAGAAATTTGATCCGCCACTTTGTCAGGGTGTCCTTCCGACACCGATTCCGATGTGAATAGATAGTTCATCTTTCCATTTTGTTTTAAAGTGGAAAAGCTAAATTGGCTGGAAATCTGAGGGGGATTTGCAGTTTTAGCATTTTTTAATGTGGTTGCAAGCAGCCAAATTTTTCCACAGGGTTAATACTTAATTTCCGCCTGCAAAGATAGTGCAAGCCGAGAGAATAGACAAGTGAAAAACACAGTTTTTCAAATTTGTCTAATCCGAGGCGCAGCCTGTCTTATGAAAAGATAGTGCAAGCCGAGAGAATAGACAAGTGAAAAACGCAGTTTTTCAAATTGCCGGTTTTCCGCACCTCCGCCGGGATTCAGTCTTTGCAGCCATGTTCGCCTATACAACAAGCGACGTCCGGCCATTGTTCGCAATATTATGTTTTATAGCAGAAAATTGTCGCTAAAATGCCCCTAAAACCCGTTGTTTTTCAAATAAAAAGCGAAAAAAAAGAATAGTTTTTGTATTATTAATGAATTTTGGTATCTTTGCGTGCTACTTTGTAGAAGTATATATATGAGTTTTCGTGTTGCTTCTGCAATTATTTTAATGCGTAAAAAATTAAAAACTACAAAAATAAATGGCAACATTAGAGAAAATCAGGAGTAAATCCGTATTGTTACTCGTAGTTATCGGTGTAGCCCTTTTGGCATTTATCATCGGTGACTTCTTGAACTCCGGCCGCTCATTCTTTGGTAGCGGCACTACCGTAGCGAACGTTGACGGTACGAAAATCAGTATCGTCGATTTCCAACGTCGCAATGAAGAGTATAACCAGCGTTTGCAGCAGTCAAACCAGAAATTCGACGGTGCAGTAGTCCAAATGCAGGTGCTCAACGAAATGATCAACGAGCAACTGTTGAACGATGAAGTGGAAGCGTTGGGTATTCAAGTTACCAACAAAGAGCTTACAGAAGCTATGACAGGTGCAAACGCTATTCCGGCAGTAGCCCAGTTTGCTGCACAGATGGGAGCCGATTCTCCTGCAATGCTTCACGATATGCTTTTCAACCCCGGCAAATATGGCTTGAATCCGCAGGATGTTGAGCCGCTGAAGGCACAGTGGTTGGAAATGGAACGCAATATCGACCAACAGTTGAAATATCAGAAATTCGGTACGCTGCTCGCAGGTGCCATCCAGGCTAACGACCTCGACAAGGAAGCGCTTGCCGCTGAAATGTCGACAGCTTCGACTATCGACCTCGTAAACGTTCCTTACACTTCTCTCGACAACAAGGACTATCCTGTCAGCGAAGAAGATCTGAAGGCCCGTTACAATGAAGACAAATATCAGTTTAAGACGGAAGAAGAACTTCGCAAAATCCACTACATTGCTGTTAATATTGCTCCGTCGGCTGCCGATTTGGCTGCTGCACAGGCTTTGATGGACACAGTGGTTGCAAAACTGAAAGCCAATGAAGGTGTAAACGCCATCCGCAACATTTCGGAAGTTTCTATTGCCGAACGTACGGTGCGCGCCAACGATGTCGACGTAGCAACCAAGAACTTCCTTGCTGAAGCTGCTGTCGGTGCTGTTTCTACTCCGGCTTTCCGTGCCGATGTTCACAGCGTCACTAAACTTTTGGGCAAGAAGATGGATGTTGATACGATTACAGTCAACATGGTTCAGGTTCAGGGCAACAAGGCATCGCAGGATTCTGTGCTCAACCTGTTGAATTCCGGCAAGGCATTCGCTGAAGTAGTCAACGGTAAGACGGTTGCCGGTCAGGAAAACTTCGCCCTCAACACCTTGCAGATGGGCAACACTGAGCAGGCTGAAACTGCCAAGAAGAAATTGATGGAAGCCGGTGCCGACTATTTCGTGCTCGACAGCAACGAATACGGTGCACTGATCTATAAAGTAGTGAAAAAAGCTGCGCCGAAGCAGATGTACGACATTGCCGAGGTTACCTACCATGTTTATCCGAGCGACAAGACTGTCGACAATCTTCGCGCCGGATTGCAGGAATATGTTAACAAGAACAACGTAAACAAGTCATTTATAGAAAACGCTGTCGCAGCAGGCTATCAGCCGCTCGAAGCTACTATCACGGCCAACGACCCGCAAATCAACCGCATCGAGTCAACTCGTAAGATGATTCAATGGGCGTTTGGTGCAGAAGCTGGTTCGGTTTCTCCGGTATTCGACAAGGAAGGCAACGACAAGATGATTGCCCTTACTCTTGACGAAGTTATTCCGGCAGGCTATATGCCGCTGAGTGATGCAAGTGTCCGCACGATTGTAGAAACTCGCGTTCGCAACGACAAGAAGGCTGAAGCATTGGTGGCTAAGTTCAATGCCGGCAAGGGCAAGGGTCTTCAGGGCTATGCTGCCGCAGTGAATGTGCCGGTCGACACAGCTGTAGTCGTTACCTTCTCTCAGGATTTCATCATGCCGCTCCGCGCGATGGAAAAATGCCTTACCGGTCAGGCTCCTTATGCTAAGCAGGGTTCGCTCAACGGTCCGGTGAAAGGCGAGCAGGGTGTGTTCGTGTATGAAGTGAAAAAAATCGAGAAGTCAAGTTCAAGCCTCACTCCGCAACAATTGGCCGACCGCTATTCTTCGATCATCGGCGCACGTGCGGTTTCACAGATGGCTTTGGATATCTTGAAAGAAAACAAGGATATTGAAAACAATTCATTGACTTTCTTTTAATTAAAGCAGATAACAATCAATTCCTTTAAATAAAGTTTTCATAATATGCTTATCAAGGGGCAATGCCGTGAGGCACCGCCCCTTGCTTGTTTTTATACGGCCTCGCGGAGCGTTGCTCCTGACAGAAGAACATATTGGGGTTATAGATTAGGGGTTATGGGTGAGAGTAGTCGGGGGATTGTTCTCGACAAACAAGGGGAATTGTGTCCTTGTGTTCTTATGTCAAAAAGATTTCCGACAGAAGAACAGAAAGACATAATTTTGAAGGCGCTGTCAAGTGGCGTCCTCCGCTAAGGTGAGCACAGGCTAACGCGGGTGATTATCTTATGTCCTTGTGTTCTTATGTCGAAAACAAATTCTGTCATGAACGCCAACAGCGGTTTGCGGAGCTCTGTAAACCACAAACTGTAAACCTTCCTATTTGATATATTGTCAGAAAATTCTAAATTTGTAAAGCAGTATCAAAAAACTTTAGCCTACTCTAAGAACGATGAAAAAACTTCTTTGTTTTGCTTTGCTGCTTGCGTTGTGTGTTGTCGGATGTTCGCGAAAGGTCGACAGCCGTCTGGTGTTGGCCGACAGTTTGGTAGAAACCCGTCCTGACAACGCTTATGTCATACTGCGTTCCGTCAATCCCGATAGCCTTTCCGGCGGGGAGAACTGCGCGCTCTACAGTTTGCTGATGTCGCAGGCGATGTATAAATGTAATGTCCGTGCAAAAAATGATTCGCTAATCAATATAGCCGTGGACTACTATAAATCAACGGACAACAGGGCTAACTATGCACGTTCCCTTCTGTTTAAGGGAGCCGTTCTCTACGAAATGGGAGAAAAAGAGGAGGCGTTGCGTTTCTACAAGCAGGCAGAGTCGATAGCTGATACATCCAACTATGATTTTATCGGTTATGTCAATCTCCGTATGGCTGAGGTATATACTTATTCCTATATTCAAAATCAAGAACATATATCTAAATTGCGGAAGGCGTTGTCCAATTATAAAAAGTCCGGCAATACGAAATATCAGCTTTCTTGTCTTTCGGGTCTTTCTTCCAGTTTACGTGTCTATAATATGGACAGTGCCTACTACTATATGGATATAATGGCTGATTTGGCGAGAACAGTTGGCGACAGTGTGAAACTATATATGGCATTGGCGACAAAGGCCCGTGCTTATGAGTCGGAGAATAAGGATCGGGAGGCGATAGCGATAGGGCGTCTGGCCAGCCGGTTTCAGGAAAAAATACCGTTGGTTGCAAATGTTGACTACGACTTATGCTGTGCCTATGCCAAAATCGGGAATCTGGATTCTGCCTTATACTTTTTCCGCAAGCTGCCGACGGAAAATCTCTCGGATCGCGATCGATTGCAGAGACTGATGGCGGAAACGGAAATTGCGTTGGCACAAAACGATTACAAAAGTGCATTCTACTATAATGACCGTTCAAGCAAGTTGGCAGATACAATCATTGAAAACGCCCGACAGGTGGAACTGTTTGAAACAGAGAAGCGTTTCGACCGTCAGCAACTTTTGTTGCAGACCGTCAGCCTTAAAAGAGAAAAGACATTCGCCTATTTCATCGTTGCCGTTATTGCTGTCATTCTATTGTTCGGATGGATTTATTGGCTGAAGCGCAAAGCCAAGCTCCGCGAACAGCAGTTGCTTATCGAACAGCTGCAAACGGTTGTCTCCACATCGCGAAATATTATTAACGATAAGTCGCAGGATGCCATGATGTTGCAAGGCATTTTGTCGCAAGTGATTGACAATATCCGATATTTTATAGATCTTTCCCATCGCTACAATCAGCAGCCGGGCATTTTTTTCAATAAATTCAAGGAGCGTATAAAGAAAACCCGACTTCCGGATGATTTTTGGAAGGATTTTCAGTATTTTGTCAATTCAAAATACGGCAATATTTTGTCACGCCTCAAGGAGCGGTGCCCCGATCTGTCGGACGACGAACTGCACATTGTCGGCTTGATGTGTTGCGGTTATTCTTATATTGAAATAGCCATTTGTATGGGATATACGAATCCGAACTATGTCAGCACGAAAAAACTGCGCATTTCAAAAAAGTTGGGAATCTCAGAGCCTTTAAAAGAATTTATCGCTCACTTTGTAGATAATGCCGAATCTTCTGCCCCTGAAAAATAGTTTGATTTGTAGAAGTGTAAAAATATTTTTTTAATCAATTGGTTATTAGTGTTTTAATGGCAAGATGATTTATGCCGATTTGTGGTCTTTTAGGGTGTGAATTCTTATATTTGTAAAGAAACAGTGAAAAGGGAGAAATAAAATATTGAAACTTGTTTCGGCTTTTTATTCCGAACAGCCTTTTGTATCCTTTGAATATAACCAAAAAGCGATATAACTATGAAAACAAGAATTTTATTATTGCTGTTAGCGGTATTGGCTTCGCTACCGGCAGTGGCATACGAGCCAGCGGACAATGCTGGTTTGAGCAAGAAAGAGCAACGCCGCACGTTGCGGGGATATAACTGTTTTGTGAACATGGGGTATGCTTTCGATGTAGATGGCGATACAGACGATTGGGTTGACGGTGACTGGGTAAGTGTGTCGACGACGCATGGCTATCAGTTTAACGATTATTTCTTTTTGGGAGGCGGACTGGCGTTGGGAGTCAGCCCTAAATATAATTATTGGCATTTGCCGGTATTTGCGGAAGCCCGGGTTAATTTTTTAGACAGGCGCGTCACTCCATTTTTTGTATACCGGATAGGCAGTTCTTTTGTTAATATTGAGGATGTTTCTTTCTATGAAATGATGATGCTGGGATTGCGTATTGCATTAACTGAAAAAAGCGCATTGAATTTGTCTTGTGGTTTGGATATGAATTTTGGCGCATACTGGTCAGGAGGATATGCCCTGCACATCGGCTATGAGTTTTAGCCTCTGGCTATTCAAACGATTTGATTGAAATTTAAAGATAAGTTGAAAAATCAGCGGCAAGAGTAATTGGGAAATTGCTCTTGCCGCTGATTCTATGATTTTAAAGAGGGTGTTTTGGGGGGGGGTAACTGGGGTTAGTTCTCTCCCCGCTGGTCGGGATTCTTTTCGAGGTAGAATTTGATGCGGTCGCCCCAGGGTTTGGTGTCGAGCGGGAATACCTTGTGGGTGTTTCCCCATTCTACCCATTTTGCTTCCAACTGTTCCACGATTTCCGGGCGGCGTCGGGCAAGGTCGTCGGTTTCATAGGGATCGGTAGTCAGGTTGTAGAGTTCCCAGGGGGTGTCGCGGTTTTCCTTGACGAGTTTCCAGTTGCCGTCGATGATGGCACAGGAAGTCTGATGCTCGAAGTAGAGCGTGCGTGGCTGGAGGCTGTCGCCGTAGAGGGCCGGCAGCAGGCTCGTGCCGGGACGTGGGTTGGCCGTGTCGCCCGCAAGTGCCAGACAGGTAGGCATGATGTCGATAATGTGTGCCGGCTGGTTGCAGATGCTTCCTTTGCCTTTTTGCATTTTTTTGTTGCCGTAGCTGAAAATGAAAGGAGTGCTTGTCCCTCCCTGATAGCACCAGCGCTTGTAGCTGCGGTAGGGCGTGTTGGAGAGATCGGCACGCAGTTGGTTGATATATCCGCCTTCGCTGGTGGCTCCGTTGTCGCTGAGGAATATGAACACCGTATTGTCGAGCATGCCTTTCTTTTTCACGGCGTCCACCACTTTGCCCACACCCTCGTCCATGATTTCAATCATGGCAGCGTAAGTGGCCATGTCCTTGGTCCATTTTTGCCGCTGGTTGTCGGTCAGGTCTTCCCATTTCGGGTGTTTCCCGTTAAATTCCTTGTCGAAGAGCGGCAGCTGCATCGTGTCGGGCACAAGTACGAGCTGTTTCTGCTTTTCAAAGCGTTGGCGTCGAAGCACATCGAATCCGGCCTTATAGCGGTCCATGCACTTTTCCACGGCTTCGGCCGGAGCATTGAGCGGCAGGTGGGGAGCATAGTGTGCCACATAGAGGAACATTGGCTTGCGGAGGTCGTGGCGTTCGATGAACGCAACCGCAGAGTCGGTGATCGCGTGGGTATAGTAGTATCCGTCGGGATATTCCGTTATGGGGTCAAGGTCGTTGTAGAGCGGAGTGGGGGTATAGTAGCTTCCGCCGCCGCTCAGACAACCGTAGTAGCGGTCGAATCCGCGCTGTGTCGGGTAGCTTCCGTTGGGACTGTCGAACGCTCCGTCGACCGTAACGTGCCATTTTCCGCTCATATATGTGGCGTAGCCTCGGTTTTTCAGTTCTTCGGCAATAGTCGGATGTTCGTGGTCAATTTGTCCGCGGTAGCCGGGACGATGTTCGTCGACGGCCGTCATCCAGCCCATGCCCACTTCGTGTTGATAATAGCCCGTCAGCAGAGCGGCCCGGCTCGGACAGCTTCTTCCCGTGTTCTTGAACTGGTTGAACCGTATGCCCTGTTCGGCGAGGCGGTCGATGTTCGGGGTCTTGATTTCACTGCCGTAGCAGCCCAAATCGGAGTAGCCCATGTCGTCGCACATAATCAGTACGATGTTCGGCGATTGCTGTTGGGCCGAAATGCCGGTTGTAGCAATGCCGGCAAGTAGAGATGTCAGTAATAATTGGTTCATTGTACGTTTGTAGGTTTTTGTAAAGGTTTGCAGCCAGGCCCGATATTTGCCTGATATGTTATCTGTATTTTGTCGGATGTAAAGATAGTGCAAGGCGAGTGCAGTGGAAAACGGAAACGAAGTTTTCAAGTTTGCTACTGGAATTTCCATAAGAATAGATAGCAAAAGGTGAGCGGAGAATAAAATATTGAAACTTGTTTCAGATATTTTTTATCCCGAGCCGCCTCCAATCTTATCCAAAGATACGAAAAGCAGAGCGGAGAGGCAAACGAAAACGCAGTTTTCAGGTCGTTGATGGGGGAGTTTTTTTGACAGAAGAACAAAAGGACAAAATTTTTATGATGCTGAAAGTGCTATGTGTCAAGCTCTTATAAAAATATGATTTCTGTTCTTGTGTTCTTCTGTCGAAAAATCAAATATAAGATAATCAACGCGTTAGCCTGTGCTCACCTAAGATAGGGGAGCCGTCGCTTGCGACTGAGGGGAATGAACACAGACTGGGGAGCATGAACATTTTCCAAGGATTTACAGTTTACAAACGCTAATCTCCAACCCAATGTTGGCGTTCATACTCCTCCGGGCTCCGCCCACCTCCTCTTTCTAAGTGGAGGACGCCACTTGGCAGCGCTTTCAAAATATGTCTTTCTGTTCTTCTGTCAAAAATAAAATGCGTTAGAGTGTTCTTCTGTGCTGGTGGGAGAGTTTTTGGGGACAGAAGAACAAAAGGACAAAATTTTTATAATGTTGAAGGTGTTGTGTGTCAGGTGTCTATAAAAATATGATTTCTGTTCTTGTGTTCTTTTGTCAAAAATAAATTTCTCCGACAGAAGAACATAAAGACATAAATTTGAGGATGCTCTTATCCGTTTTTTTGTTCTTTCTGGCAAAGATACTATTTCCTTAAATTTCCCCTCAGATTTTTACGTTGACCCATAATTGGTGCGAGAACGTTGATCCGTTGAAAGGGGGAGATAAACAAAAAACGACTCAACATTGCTGTTAAGTCGTTCATTGTCGGGGTACCAAGATTCGAACTTGGGACCCCCTGCTCCCAAAGCAGGTGCGCTAACCGGACTGCGCTACACCCCGAAGACATTTTTTCAAATGCTTTGCAAAGGTAGGGCGCTTTTGTGGAACTGCCAAATTTTTCGGCTACTTTTTTTGCGCGGAGGTGAAAAAAGTGGGCATTTGAGCGTTTTTATCCATTTTTGAGGGGTTGCTTGCCCGAATTGTCGGCAGTTATGATTAATTTTAGGGCATAAAAAGAATAATAGCTGCAATATGAAAAAAGTATTGGTGACCGGTGCCGACGGTTTTATCGGCTCACACCTGACGGAGATGCTCCTTGCAGAAGGTTGTGAAGTGAAGGCTTTGAGTGTTTACAACTCGTTTAACTATTGGGGTTGGCTCGACGGCATAAAGCACGAAAATCTGGAAGTGCTGAGCGGCGACGTGCGCGACCCGAACTTCTGCCGTGAGGCGGCTCGTGGCTGTGACACGATATTCCACCTTGCCGCACTGATTGCCATTCCTTACAGCTATGTGGCTCCCGACAGCTATGTGGACACGAATATCAAAGGCACGCTCAATATCTGTCAGGCGGCACGTGAAGCCGGAGTGGAACGGCTGATTGTCACTTCCACCTCCGAAGTCTACGGCACGGCCCGCTATGTGCCTATCGACGAGAAGCATCCGAAGCAGCCGCAGTCGCCCTATTCGGCTACGAAAATCGGGGCGGACGCGATTGCTGAGAGTTTCCACAATGCGTTCAATCTGCCGGTAGTAGTGGCCCGGCCGTTCAATACCTACGGTCCGCGCCAGTCGGCACGCGCCATTATTCCTACGATTATCACGCAGATTGCCAACGGCGTGCGCGAAATAAAGGTGGGCGACTTGACACCGACACGCGACTTCAACTATGTGAAGGACACTTGCCGTGGCTTTATCGCCCTTGCCCGAACTGCAGGAATCGAAGGACAGGAAATCAACATTTGCAGCAAAAGTGAGATTTCGATGCAGGACACGCTGAACCTCATCGCCGAACTGATGGGGGCCGACATTACCTGGGTGCAGGACCCGGCGCGTATCCGTCCGAAAAATTCGGAAGTGTTCCGCCTGTTCGGCGACAATACGAAAATCTGTAGCCTGACCGACTGGCGGCCGCAGTACTCGCTTGCCGACGGGCTGAAGGAAACCATTGAATGGTTCTCCAATCCGGAAAATCTTGCCAAATACAAATACGATATCTACAACCGATGAACGGAAAGGTCACGATATTGATGCTGGGCGGCGCGAAGCGCGTTTCGCTGGCGCGGCTGCTGAAGGAAGCCGGACGTCGGCGGGGAGTGGAAGTCGTTATTCTCAGCTATGAAATTATCCCGACGGTGCCTATCGCCTGCGAAGGACGCATCATTGCGGGCCGCCGTTGGCGCGATGCCGATGCGCTCGACCATCTGGTACAGACGGTGGCCGACGAGGCGGTCGACATCGTTCTGCCGTTTGTCGACGGTGCCATTGAGGTAGCTTCCCGACTGAAGGAACGCTGTCCGCAGGTGTTTGTGCCTGTGTCGCCGTTCGAGGTGGCGCATGCCATGTTCGACAAGGCGGTGGCGGCCGAACTCTTTGTCAGGGAAGGCATCCGCATCCCCGAAACCTATACACCCGACAATTGCCGTTTCCCGGCCATCATGAAGCCGCGCGAAGGGTCGGCCTCAAAGGGCATTGTGGTGGTGAACAGCCAGGAGGAACTGGAGAAAGTGGGACATTTCGACCGTTATCTGATTCAGGAATACATTGCCGACAGAGAAGAATATACGGTGGACTGTTACGTGTCGACGGTCGACGGCGAAGTGCTGTGTGCCGTTCCGCGTATCCGTATTTCCACCTCCGGCGGCGAAGTCGACCGTACGGAAACACGCCGCATCGACGAACTTCTGGAGGCTTCCGACTCGATTTTGCGTCGGTTGGGCTTCCGTGGACCTGTCACGTTGCAGTTTCTTTTCGACAAGGCTACGGGCCGCTATCTGCTGATGGAAATCAATCCGCGGCTGGGAGGCGGTGTGGTTTGTTCCATCCATGCCGGTGCCGACATCCCGTCGATGCTGCTTGCCGAAGCTGCCGGCGAAAAGGCAGCCCCGTGCCACAACTGGCGCGACCGTGCGCTGATGGCACGCTATTTCAGTGAAGTAATGTTTTTCAACGATGAACAATAAGAAAGTAATTATCATAGCCGAAGCCGGTGTGAACCACAACGGCAGCTATGAACTGGCAATAAAAATGGTCGACGAGGCGAAGCGTGCCGGCGCCGACTATGTGAAATTTCAGACAGCAAAACCCGAACTGGTGATTTCCACCTTTGCTCCGAAAGCGGAATATCAGAAGGAAACGACGGGTGCCGCCGAGAGTCAGTTGGAGATGTGCAAGGCCATCCACCTGCCGCTTACCGACTACAAGCCGCTGAAGGAATACTGCGACAAGGTGGGCATCGGTTTCATGAGTACGCCGTTCGACCTCGTTTCGATTGACGTGCTGGAGCCGCTCGACATGGACTATTACAAGATTCCTTCGGGCGAAATCACCAATTTGCCGTATCTCCGCAAAATTGCGTCGAAACACCGTCCGGTGATTCTTTCTACCGGCATGTGCGAGATCGAGGAAGTGGAAGCGGCGTTGCAGGTGCTGGAGCAGGGCGGAGTGAAGCGCAGCGATGTCATTGTGCTTCATTGCAATACGGAGTATCCGACACCGATGTGTGATGTCAATCTGCGTGCCATGGACGATTTGCGCCGTTCGCTGGGCGTGGAGGTAGGCTATTCCGACCATACGAAAGGCATTGAAGTGCCGATAGCCGCCGTGGCATTGGGTGCAAGGGTGATTGAAAAGCACTTTACGCTCGACAAGACGATGGAAGGCCCTGACCACAAGGCTTCGCTCGAACCCGACGAACTGAAAGCAATGGTCGACGCCATCCGCAACATTGAGCAGGCGTTGGGCGACGGCCACAAGCATGTCAGCCCTTCGGAACGGAAGAATATGGACATTGCCCGCAAGAGTATCGTGGCGGCGCGCGATATCCGCAAGGGGGAAGTGCTGACCGAAGAGAACATCACCACAAAACGCCCCGGCAACGGCATCAGCCCCATGCGTTGGGACAGCGTCATCGGCACAACCGCCATCCGCGATTTCGGCTACGACGAATTGATAGAAATTTAAACCCGAAACGAATTTATAGAATACAACGTGCGGCAGCTATCATCGATGAATGGTAGTTGCCGCATCTGTATTTGTATGGATAGAGGTTGGTTTAAAAATATCCCAACAATCGGAGGATCGTTGGTGTGAGCAGGGCTGTGAAAATGCCGTTGAGGGTAAGGCCGAGGCTGGCGAATGCTCCGTAGCGGTCGCTGACGGTGATGGCACGCGAAGTTCCTACGGCGTGGGCGGCCGTTCCGAGCGAAAGCCCTTGGGCGATAGGGCTGTTGACATGCGACAGGCGCATGACGCTGAATCCTGTCAAACCTCCGAAAATGCCGATGCTGACTACGACGGCGGCCGTCAGCGACGGAATGCCGCCCAACGAAGCCGTTACCTCCATGGCAATCGGTGTGGTCACTGATTTGGCGGCGAGCGACATCACGACTTCACGTGATGCTCCGAACAGGTCGGCTATGAGCACGACGGAGATGACACCGGCAATACAGCCGCCCAACGCTGAAAGCATAATGGGCAAAATCTGTTTGCGGATGGTGGACAACTGCTTGTAAAGAGGCACGCCGAGCGCAACTACTGCCGGCTTCAGCCAGAACTCGATATAGTGTCCGGCTTTGGTATAGGTTTCAAACGAGATGTCGTTGAAAAGCAGGAAAACGATAATTAGTGCGATGGTCACCAGAATCGGGTTGAACAGCGAGCTGTGTGTACGCACTTGGATGATTTGCGCTATGGCGTAGATGCAGAAAGTGAGCGCAAGCAGGAAGTAGGGGTTGTTAATGTATTCCATTTTGAAATTTTCTGACGAGTTGGTGAATCCATCCGGTAACAACAATGACAATGATCATGCTCACAATCGAGGCAACGAGGATAGGGATGAGCTGTGCCTTGATGATGTCGAGGTAGAGCATGAGGGCTACACCCGGCGGAACGAAAAAGAATCCGAGATTTTTCACGAGGAAGTTGGAAATGCCTTCCACCCAACGAAGCTTAATCCACTTCAATTGCAGGAAAAGTGTCAGCAGCAGCATGCCGATGATACTTGACGGCAATTTGATGCCTGTTGCCCAGACGATGAGTTCGCCCAGTGCCAGGCAGCCAAAAATAATAGCGCATTGGAATACCATAATGTCAAAAATTTATACCTAAAACAAATCGACGACAAAGGTATACTTTTTTGAAATAGCAAAATGAAAAAATCGGGAAAAAAGAATTTTACTGATTAAAATCGTGCCGAATCGGCAAAAAACCGCAGAATTTGTATGTTTTTGCGCATAATCGTGATATTTTGTAAACAATTATGGTGGTTTTTATGAAAAAATGCTATATATTTGCGAATAAAATTAGAGAACAAATGGAAAAAATAGACAATCTTGATCGAAAAATACTTGAAATAGTAATGAAAAATGCACGTATCCCGTCGAAAGATGTGGCTGTAGTCTGCGGCGTTTCGCGCGCGGCGATTCATCAGCGCATCCAACGGATGATTGACTTGAAGGTCATCACCGGTTCGGGCTACCATGTGAATCCGAAAGTGTTGGGATATGCTACATGTACATATATCGGAGTGAAACTTGAAAAGGGTTCCATGTATAAGGATGTGGTGCCGGAATTGGAAAAGATTCCGGAAGTGGTGGAATGTCACTTTACGACCGGTCCGTACACGATGCTTATCAAGCTTTATGCCCGCGACAACCAGCATCTGATGGAACTGCTCAACGACAAGATTCAGATGATTCATGGCGTTGTGGCTACTGAAACGCTGATTTCGCTTGACCAGAGCATGAACCGCGAAATTCCTATTCAGTTTCAAGACGGAAAATAACGCATAGCGGCGAATTTTAGCCGATTTTGTCCTCTTGCCGGCCGCGAGAGGACTTTTTTTGCCCCAAACAGCCTGATATGCAGTTGCGTTTTTTGCTGTTTGGCGGCTTTTGTGTACTTTTACGATGAATTTTTAAAACGAAGTAATATGGAGTCCGTAGAAAAGAAAGAAAATAAAGAACCGAAGACATGCGGATGCGGTTTCCGCCGCCTGTTCGGGAGCAAAGGATTTCTGCGCTCGCTGTTGGGCGTGGGTATTCTTCTTGTGATAACGCTCGTCTACTTCTATCCGGATGTGTTTGAAGGAA
This sequence comes from uncultured Porphyromonadaceae bacterium, assembly GCA_900548875.1. GTDB lineage: Bacteria > Bacteroidota > Bacteroidia > Bacteroidales > Muribaculaceae > Limisoma. The sequence goes on along the minus strand of URMA01000004.1, from coordinate 38,277 downwards.
ATGTGCTCCGTCAGCATGATACGATGCAGGGCGTGGCCAACGGTCATGAAGCGGCGGCTTTTGCGGAAGCGACCGGCGAAACCACACGCTGGACCAACTCGCTGTTTTCCGGTATGCCTACGTTCCAGATTTCGCCATCCTACGGAAGTTCCAAACTGATTTCCAGCGTAGAACGCGCCTACAGCCTTTGGCTGCCGAATCCGGCCAATCTGGTATTTATCATGATGCTCGGCTTCTATATCCTGATGCTCGCCATGCGAACCCGCTGGTATGTGGCGCTTTTGGGGGCGATTGCTTATGGATTCTCGTCGTATTTCTTCATCATTATCGGTGCCGGACATATCTGGAAATTCTCCACGTTGGCTTACGTTCCGCCTACAATTGCGGGCATAATTCTCTGCTATCGGGGCAAATATGTCGGTGGCGGTGTGCTTGCCGCATTTTTTGCCATGCTTCAGATTGCCGCCAACCATATTCAGATGACCTACTATTTCCTGTTTGTCATCGTGGCGCTGGTCATTGCCTTCTTTGTGGAACACAAGCGTGCAAAGACCTTGAAAAAATGGGCTAAGGCCACGGGGGTACTGGTCGTTGCGGCTCTGCTGGCTGTCGGCGCCAATTTGCCGAGCCTTTACAACACGTATGAGTACAGCAAGCAGACCATGCGCGGAGGCCATTCGGAACTGGCTGAAGCCACTTCCAACACCACGAAGGGAGGTCTCGACAAGGATTATATCACGCAATGGAGCTATGGCCTCAGCGAAACTTTCTCGTTGCTGATACCCAACATCAAGGGCGGTGCGACGATTATTCCGACCGACGGCGAGAACTTGCAGACCTCGATGGCCGATGTCGAGAAGGTGAAAGAGGATTATCAGAAAGGAAAAATCGACTATCAGACATACAGTAACCTGCAAATGTTCCCGCAGTATTTCGGCGACCAGCCGATGACCAACGGGCCGGTATATGTGGGTGCACTGATTTTTGCACTGTTCATTTTAGGCCTTTTCATCGTGAAGGGTCCTGTGAAATGGGCACTTTTCATCGTCACTGTGCTGTCGGTGGCATTGTCGTGGGGACACAACATGATGTGGCTCACCGACTTGTTTATCGACTATTTCCCGTTGTACAACAAGTTCCGTACGGTGGCGAGCATTCTCGTGATAGCCGAATTCACGATGCCTTTGCTGGCGGCACTTGCCTTGCAGAAAATTGTGACGACACCCGATTTCTTCAAGCTTCATTCGAAGGAATTCTTTGCTTCTTTCGGCATTTCCATTTTCTTCTGCCTGTTGGGCATGATGGTGCCGAGCGTGTTTGGAAGCGGCATTTCGCAGATGGAGGCAGACATGTTTGCCGAATATTCGGCACAGGGCTACGACCTGAGTCCGCTGTATGCAAGCCTTCAGGACGCCCGCATGTCGATGGTCAGTGCCGATGCGTTGCGTAGTTTTGTGTTCCTGGTTATCGGTGCCGGTCTCTTCTGGCTGTATTTCAAGAACATTTTGAAGAAAGAGGCACTGTGTGGAGCGTTGCTTGTGGTGGTGCTGATTGATATGTATCCGGTTGACAAGCGTTATCTCAATACGAAGTCGTTCTCCATGAAGCCGCTGATGGCGCAGCAGACAATAGAGCCGCGCCCGGTAGACTTGCAGATTCTGAAGGATACGGCGATGAACTACCGTGTCATGGATCTCACGCGTTTTGGCGATGCCATGCCGTCGTATTTCCACAAGTGTATCGGCGGTTACCATGCCGCGAAGCTTACCCGTTATCAGGATTTGATCGACCGTCAGATTTCCAAAAACAACATAGAGGTGCTGAACATGCTGAACGCCAAATATCTGATCGTCGACGATACGACTGCCCACGTCAATCCTGAAGCACTCGGAAATGGCTGGTTTGTCGACAAAGTGACGTATGTGAAAGGCGCGCAGGCTGAAATGGCAGTGCTCGACACGCTGCATACGGCTGTCGGAGCCGTTGCCGACGAGTCGTTCCGCTCCGTGCTGGGCGAAGCGAAGACCGTTATGCCGGGCGATACGATTATTGAAACCGTTTATAAGCCGAACGAACTCCATTATAAGACGATAAGCCGCAACGGCGGACTGGCGGTATTTTCTGAAATCTATTTCCCGTGGGGCTGGACGGCTACTGTCGACGGCAAGGAAGTGCCTGTCGGCCGGGTCAACTACGTGCTCCGTGCCTTACAGCTTCCGGCTGGAGAACATGCGGTGGTATTCCGCTTTGATCCGCAGTCGGTTCACACGACAGAAACTATTGCCTATGCTTCCGTTGTGCTGATTTATCTGGCTTTAATCGGCGCGTTCCTGCTGCTGGGCAGGGGAGGCTGCTGTAAAAAGAAAGAATAGCGGATGTTGAGAATCAAAAGATATTACACGGCACTCGACCGTTACCGTAGAAGCAAAGGGTATGGAATCCATTCACCCTTTGCTTTCCGTTTTGTGCTCAAGGTGTTGCGCGAGCGGTCGGGCTACTATGCCTATCAGACGATACGCGACGGGCGGAATCTGGCGCTCGTGCGCATGGTGGAGGAGGGCATCAGCAGCCGGAAGGTGCTGTCGAATAAAAATGCCCGGCTGATTTTCCGGGTGGTAAATTTCTTCAACCCTACTGCCATCATTCAATTTGGCTCGAATTATGGGGTTTCGGCCATTTGTGCCTTGTCGGCATCCAGCAAGTCGCAGCTGTGGCTGTTGGAGCCCAAAGCAAGGGAATATTCGATTGTGAAGGACGTGGTGCAAGGAAACAGTGCGCGCATTCATGCGTTCGGTAATGTCGATGACTGTATCAGCAACTATTTGCAGGTGGTGGAACGTCCGTTTGTCATTGTCAATGCCGTGGCGGCCGACAATCTTCCGGCTGTGGCCCAATTCCTTCAGACGGTAGTTGGCCGAAACGGAGTGATAGTCATGCGCAACATGGCTTCCAGTTCCGAAGTCTACAGCTTGTGGTCGGGAGTGGTCCGTTCCATGGAGTACGGCATGAGTTTTACCAATGGGAAAATAGGGGTAATCGTAGCCAATCGGAAATTGCCGTTGCAGCAGTTCTCGCTGTGGTTTTAACCCAAGCGTGTCACTTTCCTGAATTGCAGATAGAAGAGAATGGCGGCGGTAAATAAACCGGCCGAGAAGGAATAAAAGATGCCTTTTTCTCCGAAACCGAGCGGAAATCCCAGCAGGTAGGCGGTAGGAATCCCTACGACCATATAGCTGAAAAATGCAATCCAAATCATCGAAACGACATGTGAAGTGCCGCGCAGGGCGTTGGCAAAGCAGATTTGCGTGGCGTCGCCAAACTGATAGAGTATCAGCGGAGCGATGAGCGTGGCTGCCATGGTGCGTACGGCTTCGTCGTCGGAAAAGATGGATATCAGTTCGTCGTCGAGCGTGAAAAATACGGTGGAGGCGATGGCACCGAGCAGCAGCAGAATATGATAGCCCGACGTTGCCGCCATTTTCACTCCCTTCATGTCGGCGGCTCCCATAAATGACGAGATGCGGATGGCAATGGCCGCTCCGATGCTGTAGTAGAACATGAATCCCAATGTGCCGATGGTGACCATCACCTGGTAGCTTGCCAGCTCAATGGCGCCTAACCAGCCAACCATGATGGCGCTGATGGTGAACGAGCCTGTTTCCATGCCCATTTGCAGGGAGACGGGCGTAGATATGCGCGCTATTGTCAGGATGCTGTCGGGATGTGTCTGCCCTCTGAAGAATCCTTCGCGATAGCCGGCGAACGCTTTGGCTGACAGGAACAACAGTGCATATACAAGTGCCATGACGATGCGTGAACCCAACGTGCTGATACCGGCGCCGAGCAGTCCCCATTCGGGAAAACCGAATTTTCCGTAGATGAGCAGATAGTTGAACACGATGTTCAGTATGTTGCCGCCTATCAGTATCCACATGGCAATGGAGGTGCGCATGATGCCGTCGGTAAACTGTCGGAACACGTTGAATACGACGACAAAAATCATGGAAATGAGTATGGTGATATAGTAGGGACGGATAAGTGACAGCAGTTCAGCCGGTTGTCCCATGCGGTCGATGAAAAAGTAGAGCACCAGCATGATTCCGGTGAGCAGAATGCCATAAATGCTGTTGGCTATCAGGGCATTTCTGACCGTTTCGCCGACCTTGAAGAATTTACATTGTGAAAACAGCGCACCGACGAGGGGCGTGATTCCATAGGAAAATCCCAGAAGCATGATGGTGACGAGTGTGAACAGGTTGTTGACAAACGACGCTGCCGCCAGCGAATGGGTGTCGTAGTGTCCCACCATCATCGTGTCGGCAAAACCGAGGATAATGACACCTAACTGGCCTACCACAATGGGCAGACCGAGCCGGATGGTCGCTTTATAGTGCGATATGTAGTTCTTGTCAATCATTTTGCAAAGGTAATTAATGCTTTTCAATTGTCATCCTCATTTGAATCCTATCTGAAAAAATGTTTTCGACCTCTGTTCGGCAGGTTTTTTAGTTAATTCTTGCATTTATATTTACGAAACTTATTTAGTTGTCGCCAAATTAATTATCTTTGAAACTGAATTATATTTTTTTACAATGCCTAAACGTTTAACCATTATTCTAACCCTGTTATCTGCTGTCCTCGGTGTGTTCAGTGCTTCGGCGAATTTGCCTGAAATACAGCGTCTGGACAAGATGATTGCCCAAAAAAACATTTTTGACAAGGCGAAATATGCCCGTATCGACAGTTTGAAGACAATTTTGAACCGTGCGGGTTCTGACAAGTCTGCGCAATTGGTCTGTCTTGAAAAGTTGGGCGATGAATTCACGCTGTTCAAGGCCGATTCCGCTGTCTATTATTATTCGCAGGCTATCGGCGTGGCCGATACACTCGGCAATCCCGGCAAGGCGATTCATCTTAAATTGAAACGGCTTCGTCCGGAAATGATTGTGGGCTTTTATTCGGAGGTCTCTTCGGAATATAATTCCATTGATTTCAGCCAGTTGCCCGATTCTTTGCATTCCGCCTATTATGAATGCGGCTATCGCATTTATTCCTTCGCCTTGAATTCCATTAACCGTGGAAGTATTTATTACAGTCATTATTATAATACGACCAATCAATTGCGTAAGGAGTGGATTGCTTCCTTGCCGGAAGGGTCGATTACGCGCCGTCTGTATGAGGCTGAGCAGGCTTTATGGGATAAAAAGAATGTGTCGGCTAAACTCGTTTTGGGTGATTTATTGTCCGAATTGCCGGAAACCAGCAATGAATATGCCATTGCCGCAGGTCTGTTGGCCTCCACTCTCAATGCTGAAGGCAATACGGACGAGAGTATGAAGTTTTATGCGCTTTCCGCTATTTCCGATTTGCAGTGTTCTGTCAAGGAAAATCAGTCGATGTACGAATTATCGATGTTGGTTTACGACAAGGGCGACATTGAGCGTGCCTATCGCTACATTTTTTCCTCAATTGAGGATGCTGCCTTCTGTAATGCGCAGGTGCGTGTCTACAATGCTTCCCGCATGTTGCCGGTTATCGAAGGCGCTCATCGGGCAGAGGTCAAGTCGCATGAAAATTTGTTGGTAGCCTATATAGTGATTGTCAGTCTGTTGCTGATTGGTTTGCTGATTACCGTGTTTTTCCTTGTCAAGCAGATGCGAAAACTGTCTACGGACCGAAAGAAGCTTCATGATGCCAACGTGGCGAAAGACGAATATATGGGACAATTCCTTGAATTGAGCTCCGTCTATATGAAACGTCTGGATTCGTTTACGAAACTTGTCAATCGGAAACTTGTATCCGGGCAGGTGGAGGATTTGCTGAAAATGACGAAGTCTGCACGCTTTTCCGATGAACAGCATCGTGGCTTTTATCGGGAATTTGACAATGCCTTTCTGAAAATTTACACTACTTTTGTCGATGATGTCAATGCGCTGTTAAGACCGGAGGAACGTATTGTCGTACCGGAATTGGGCATGCTGACGGCTGAACTGCGTATTTACGCGCTGCATCGTATGGGGCTTGATGACAATACGAAGATTGCCGAATTCCTCAAATATTCGGTAAACACGGTTTACGCCTATCGAAATAAGATGCGAAACAAGGCCATTGACCGCGAAAATTTTGAGAAACAGATCATGAAAATCGGGGTGATTGATTGAAATAATGGCCTTTAATGATGTTTGAGCAGTTTTGTTTATAGCTGTATGATTTGATATTTTTATTTATATTTATCTTGTCCTGATTATAGTGTAATATATTGCATATCAGTAGTAATATGTTTATATATTACCGTAAACTATTTATATTTATATTGATGTAGTGGTTTAATCCGTTGGAAATCGTCTTAACTTTGTAGTGTCAAAAACAAAGAGCTGTTCTTGACAAAATCTGATAATGGTTAAACACTACGATATATGGAGTATTTTTAATTACTCGGACGTTGTGAAACGGAAAGTAATTTCTTTAATGGTTTTATGTTAGGTTTGTAAAAAAGTTGCTTCTTGTAAGCAACAAAGAAACAAAAGCTCATCCTTGTTGGTGAGCTTTTTTATTTTGTCTGTCTGCTACGTTCTTGGGGGAGGGCTCGTTGGATAATGCCTGGCGGGCAAAATCGGTTACAATTTACCTCCCAGGAGTCCGCTGATGTCACGGAAGTTCGAGGTGCCGGGCGGGTGAAATCGATTGCAATTTACCTTGGTATATTATGTTATGCTGTGAAATGATTTATATTTGTTCCCTATGTTATCTGTGCGCAAATATCTGAATGACAAATGAATGTACTTATATCTCTGCCTTAAATGCTTATATCGCTATTTATGGGGTGGTATAATTTGAGAAAATGGGGTATATCTTTGTAATGTCAAATCGAAAGATTTGATAATGGTTAAACACTATATGGAGTATCATAGTTCTTATATGCCGTTGTGAAACGGCATATGAATTTGAAAAAATGGTTTTATGTTAGGTTTGTAAAAAGTTGCTTTGGCAACTGCAATTGAAGTTCATCTTATGATGAGCTTTTTTGTTTTCTGGCCATTGCTGCTTGGGTGTGGTGGCAGAACTGTCGGGAGTAGGGCAGGTGAATGTTTCTGTCCGTTGTCAGCCGGATATGCCCTTTCATGTGGATGAAAATAGTTCTTCGGGCCGGTGCAGATCCTTACAGGTAATGAATGATAAGAACACTTAACTCCTCTGCGTCAGATTCCCTTATTTCCTCTTGTTTTATATCCCTATTATACTTATAAAATTATTTATATTTGATTGGCTCTACTATAATAATAAATAATTGTATTACAATATATTAATATTATATTTACCTGATATTAGTTTATATTTTTATTTATATGAGCATACACACGCTTGTTTTTCGTTGTACCTTTGTGATGTGAAAGTTAAGATAACACTTTCAATAATGGTTAACACTACGAAAATAAATATGGAGTATTAAATACTCATTCCGTTGTGAAACGTAATGCAGTGTAAAAATGGTTTTATGTTAGGTTTGTAAAAAGAGTTGCTTCTTGTAAGCAACAAAGAATTAAATCCGGTCGAAGAGTCGATCGGCTTTTTTCTTTTTCGCTTGCTTGATTGTGGAAAACGTGACTGTATTTTATATTGTTATTCTTGAATATTTATTGCTAATGATTTTTGCCGTATGTTAGAAATATTGGGGGCCGGAACGTCTGCCTGCTTTGTGACGTCATTGTCAGCGTGGATATGGAATCTTGGTGGAAATTGCCCGGCGGCTTTGTCGTGTTCTTCGGACGGTGTGGTTTTTCTAACTTTTTTCTTGATTTAGTCTATGCTTTCTGTATTTTTTCGTAAAAAAACAGGTGTATGCTTGTTCAATATTATAAAAAGGATTAATTTAGGGTAACAAAACCAATCACTATTATATCAACCCTTTTCTCTGTTGGGAAACAGGGGGAAGTTATGTCAGTGCTTAGCACTTGATAATGATAGGGGCAATACGAAGTGTTGCTCCTATTGTATTTTTATACGTCAGTTCTTTTTTCTTGACTTGGGGGTCGGCTTTACGCACTCGGCTTTAAAGGCAATGACATTGGTTTTCCCTCTCCAGAATACGCGGTTGTTGTACCGTTTGTAGTTCAGTACCACCAGGCTGTCGCTTTTCATCGAGCGGTAGAGCTTTTTTGCCGTCTCGTAGTCTTGTGTGGAAAAGTTGAAAATGAGCGTGGTGCTGTCGTTTATTTCCTGCGGATAGTCGAGCACCATTACAGCTTCGTAGGAATCGAACGTGTTGTTGGCCTGTTCGATTTTCAGGATATATCCCCGAACGCATCCGTCCTTCACGATTTCCCTGAAAAAGGCATCGTAGATGAAAACTCCGGCCAGAACGACAGCTGCAGTGATGAGCACCGTGATGATTGTTTTTCCGCGTCTTCGTTTCGATGTGGGGCGGATATATATGTCGTCCTCGTTGTCGTCGGCATCATTCCCTTTCTTTTCCGGCTCGTCCTTCTGTGGTGAAGGCTCCGTTTCCGTCTGCTTCGACTCGTCTTCCTCGAAGCTGTCATTCAGTATAATTGCCATTTTCCCTTTCTGTTTTTACTTGTTCATACGCTTTTTTTCGAATGTGATGAAAATAAAGGCATAGATGCCTAACGCTATCAGCAGGAGCGTTTGTGAGCCCCAAACGAGCATGGCAAAGGCGGAAGCCTGCGAGTCGGGGTTCTCGACGGAGAATTGTCCTACACCGTAGAGCGAGAGTCCGAAGATGATGGCGATGTGCCATGCCCCCAGGCCGCCGTTGGTCGGTATGCCCATGCTGATGCTGCTCAGCACGAAGCAGACCAGTGCCGCAACGATGCTCAGGCCACTGGTGAAATCAAAGGCAAAGAAGCAGACGTAGAGCTGGATGAAATAGCAGCCCCAAATGAGTACTGTGTAGAGCAGGAACATCCATTTTCCGTCCATTTGGGTGATTCCGTAGATACCTTGCCAGATATTGGACACCATCCCCTTTATTTTCATTATGATCTTGTTTGACTTGCTGAAGCGGAAAATCAACACAATCGCCACTGCGGCGACAATCAGTGCTGTCCACACGGTCGGAGATGTGACAATGTGCCACAGGCTTTCCTTCACTTGCGGAAAGGTGGCGAAAAACTTGTCGAAAGCCGGACCGGCCAAAAGCAGGGCTATGAACGTCAGCACCAGCACCGTCACGGAATCCGAAAGGCGGTCGGCAACCATTGAGCCCACAACTTTCGTGAAAGGAGCCTTTTCACGCTGTGCGATATAGCCGCATCGCCACACTTCGCCCAGACGCGGAAAAATCAGGTTGACGGCATACGTTCCGAATATCGATGCCACCAGTGCGTTGGCAGGGGCATTGATGCCCAGTGCACGCAGTTGCAGTTGCCAGCGGTAGCCCCGGAAAATATGACTGAACGTACTGATAACCATCATCAAGGCTATCCAGAAATAGTTGACATTGTAACGAAGAATATTCTTTACTTCGTTGACGTCCATATTTGTGTATAGCCAGTAGAACAAACCAACTCCAATGGCTAATGGAATGCCTATTCTGAAGACATTTCCAATCTGCTTTTTAATGTTGAATTTTTCCAAAATATTAATTATCTTTGCGAATTGCAAAGATAGTGCAAGTTGAGGGAAAAGGAAAGAGCTTGCTCAATTTTCTTTTCCGAAACGCAGCCTATGTTATTAAAAGATAGTGAAAGCCGAGTGCAGAAAACCAAACTTGTTTGAGTTTTATGCCAAGGCGTATCCTATCTTCTACAAAGATGGTGCAAGTTGAGAGAAAAGGAAAGGTGACATTGTCGGATTTCCTTTTGTTCAGTCGAGGCATTATCTGAAAAACGGCGGCGGCATTCTAACAAATTCCGGATTGCCGGCTGTACAAACAGTGCTTTTCTCTGAAGGCTATGCTCGGAGGAGGGCGCGCAACTAATGTGTGTGAAATTCAAAGGAATTTATTCCTTCTTGTCTTTTTAAAACAAGGACACTGTAATGCAGAAAGTAAAACCCAAAAAGTTCTTAGGTCAGCATTTCCTAACGGACTTGTCAGTTGCAGAGCGTATTGCCGATACGTTGAAGGATTATGTAGGTACACCTGTTCTGGAAGTTGGACCGGGCATGGGAGTGCTTACCCAGTATTTGTTGGCAAAGGGCCACGACTTGAAAGTGGTGGAGCTCGACAGGGAGTCGGTGGATTATCTCCACGCCCATTTCCCCGAATTGGAGGGGAAAGTGATTGGTGAGGACTTCCTTCAGCTGGATCTTGCCTCCATGTATAGTGGGCAATTTTGTATCATTGGCAACTATCCCTACAATATCTCGTCGCAGATCTTTTTTAAGGTGCTCGACTATCGTGACCAGGTAGTGTGCTGTAGCGGTATGCTTCAGAAAGAAGTGGCGGAGCGTATTGCCGCCGGTCCCGGTTCCAAGACTTACGGCATCCTGTCGGTGCTGTTGCAGGCGTGGTATGACATTGAGTATCTGTTTACGGTTTCCGAACATGTGTTCAATCCGCCTCCAAAGGTCAAGTCGGGAGTTATCCGTCTGGTGCGCAACAATGTGCGCGAATTGGGCTGTGATGAGGCCATGTTTAAAAGCATTGTCAAGATTTCTTTCGGACAGCGCCGCAAGACTCTTCGCAACTCCTTGCGTTCGTTGGCCAAAAATCCTGAAGTGCTTGCCGACGAAATTTTCAACAAGCGCCCCGAACAGCTTTCGGTGGCTGAATTTATCCGTTTGACCAATCTGTTGAAAGGAGAGTAGGTTATGAAAGAGTTTACTGAAGAATTTCTCAGCGAAATTGAGGATCTGATATCGAAGTCCGACAGCGAAAAGGTGCGTGAGTTGCTGAAAGACTTCCACCCTGCTGACATTGCGGAACTCATACAGCATCTGGAATATCCGGAGGCTGAATTCATACTGTCGCTGCTCGACGGCGATATGGCTGCCGACACGTTGATGGAGTTGGACGAAGATGTCCGCCACCAATTGCTGGAAAACATTCCGAACAAGGATATTGCCAAGCACTTTGTCGAACACTTGGATACCGACGATGCCGTCGACCTTATTCAGGAACTCGACAAGGAGGACCAGGAAGAGGTGCTCTCCCACGTGGACGACGTGGAACAGGCCGGTTCGATTATCGACCTGATGAAGTACGACGAGGGTACTGCCGGCAGTATCATGGGCACGGAAATGATTGTCGTCAATGAAAACTGGAGCATGCCCGAATGCGTAAAGCGCATGCGTGAGCAGGCCGAGGATATGGACGAGATATTCAATGTCTATGTTGTGGACGACGACAACAAGCTCCGCGGCATTCTTCCGTTGAAAAAACTGATTACCCACCCGTCGATCTCCAAAATTAAACATGTGATGACCACCGACCCCTTCTATGTGAAGGCCGATGACCCGATCGACGATGTGGTGCTTGACTTTGAAAAATATAATCTCGCTGTGATGCCGGTCGTTGACTCCATCGGACGTCTTGTAGGCCGGATTACCTTCGACGACGTAATGGATGAGGCTCGTGAACAGACCGAACGCGACTACCAGTTGGCTTCCGGTCTTTCGAGCGACGTTGAAACCAGCGACAAACTCCTCGACCAGACCAAGGCGCGCCTGCCGTGGCTGCTCATCGGTATGATTGGCGGTTTGTCGAACTCGCTGATTCTGGGAAATTTCGAGTCAAATTTGGCGATGAATCCCGCCATGGCGCTGTTCATCCCGCTTATCGGCGGTACGGGCGGAAACGTCGGCATTCAGTCGTCGGCTATTGTGGTGCAGGGTCTTGCCAACGGTTCGCTGGAACTGCGCAATTCCGCCAAGCAGATTTTCAAGGAAATGGGCGTGGCGCTGATCAATGCCTGCATCATTTCGCTGTTGGTGTTTGCCTACAACTTTTTCTTCTTCCATCCCACCATGCAGACAACGATTTCCGTATCGGTGTCGCTCTTTGCCGTGGTCATGTTTGCCGCCATTTTCGGCACATTCGTACCGCTGACGCTGGAGAAGCTGAAAGTTGACCCTGCCATTGCCACTGGTCCGTTTATCACCATCACCAACGACATTATCGGCATGATGATCTACATGGGCGTGTGCACGGCGTTGATGTAACATGTAAAAGAGAGAAAATAATTCAAACTACGTTTAACTCATATTTTAATAGAAAATGGCAAAAGTCTTAATTATTGGGGCTGGCGGTGTAGGTACCGTAGTGGCGCACAAATGTGCCCAGAATCCCGATGTGTTCAACGAGATTGTACTCGCTTCGCGCACAAAGGTCAAATGCGACGATATTGCAAAAGCCATCGGCAAGGACAATGTCGTGACCGACTGTGTTGATGCCGACAGCGTGCCGCAACTGGTTGAGCTGTTCAAGAAACACCAACCTGATATCGTCATCAATGTGGCGCTTCCTTATCAGGATTTGACAATTATGGACGCTTGTCTGGAATGTGGTGTAAACTATCTCGACACGGCCAATTATGAGCCGCTTGATGAAGCCAAATATCAGTATAGCTGGCAGTGGGCGTATAAGGACCGCTTCGAAAAGGCCGGTTTGACGGCAATTCTCGGCTGCGGTTTCGACCCGGGCGTTTCGGGCGTATATACCGCTTATGCCGCCAAACATTATTTCTCGGAAATGGAGCATCTCGACATTGTGGACTGCAATGCGGGTAACCACGGCAAGGCTTTCGCCACCAACTTCAATCCGGAAATCAATATCCGTGAGATTACACAACGCGGAAAATACTATGAAAACGGCGAATGGAAGGAAACTGACCCGCTGTCGGTTCACAAGCCGCTTACGTATCCGAACATCGGTCCGCGCGAATCCTATCTGATGTATCACGAAGAGCTGGAAAGCCTGGTGAAGAACTACCCGACACTGAAACGCGCACGTTTCTGGATGACTTTCGGACAGGAATACCTCACACACCTGCGCGTGATTCAGGACATCGGCATGGCAAGCATCAAGCCGATTGTCTACAATGGCATGGAAATCGTGCCTATCCAGTTCCTGAAGGCCGTGTTGCCTAATCCGAAGGAGTTGGGAGCCAACTATACCGGCGAAACATCCATCGGCTGCCGCATCAGCGGTAAGGGTAAGGACGGAAAACCGATGACCTACTACGTCTACAACAACTGCTCTCACCATGCCGCCTACGAAGAAACCGGCATGCAGGCCGTAAGCTACACGACCGGTGTTCCGGCCATGATTGGTGCAATGATGTTCCTAAAGGGCCTTTGGAAGCGTCCGGGCGTATGGAATGTGGAAGAGTTCGATCCGGATCCGTTCATGGAACAGCTCAACATCCAAGGTCTGCCCTGGCACGAAATCATCAACGGCGACTTGGAAGTATAGTCCCCACGGGAGCGGCTCCGTCCACTTCCGCCAACTGATAATATAAAACGTCAAAATCCCAAATGCCTTTTTCAAACACTTGGGGTTCTGACGTTTTTAGTGTTATTGTTTAGTTCGATATATAGATGAATATGTTAAAATAAACAATATTAGTATTATTCCGTTTGTAATAATATATGAAGAATTGCTAAAATTGCTAAGTGCAAAAATAATGTTTGTAATGATAGCTATACTCCAAAATATTACAGATGTGATTTTAAGTAAAATAGAAGTCCTGGAATAATTGGGAATTTTTATAGCTATTGATGGTATAGACAATAGGATAAAAATTATAGAAGAGCCGATGATAAGCAGTGTTTGGAATTCAGTATACTTACATATTGAATAGCATATATATGTCAAAAGAGCAGTTAAACAGCAACTTATAATCGTGTTTATAAAGTCAATCTTCATATGGTTTGTAGTATAAAATTATATATTTGTATATTTCTGGAATTTCTTTTGCCAATCGCCAACCAGTCATTCCTTCCTTCCACACAAAATCATTTTCTGACAAGCGGCCATTTTTTGCTAAAATGGAAATTTCATCCTCATTAAGTGGACCTAATTGACGATTGTCAATGATGATATAGTATCCATTTTTTGTTGGACTTATTTTTTGACCTGCGTTGGGAACATACATCGAATTTAAAGATTGATTCATGGTGTTTATCATTTGTTGTGCAATGCCCATGCTCATACCAAACTCCATAAGTCGATCGATGGAAGAAAAGCTGTTATCGTCCATATTAAAATTATATGAATTGTTTATATATTTACTTATTAATTATGTATATCTATGGCATAACAGGAGGAGGTGGTGGGGTTTGTTGAACAAATATTCCTGACAATTCTGCAATTTGTTCAGCTGGTAACCAATTTGCCATTCCTTGTTTCCAAACGTATGTTTGTGGGGTAAATTGACCTGTTTGCGCCAATTGTTGTAATTGGGCAAGATTAAACGGTCCACTTTGTGCTCCATTTACATATAACATATAATTTGAGGTTGGCGGAGGAGGTGGTGTCATGGACTGTTGTTGGGCTTGATGTCCCATCTGATTCATCATATTGGCCATTTGTCCTCCCATGGCAGTTCCCATCATCATACCGGTCATCATGCCTGCTGGATTCATTCCTCCATTTCCTAAGTTCCCCATTTCTCCAAGGTTGGAAGCAGCAGTTCTCAAGACATCTGTTTGTTGGTCTATGGCATGTGCGCCCATGAAATTTGTTTCTGTCTGTAAACGTTGGGCACGTTGTGCTTCTTCTCTTTGGATGCGTAATGTCTCTTCTGAGTTTTTCGCATTGATACGCTGAGTATCTTGCAAATTTTGTATGTTGACATCAGTTTGTGCAAACACTGTTTTCGCAGTTTGCTCTGCAGTAACTGCTATTAATGCTCTATACCCATCAGATTCTTTGTCAATTTCTATATTGGCTATATCAAGGCCTTTCATGTTTACTCCAAAATCAGCTTGTAGTCGTTTGCTAAGATAAGCGGCAACAATGTCATTGATTTCAAGTATTTTTCGCTCTATTTGCAGTACTGGTATCCCATTGTCTGACGGACAATTACTTACTACCTGCTTGACGTATTTTGTTACGGCATCCTTTATCTGTTTCTTGAAATCTTCAAGTTCGAAATTTATTAATCGGTTAAGTTTGATGAAACCTTTATAATCAGTAATATTAAAGGTTATAGTACCTCGTACAGACATAGGTACTCCAAAATCAAGAAAACGCGGATCGTATACGTCAAAGTATGGAATTCCAAACTTGATTTGTACATTACCTGCTAGATTTATAAAATATATTTCAGCTTGGAAAGGAGAATCTCCTCCAAATGCCAATCCGACAATGTTTGACAATACGGGGAAATTTGCAGTTTTAATAGTTCCATCATAAGGTCCCAAAATGAAGTCTTGCATAGAACCATCTTTCTGCTTGTAGACAAAAACGGCTAATTCTCCGTCTTTTACTCTTAATGAACTTCCGTATCGGATTGAATTCTCTCGAGTCGTTGAATTTACTTCTTGTCCTTCTGGACGCCATTTCCATACTAAATATTCTTGTTCGTCGCAGCGTATTACATTAAGAATCCCACCAGACTTACTTCTGTTGCTGAATAATCCCATAGTAATTAGTTCTTGATTAGTATTTAATATTAGAAAAGATTGTCGTTTTTCTTCTTTTTAAAAGCTTTGTATCCCAAGAAAACTGTGATAATTGCAATAATAAAAAATAATACTGCTACACTGGGCTCTTCTATATATGAGAAAATAATACATAATAACAAGGCAATGCAAGCAATGGTGCCATAGACTTTCAGAACTGATAAAATCAGTTGTTTGTTCTGTTCTTGTTTGTGTTTTCGTTCAACTTTTAACTCCTCCTCTAATATTGTCCTCATTTCAGTCGGGATTTTTGTGAAATGTTTATAGTTAGCTTGATTAGGCAAACGTCGCATAAGAGAGGTAACCATGTGAGTTGCTTTTTTTAACAATGGTTTGTCATTAGCTGAACAGGCAATAACTTTTTGATATATTTGATCTGTTTTTTGTAGCCATGCCTCTTCTTCTAATCCTATGACTCCATCGTTATCATATGCATTACTTGTTGTCATGGCAAGCAATTCAATTAAGTCTTCACCTGTATTCGGTACTGGGAAGTTTTTGATAATAGCTAACTTCTCTTGTTCTGCACTTTTTTCAATGATGGCTAAATTGTTGTTGAGTTCTCGTATCAAATCTTCACGTTCTTCATCTTGAGTTTCTTTTCGTGAATTTCCTCCAAAAATTTTAGTGAAAGAGCTATCGCTATTGTGACGTTTCGATAATTCTTCAAGACGTCTGGCTTTTTCTTGATTATGCGCTGAAATTTGCTCTGATTTTCGCATTTCTGCAGCTTGAAGTAAATCAAATAATCTCTGGGCAGAAGTGACAGCACCAATATTACTAAATTCATGTCCACATTCACTGCACTTAGTTTGAAATGATTGTATAAGCGCACCGCAAGCTGGACATTTTTTGACATCTCCAAATTTGTTAGATTTTGGAGATGTTGTCTCTTTTTGTGCAGCTTTTTTCATTTCGTGTAATCGTGCTTCTAAGACCATTTCGAATTCATCACGATCTATACCCTGGGCTTCTGCATTTTTGAAAAGTACTTGTTTTTCTTTTTCTGTTAATACTCCATCTGTTAAGGCTGCATTAATGAGTGCTTCAATTTTCTCATTGTACATAGTAGTAATTTTTATGTATTAGACTTTATTGTCTCTATTTAAGAGATATAGTGTGTTTGTTCCCTACATTAAATCAGATGAATATAAATGATATTATCGAAATTTTCTAAACAAAACAAAAATTTACATTTATTGTGTACTTAAAATTGATTTGAATTTTTTTTATATGAAAGAATTTTCTAATTTTGTGATAATTAATACGTCTCTTAAATAGAGATGCTGTAATTTTCTAAACAAAACTCTTTATAAATCTTTCAATATTTTAGCGTTGGCGTTGTCGATGGTGGTATTGTCGATTGATGCTAAATAGATTAATGTGGTTGCTTCAGAGTCGTGTCCCATACCTTCGCTGATAATGGAAATTGGTATGTTTTTGCTGTGTGCTATGCTTGCCCATGAATGGCGGGCACAATAGAGGCTTAATGGAAAGGCTACGTTGGTAAGTTCAGCTATCTTTTTTAGCTGAACATTGATGGAAGCCATTGTATTCCGATAACATTTCCTGGCATTGTCGTAGGGCTGTTTCACTATGGGGAGAAGATAGGGGCTTGCTTTGTCGGTTGGGTGCAATGAGAGAATTTCTTGCATGCATTTTTCCCAACGGATAAGGAGCTGTTGTTTGGTTTTGTGGCGGCGATATTTCAAATATCCGTTCTGGAGATCGGTCTTTTTTAGAAAAGCCATGTCGATGAACGACATCCCTCGCGTGTAGAATGAGAATAGGAACATGTCACGGGCAAATTCCAATTTCGGAAGCCGGGTCAAGTCGAGATTTTTTATCCGACGGATGGCAGAGAGGGGAAGGGCCCGTTTCACGGTTTTGTCCACTCCCGTATAGACATTCTTAAATGGATTCCGTTGCCGGACGAGGTCTTTCCCGACAGCACGGTTGTAGACGGCACGGAAAATGCGCAAATAAAATGAGCTGGTGTTTCTTACCACTCCGTTGTTTTGCAGATAGGCTTCGTACATTGCAATCAGTTCGGGTGTTATTTCGTCCAACAGCACATCGGCATCGTTGCGAAACCGCATGAAGCTGCGGAGGGTTGCCGTATAGGTTTCGGCTGTTCGCAATTTGCCCATCTGTTTCAGTTGGGCTATAATGCTTTCCATAAAATTGGCTAACGACAGTTCGTCAGTCCGGGTTTGAAACGCTGCAATGATGTCGTTGGCGGAGAAGGGCTGATTGTCTTGTGTCAACCGGCTGATAATCATATTGATTCGCCGGAGGTCCCAATCAATGTGGCTTTTCAGCGAAAGCAGCTGGTTGCTTCGGGCCGTGTTGCCGATAATGAGCCGTGCGTTCGGTCCGTCCCATTCACAGGGGAAGATTCGGTAGCTTGTTGTCAGTTGGCGAACGATACGGTTTTGGATAATCTGATAATAGATAACGCCTTCCTTACCCACGACGGTTGAAGGACGGAATTTTACTTTCACACTAATCATAGATGTTTACTTTTTTCGCAATATTATTGTAGATTCTGGTGTTTTGTCGTGTTTTTGAGCACCTACCGGCCATAAAAAACGTCAGCCTCCTGAACCGAGTTCGGGAGGCTGACGCGTTTTATGGGGTTGATTGAAAATTCCGTTATACTGTTTCTGGTTCGCCGGCGAGTTCCGGGTCAATCATGATACGTCCGCAGTATTCGCAAACGATGATTTTCTTGTGCATCTTGATTTCCATCTGGCGCTGTGCCGGGATACGGTTGAAGCAGCCGCCGCAGGCACCACGTTGGATAGTTACGATGCCCAGACCGTTGCGGGCGTTGCTACGGATGCGCTTGAAGGCTTTGAGAAGACGCGGCTCGATGTTGGCTTCCAGTTCCTTGGCACGGATGCGGAGCTTTTCTTCGTCCTGCTTTGTTTCGGCGATGATTTCGTCGAGTTCCGATTTTTTCTCTTCAAGGATGTGTTCCTTGTCGTCGAGGTTGCTTTCTGCA
Source organism: uncultured Porphyromonadaceae bacterium (assembly GCA_900548875.1). GTDB lineage: Bacteria > Bacteroidota > Bacteroidia > Bacteroidales > Muribaculaceae > Limisoma. The sequence continues at coordinate 19,682 of URMA01000004.1, read as the reverse complement.
TCGGCAACATCCTGAAGTTTGCGGTCAGCCTGTTCGCTATATTCGCGGATACGCTTTTCGCAAAGTTCGATTTCCAGTTGCTTGTAGCCGATTTCCTTGGCGAGGAAGTCGAATTCCTTATTGTTGCGTACGTTGTTCTGTTGTTCCGAATATTTTGCAATTTCAGCTTGAGCCTGTTGGATTTCGACTTTCTTTTGGTTTACGCTCTTGCGCAGTTCTTCAGCCTCTTCCTTAAATTTGGCGATACGGGTTTTCAGTCCCTCGATTTCGTCCTCCAAGTCCTTCACTTCGAGAGGAAGTTCGCCGCGGAGCGTCTTGATGCGGTCGATTTCCGATAACAGTGTCTGGAGGTCGTAAACGGCTTTAAGGCGTTCTTCGACAGTCAATTCTTTCTTTTCTTTAGTATTCTCTGTTGCCATAGCTTAAATATGATAATTAATCGGATTTATGTCTGTTTCAGCCATCACGACAGGCAGTTGCGGGAAGCGTTCGCGCAGGATGCCGCCGAAAATCTCCTTCGCACACTGTTCGCTTTCGTAGTGTCCGATGTCGGCAAGCGCAATCTGTCCGGCAAAGGTGGTAAAGTCGTGATATTTAAGGTCCCCTGTGATGTAGATGTCGGCACCGGCAGCAATAGCGTCGCCGGTGAGAAATGCACCGCTTCCGCCGCAAAGAGCCACGCGGCTCACCGCCTTTTCCTTGTCGCCAGAGTAGCGGATCGCTTTTGTGCCGAACACGGCTTGAAGCCGTTCCAGCAGCTTCCCGACGGTGGTCAGCTCAATTTCGCCTACAGCTCCCGAGCCGCTGTAGCGGTCGGCGTTTGCCAGAGGGATGACATCGTAGGCCGGTTCCTCGTAGGGGTGGGCTTTCAGCAGGGCACTGACGGCTTTCGCAGTCAGCCACGACGGGATGATGACTTCAACGCGCGTTTCCGCTTCGTGGTGTACCGTTCCGCGCTCGCCCACATACGGGTTTGCGCCGTCCAGCGGACGGAAAGAGCCCATGCCTTGAAGCGTATAGCTGCAAGAGTCGTAGTTGCCTATGCAGCCTGCTCCTGCGGCAAACAGCGCCTCTTCCACTGCCTGACGGTGAGAGTCGGGTACGAATGTCACAATTTTGGAAAGGCGTCCTTCCTGCGGTTGCAGTACCCGTACGGAGGTCATGCCCAGTTTTTCCGCCATGCGGAACGACACGCCGCCCCAGGCATTGTCCAAATTCGTGTGCGCCGCATAGATGGCCACTCCGTTCCGAATAGCTTTCATGAGGATTCTGCCCGTTTCTGTAGCGGGAGAAATACATTTTACGCCTTTAAAAAGTAGGGGATGATGAGATATGATAAGGTTACAGTCGCGCTCTATGGCTTCTTCCACCGAACCTTCGGTCACGTCAAGCGTCAAGAGCACTCCCGTACAGTCCTTTGCCGAATCGCCTGCCTGCAGTCCTGCGTTGTCGTAGTCTTCCTGCAAAGCGCGAGGGGCAAATTCCTCAATCGCGTCTAAAATACAGCGAATTTTCATTTATCACAATTTCGGGTACAAAGATAGTGCAAGTTGAGAGAAATACAAAATGAATTTATTCAATTTTGTATTTCCGAAACGCCGCCTATCTTATGAAAAGATGGTGCAAGTTGAGAGAAAAGACAAATGAAAAATGCAGTTTTTCTGTTTGCGATATGCGGTCGATGGCTTTTTAACTTTTAGACAGAAGAACAAAAAGACATACTTGGGTTATGGTTTAGAGGTTATAGGTTAGTGTTGTCGGCGGATTTTCGTGGCAAATAGGGGAAATTATGTTCTTCTGTTCTCTGTCAGAAAAATATACTCTAACCTATAACCCCTAACCGCTAACCCTATGAAAAAACTGCGCCGCGACTCGGTGGAGTGCGGCGCAGGGATATGTTGACAGGAACGAAATGTTATTCCTTGATGTCGATAACGAGGTTAAGCTCGTCGAGCTGTTTCTGGTCGAGTGCGGCAGGAGCGTCGAGCATGACATCGCGTCCGCTGTTGTTTTTCGGGAATGCGATGCAGTCGCGGATAGAATCCAATCCGGCAAACAGCGATACCCAACGGTCGAGACCGTAAGCCAAACCTCCGTGAGGAGGCGCACCGAACTTGAAGGCGTTCATCAGGAAGCCGAATTGTTCCTGTGCCTTTTCCGGAGTGAAGCCGAGGATTTCGAACATCTTAGCCTGCAAAGCAGAGTCGTGGATACGGATAGAACCACCACCTACTTCAACACCGTTGATAACCATGTCGTAGGCATCGGCGCGTACGGCTGCCGGGTCAGTGTCGAGCAATGGAATATCTTCGTCTTTCGGGTGAGTGAACGGATGGTGCATAGCCATCAAGCGGCCTTCTTCTTCGCTCCATTCGAACATCGGGAAGTCAACCACCCAAAGGCAAGCGAATTTGTCCTTGTCGCGGAGTCCGAGCTGGCGTCCCATTTCAAGACGGAGTTCGCAAAGCTGTTTGCGGGTCTTCATAGCATCGTCGCCGCTGAGGATGAGGATAAGGTCGCCCGGTTTTGCACCGAAGGCTTCCTTCATCTGCTGGAGCACTTCCTGTGTATAGAACTTGTCGACGCTCGACTTCACGTTGCCGTCAGCTTCTACACGGGCATAAACCATACCCTTAGCGCCGATTTGCGGACGTTTAACGAATTCAGTGAGCTGGTCGAGCTGCTTGCGAGTGTAGGTAGCTGCTCCTTCGGCACAGATACCGCCGATGTAAGCGGCATTGTCGAATACGGAGAAGCCGTGACCTTTCATGATGTCCATCAGTTCGACGAACTTCATGCCGAAACGCAAGTCTGGCTTGTCGCTTCCGTAATATTTCATGGCATCGGCCCACGGCATGCGGATGAACGGTTCAGTCAGTTCAACGCCGCGCAGTTCCTTGAACAGGTGTTTGGCCATGCCTTCAAATGTTTCGATGATGTCTTCCTGCTCCACGAAGCTCATTTCGCAGTCGATTTGCGTAAATTCCGGCTGACGGTCGGCGCGGAGGTCTTCGTCGCGGAAACATTTCACGATTTGGAAATAGCGGTCGAAGCCCGACACCATCAGCAACTGCTTCAGCGTTTGCGGTGATTGAGGTAGAGCGTAGAACTGTCCCGGGTTCATGCGCGACGGAACAACGAAGTCGCGTGCGCCTTCCGGAGTAGAACCGATGAGCATCGGAGTTTCCACTTCGAGGAAGCCCTTGCTGTCGAGGTAACGGCGCACTTCCATTGTCATCTTGTGGCGCAGTTCGAGATTCTTGCGGACTGCTGTACGGCGAAGGTCGAGGTAACGGTATTTCATGCGCAAGTCGTCGCCGCCGTCGGTGTTGTCTTCAATTGTAAACGGCGGAACGTCGCTCTTGTTGAGCACTTTCAGCTCGCTTGCAATGATTTCGATTTCACCCGTCGGGATGTTTGCGTTTTTGCTCGAACGTTCGGAAACCGTACCGGTAACCTGAATCACAAATTCACGTCCGAGATGGTTGGCAGCCTCACACAACTCGGCGTTTACCTCGTTGTTGAACACGAGCTGAGTAATGCCGTAGCGGTCGCGGAGGTCGACGAAAGTCATACCGCCCATTTTACGCGTACGTTGTACCCAACCTGCCAATGTAACAACTTCACCGGCATTTGCCAGACGAAGTTCTCCACAAGTTTTCGTTCTATACATACTATTTGAGTTTAGATAATTTTTCAACATTCAGCCCAGTTAGGGCAATATCGTAACATTCTGCAAAATTAGTATATTCAGCCGAAAAACAGCAAAGTTTCGCCGCAAAGTTTTCTTCCGCCTTTCTATCATTGGGAAAACCTTTCGGGAAGGCTGATTAAAACGCCCGGCGGCGGAGGCGGGGAGCCATCAGCGACTGGGCGGCGGAGCGGGTGAAGAGGTAGGCGATGAAGGAAATCCAAAGGATGTTGTTCGGGTCGGCAAAGAATCCGTCGGGCGAGAGAAGCGACAGGCCGTAGTAGAGCCCGAAAAAGGCAATCGTGGCGGAGAACAGGGCAATGAGCATCTGGCGGGTGGCGGTCAGGCCGATATAGACACCGTCCCAAATGAAAGCACCCATACCGACAATAGGAATGACGACGCTCCACCAGCGGTAGCCGGCGGCATGCTGCACTACGGCGTGGTCGTCGGTGAGCAGCGACATGATTTCGCTGCCTGCCAGTCCGTAGGCGAGGGCAAAGACGGTCATGACAACCGTGCCCCACAGGAAAAGTCCGCGGATGCAGCGCCGGAGTTCGGTGGCGTTGCGTTCGCCCGTGTAGCGTCCTACCAAGGCTTCGCCGGCAAAGGCAAACCCGTCCATAAAGTAGGAATACAGCACGAAAAGCTGCATAATCAGAGCATTGACGGCCAGCGTGAGGTCGCCGCTCCGTGCTCCGGCCGAAGTGAAAAACAGCGTGACCAGCATCAGGCAGAGGCTGCGCAGAAAGATGTCGCGGTTGACGGTGAAGAATTTCCCCATGTCCGCCACATCGAGCATACGCATCCATGCCGCGCTTCTGCTCCCCGTATCCGATTGCGGAAGGCGGATGCCGTGGCGGCGTATCAGCCGGGTCATCATGAACAGCGAAAGCAGCAGCCCTCCCCATTGCGACACGAGCGTGCCCACGGCAACGCCGCGGAATCCCATGTCGAGCAGAAACACGCATGCCAGGCTCGCCGTGATGTTGAGGATGTTGACAAAAATCGAAACCGTCATCGGATAGACGGAATTCTGCATGCCCAGAAACCAGCCCGACAGGCTCATGGTGGCGAGCATGGCAGGTGCGCCCCAGACGCAGATGTAGAAATAGCTTCGCGCCAGTTCTGTCACTTCCGGGCTCGGGCCAATGGCAAGAAGCAGCAGCCATTGCAGCGGAAACTGCAGGGCAATGATGACGAGTCCGAGCAGTGTTCCCAATGTGGCGGCACGCACCAGAACACGAAAAGCCTCCGACGTGTCGCCACGTCCGAAGGCTTGTGCCGTCATTCCGCTTGTCCCCATCCGGAGAAAGCCGAAATTCCAGTAGGTGAGGTTGAACATCATCGCTCCTACGGCAATCGCCCCGATAAAGGACGTAGCTCCCAGATGCCCGGCAATGGTAAGGTCCATCAGTCCGAGCAGCGGCACCACTATGTTGGAAACGATAGAGGGCAGGGCAAGCTGTAGGATACGTCGGTTCATGGAAAAATCAGTCTTTTTCGCCGCGGGCAATCTTGTTGGCCATTACCACGGCTTTGGTGATGTGGTCGCAAACGTGGTCCTTGCCAATCAGGTCCTCGATGTTGGCGCGTTCAAGCACGGCATGCACGTTCGGGTTGACTCCCGAAAGCACGACGTGGATTCCTTCCTTCTGCGACGACTGGATAAGGATTTCCAGGTTGTGGATGGCCGTGGAGTCGATGAACGGCACCTTGCGCATGCGCAGGATGCGGACCTTCGGCTTGTCGCCCATCGAGCGCATCATTTCGTCGAATTTCGTGGCCACTCCGAAGAAGAACGGGCCGTCGATTTCGTAGACTTCCACTCCCTTTTCCAGGTCGAGCACCTCGTGGGTGGTCACTTCCGCACCTTCGGCAATGTCGATTTGCTCACCGACGTGGCGGATTTGCGTGTTCTCCATCACACGGCGCAGGAAGAGCAGGATGGCAAGCAGCAGGCCGATTTCAATGGCAATCGTGAGGTCGAAAATCACGGTAAGTACAAAAGTAACAATCATGACCGTAACATCCGATTTCGGAGTCTTGAGAATGGCTTTCACCGTGCGCCAGCCGCTCATGTTGTAGGCAACCATAATCAGCACGCCTGCCAGACAGGCCATCGGTACGAGGTTGATAAGCGGCATCAGGAACAGGAATATCAGCAGCAGGACAATGGCATGGATAATGCCGGCCACCGGTGTGCGTCCACCGTTACTGATGTTGGTCATCGTACGCGCGATGGCACCTGTGACGGGAATACCGCCGAAAAACGGCACGACGATGTTGGCGATGCCCTGTCCGATGAGTTCCGTGTTGGAGTTGGTGGTTGTGCTGGTCGCACCGTCGGCCACGGTAGCCGACAGCAGCGACTCGATGGCGCCCAGCATGGCGATGGTGAATGCCGACGGGAGCAGGGCGTTGATGGTTTCAATGTTGACTCCGATGGAGTGGGGTGTAGGAATGGCTCCCGACAGGTTGGCGAAGCGGTCGCCGATGGTTTCAATGCCGGTCAGGCCGAAGTGTTCGCGAAGCACATAGACTACGGCCGTCACTACCACAATGGCAATCAGCGCGCCCGGCAGACGTTTGGAAATGTAGGGCATGCCGGCAATGATGACCAGCGACACGAGTCCCACGACGAGCGTAGGCCAGTGCATGGTGCCGAAATGGCTGATATATACGCCCCATTTCGAGAGAAAGTCCGACGGAAGGGCTCCCGTCTGGAGTCCGAAGAAGTCGGTAATCTGTGTGGAGAATATGGTGACGGCGATACCCGAGGTAAAGCCGATGACAATCGGATAGGGGATAAACTTGATGACCGTGCCCAGACGGAAAATTCCCAAAAAAACAAGAATCAGTCCGGCAAGGAAAGTGGCGATGGCCAGTCCCGTCAGTCCGAACTGCTGGATAATGCCGTAGATAATGACGATGAATGCGCCCGTCGGGCCGCCGATCTGCACCGTGCTGCCACCGAGAGCCGACACAAGGAAACCGCCGATGACGGCAGTGATGAGGCCGACTGTCGGTGTGACGCCCGAAGCGATACCGAATGCCACGGCAAGCGGCAATGCCACAATGCCGACCACGATGCCGGCAATCAAATCATCCTTAAAACGCGCTGCGTTGTAGTTTTTCAGAGTCGAAAGCAATTTCGGCTTGAAATCAACTTTAGATAGAATCTCCATTTACTTTAAAAACCTGTTATTACAATCATTTTTCACCTGCAGGCAAACACCTGTCCACTAAACCCAAAACAGTCCTTTATGGCGGATTTGGGTTAAAAGAAAGCGCAAAGGTATAAATTATTTTCAAAACAATTAACAAATTTTGGATGAGAAAATTGTCGGTTGTCATATCTTGTCCGTCGGAAGGTTGGATAGAATGAGAAACCGGCATTATTCCTGCCATTGAAACAGGGATAATGCCGGTTTAATTCGGTTGCGCCGGACTATTGCGCTTTTTCCGGCGAATATTGGCGGACGTGGTGTCCCACTGAAGCCTTGTTGATAAACAGGGCGATGAAGAAGTAGCCGATGGCGTTCAGCCACAGCATCATGTATTCGTGGTTGACATCGCCGAGCGAAGCTCCGTTGGCGTTCATGCGTACAAATGCCTGCATGGCCCAGGTTGACGGGCAGCATGCGCTGACAAAGCGGTAGAGGGGACTCATGTCGTAGAGCGGCCAGGGAATGCCTGAAAGGAACAGGAAGATGACCGAAGTTACGACTATCAGCACAAACGACGTCTCGCGTTCGCGTACGATGACCTGCAATGTCATTCCGAAGAATACGGCGGCAAACAGATAGGGCACGCAGAGGAGAACCACCTCAAACAGGTTGGCATACTGCGGATAGCTGAAGAATTTCGGTACGAAATAGAGCAGATAAACCAGTTGGCCGAGATAGAGGATGATGAAAGCCATTGCCTTTCCGAGCATACGGCTGACGGCTCCTGAATTCCGAGTGTCGTAGGGGTCCACGTCTCCGTAGCGGCGACGGCGTTCGTAGATGGCGCCGCCCATCATGCAGACGGAAAGAATGATGGTCTGCTGCACGATGAGGATAAGGATGGCCGGAAGCAGGAAGGTGGCGAAGCCTTGTTCGGGATTACCCAAAGCAAAATAGGTGCTGGATACTGTCGGCGGCACTTTCGGCGCGTCGGCTCCGAGACTGTACATCTTTTCAATGCGGATATCCGAGCCAAGGTCCATGGTCGATTCGGTCAGGGCTACGAGCAGCGACTTGTAGCGGATGAGCAGCGACATGTCGCAGTAGAGGCTCACGGTGCCCTGTTCGCCTCGGACGATGTTGCGGTCGAAATCGCGGTCAATGTGCACAATTCCGTAGCACCGTTTTTCGGCTATCCAGCGTTTTGCCTCTTCCATGTCGGCGGCATAGCCGGCTACCATGGCCGATTCCGAGGCGTCGATTTTGCGTGCCAGTTCGCGGCTTTTCACCGAACGGCTGTCGTCGACAATCGCTACCGGCACGTCGCGCGTCAGTTCCGGATTATAGATGAGCGCATAAACAATCGGATAGAGCAGCGGCACAAGGAACAGGAAGATCAGCAGACCCTTGTCCTTGATAACGAACTTGAATTCGTTCTTGAATGCTCTGTATATGTCGAAATAGAATTTTTTCAGACGTTTCATGCGATAGGGGTATTAAGGCACATAGACCGGATTCATGTTGGCTTTCTTCAAGCGTTTCAACACCAGTGCCGGAAGCAGCAGGAATGCGAGCAGGGCGGCATAGTAGAAGCGGGAGAAGTAGATGGGGAATCCGTTGAGAGCCTGGTCCACATAAATCAAAAAGTAGTAGCGCACCGGGAGAATGTAGGCGAATATGGCAATCGGGCTGTACATGTCTTCCAGCGGAAACGAGAATGCACCGACGGAGAACGACAGGATGCCGATGAGCGAAGCGATGCTCAGTCCCAAACGAAGGTTGGGCATGACGCCGGCAATCATCACTCCGAATGCCTGGGTGGCCATCACGAACAGAATCATTGCGCCAATCATGTTCCACGGGTTGCAGTTGAGCGGGTAATGGCAATAGCCGTAGAGGATGGACTGAATCAGAAATCCTACGGTGGCGAAAATAAGCGTCTGCGGCAGCAGTTTGCCCAGCAGAGCCACATACATCGAGCCGTCGGCCGTTTTCAGCCATTCGCGTGAGGTGCCCATCTTTTCTTCGTGGCAGATACTGAATATGGTGACGAGCAGTATCATCAGTGCCAGTGCACAGGGGGCAAACGAATTGACCAGATATATGGAGTAGTTCGTCCACGGGTTGTGCACCGGATTTGTCAGCAGTTGAACCGGTTGCAGCAGGTCCATCGCCTGCTTCTCGGTAGCTCCCGAACTTACCAGATAGGCTTTGACAATGGAAGCCGAAGTAAGTGTGGAGGTGGTGCGCAGACTGCGGTAGAGCAGTGAGCCGGGAACGTAGAACGTGCTGTTGGTGTAGTAGGCAATCTGTGGTTCCCGTCCCGACATGGCATCCCGCATGAAGTTGTGGGGAATGATGAAGAATCCGTAGATTTCCCCTTTCTGCATCAGTTCGTAGGCTTCGACATAGCTGTTCACCTTGTGGTTGAGGTCCACTTCCACCGAACTGTGGAGGGTGCGTACCACTTCGCGCGAAGCTGTCGAATTGTCGAGGTCGACAATGGCAGTCGGGATGTGGTTCGGCAGGCCGTTTTTCATCAGTCCGAGCAGGAAGAAGGTCACGAAGAGGGGAATGACTACCATCGCGAAAATGTATAGCCGCCGTTCCGTGAGCTTGCGCACGCCGCGTTTCAGTGAATTTATAAATGCAGTTTTAAACATAATTTCCAAAAAACACAAAATGGTGAAAAGAGGGAGGCGGAACATGGGTTCCGCAACCGTTTACTCAAGAATGACACTCATGCCCGGACGCAGGTCCTTGATCTTTTCGACGGGGCGCAGACGCACTTCGAATGTACGGCTGTCGAATTCGCCCGTTACTTTTGTGGCACGCCATACGGCATATTCGCCTCTGTCCTTGATGAAGTAAACTTCTGCCTGTGCGTTGTCGATGCCCAGTGCCGGAATCTTGACGGAAACCTTGGCTCCCATTTTCAGATCCTGAAGGCGGGTTTCACGCACGTTGAACACCATCCATTGGTCGTCGGTCTTCAGCACGTTCATAATCGGAGTACCTGTCGACACGAGCTCGCCTACGTTCGGGAAAATATCGGAAATTTCACCGTCGCATGGCGCCAGCAGGTACTGGTCGTTCAGAATGGATTCCACTTCCTGCACGGTGCCTTTGGCTGCGTTGGCCATGGCTTCCGCGGCCATCTTGTCTTCGCGCTGTGCGCCTTCCTTTGCCATTTCATACTGCGAGCGGGCGGCACTTTCAGCCGCAACGGCGGCATCGTAGGCGGCTTTGGCTTCGTCGCGCTTCTGTGCCGGAACTACATTCTGCTTGTAGAGCGATTCAAGTCGGTCGTATGTCTTTTTGTGAATGTCGAGCGACGCTTTGGCCTGTTGCCAGAGGTCGTAGGCGGCAGTCAGCACTTGCGAGCGGGCGCCGGCATTGGCTTTTTGGCGTTGTGCGTCGGCGGCATCCTGCATGGCGAGGGCCTGAGCCAGTTTGGCGTCGACGGTTGCCGAGTGGATTTTGGCAAGTGTGTCGCCGGCGTGGACGCTCTGTCCTTCCGTTACATAGAACTTTTCAACACGTCCCGGAAGAAGTCCCGAAACGCGTACGGATGTAGCTTCCACTTGTCCCTGTGCCATTTCCGGAGCAGGCTTGATGACAATGAAGCCGATTATGCCAAGAATGATAACAACGATGATAGCAACACCGATGGCAACGAATAGCGAGCGTTCTTTTTTCTTTATCACCAGTTCGCTTTCCTGATTGAAATTCAAGTTTTCCATATTTATATTTTAATTCCTTTTTTGATTCTGAAAAAATGAGGTGTTAGTATGTAAGGGTTCCCAATACTTTCGACAGATAGACGTCGCAGAGCTGCACGTCGATACCTGCATCGATATGTTCGGAGTTGGCTTTCAGCCATGCGGTCTGTGCGGCCATCACGTTGTCGATGGGCATCACGCCTTCCTTGTAGCCGATTTGTGCCTGGCGCAGGTTCTCTTCAGCCTTGTCGAGGTTGGATTTTGCCATTTCAAGTGTCTTGGCGGCTTCTTTGGCCTTGAAGGCGGCCTGATTTACCTGCAGTTCCACTTTTTCCTTGGCATCTTCCAGTTCGAGCTGCTTGATGACGGTTTCGCTCTTGGCGTTGCGGAACTTGTTGTAGTTGCCGCCCCAGTGCCACAGCGGGATTTTTACCATGGCGCCTACGCTGAACATGCCGTTGAACTTCTTTTCAAATCCGTTGAACAGGTTGGGGTTGGAGAATCCGTAGGACCCGATGAGGGCAATGTTCGGAAGCATTTCCGAGCGTGCCACGTTCTGTTTCTGTTCGAACACTTTCACCGCCAGTTCCAGACTGCGGAGGTCGGAACGGTTGGCATAGACGTCGTTCATGTTGTAGCTGTTGGAAGGCAGCGACTTGAATTCCTTCACGTCGTTGTATTCGTCGACGAGTGTCGGCTGCGAGTCGAGCGGCAGTCCGCAGATTTGGGCGAGTGCCATGCGCGAAAGCGACAGTCCGTTGTCCACTTTCATCTGGTCGATGTTGGCTTCGTTGAGTTTTACTTCCACGGTGAGCAGGTCGGATTTTGTGGCCACGCCTTCGGCAATCATTGCCTTCACGTTGCGCTGGAGCGTGTCGAGCAGTTCGATGTAGCTGTCGGCAAGCTTTTTCTTTTCGCCCAGCGAAACCACTTGCCAGTAGGCGGCGTCGACGGCGTAGATGACTTCCTTTTCAGCCGTTTTCTGCATTTCGCCGGCAAGTTCCTTGGCGTAATCGGCCATTTTGTTCAGGGCAATGATTTTTCCGCCCATGAAGATAGGCTGCGTGAGCGTTACGGCTCCGCCGAATACGTTATGTATGTCGAATGTCATTGCTTCTTTCGGGATAACTGCCACTTGTGTCGGAATCGGTTGGCCGTCGGGGGTTAGCACGGGGGTTCCGTCGGCGCCGACGAGAATGTTGTAGTCATATTGTCCGGTCTGCGGATTGAATGACTTGGTGGGGAGCATCTGGTCGCCCGAAAGCAACGAAAGTTCCTTCTGATTGTAGAAATAGGTGCCCGTAAAGTCAAAGCCCGGCAAATAGGCGGCAAAGGCTTCCTTCTTCTGATATTCGGCTGCTTTCAGCTTTTCCTGGGCAATTTGCATTGTCTTGTTGTTGCGTAATGCCATATTCCGGCAAGAGTCGAGGGAAAGGGGCTCGTTGGCAACGCTGCAGAGTGACGTGAAAACGACTGTCAGTGCAGATAGAAATAATCCCTTGGTTTTGTGTTGCATATCAATAATGTTAATCTTTTTCGCAGGACGAAATTAATAATAGAAAAACATTATTGTAACTTGAAAGTTTAGTTTTTTGCCCGGAAAAAACTAATGGCAAAACAAAAAGGAAAATTCGGCCAAAAGAATGGTCGAAAAGTTGGACTGTCAGCGCCGCCGGTTTCTGAAAACGAGGTGTTCGAGCAGGACGACAATCAGCACTCCGACAACGAAACCGTTTGACAGCACGGGTTGCAGGATGGCCGGCAGAGCGGCGACGGCATCCTGTGGCAGCAGGGCAACGAAAAGTCCGATGCCCATCGGAATGGCTATGGTCAGCGCATGGTCGAAATTGCGTACGGAACCGGTGTCGACAATCAGGTTGAAGGCGGCGGCAAGCTGAAGGATGACGATATACATGAGCATGATGCCGATGATGATGTCGGGGAGCAGGGTGAACACCGAAACCAGCGACGGGCTGAGGGCACACAGCACTAGGCCTATTCCGCAGGGGATAATCGTGTAGCGCGAGGCACAGCCGGTGGAGGCGATGATGCCCGGAGAGATGGAAAAGTCCACCGGACCGATGATGCCGAGTATTCCCGACAGGGTGTTGCCCAGTCCGACAACGGCGTTGCCGCGGGCTATGCGCTTGTCCGGCTCGTCGGCCTGTGTCATGTCCTTCACCGACTGGACAGAACCCAACTCATTGATAAGAAGGGCAAAGAAGCAGATGAGGAAGGAAAGAATCGTTCCGGCTTCAAATTCCGGCCGGATAAACAGGCTGTCGAGGGTGATGCGGTAGTCGTAGTCGGGCATTGCCGGAATTTCGTTGAACAGGTAGTAGGCGGCAGTGCCTAAAATGACCGTAAAGATGATGGTGGTCGACTTCCAGATGCCTTTGAGCAGGTTGTTCAGAATGAAGGTGGCAAGGATGGCTATCACGGTAAAGCCGAAGTTGAACAGCGGACTGCCGGTTTTGAAGATGAGGTCGAGGAACACCGGCGCGAGCGTCATGCCAATCAGTCCGAGAATAGTGATGATGATACGCGGCGTGAAAATGGTCTGTATCTTTTTCAGCAGCCCGGAGATGGAAACCAGAAACAGCACCATGCCTCCTACGGCAATGGCCGTGTAGACGGCGTTGAATCCGGCCGACTGTGCGGTGAGAATGCCCACAATCAGCACGGCTGCCGGTCCGACGACGAGCGGCATGCGGTGGCCCCACAGCGCCTGTGCAATCATTGTTATGCCCAGCACGGCATAAAGCTTCTGGAGATATAGCGTCTGTTGTACGATGTCGTCGTAAAACTGGATTTTGGCGAGCATGGCCACCGTCAGCACGTTAGGGATGGAGAGAATGAGCCATTGCAGTCCGTAGGTCAGAAGGTGGGCCATTGGCGGCCGCTGGTTGAGAGTGTATTTTAATTCCATTTCTGTTCGTTTCAATCTTTTCCAAAGGTAGAAATTTTGTTTCTTTTTTCAAAGATAGTGGGGCGGAAGTGTGGTGGAATCGGCTTTTTTGTATAAGTTTGCAAAAACTTTCCGATATGCAACTGTTAAAAGAGAGAATATTGCAAGACGGCCGCTCGCTTCCGGGTGGCATTTTAAAGGTGGACAGCTTTTTGAACCATCAGCTTGACCCGAATTTGATGTACGAAATAGCCCAGGAGTTCAAACGCCGTTTCGCCGGGGTGAATTTCAATAAGATTGTAACCATTGAGGCCAGCGGTATCGCTCCTGCCATCATGTTGGGCTATATCCTCCAGTTGCCGGTGGTGTTCATCAAGAAAAAGCAGCCGAAAACGATGGACAATATGCTCGTGTCGGAAGTGCGTTCCTTCACCAAGAACCGCATATATACGGTTTGCATCAGCAACAGCTTCCTGACGAAGGACGACCATGTGATTTTCATCGACGATTTCCTTGCCTACGGAAATGCCGCGCTCGGTATGATTGACCTTGCCCGTCAGGCAGGTGCTACGATTGAGGGCATGGGCTTTATCATCGAGAAGGGCTTTCAGGGCGGAGGCGACCGCCTGCGCGAAATGGGCCATAACATTCAGAGCCTTGCCATCATCGACAGCCTCGACGACTGCAAAATCAAGTTCCGCGAGTAAAAGCGCATTGTAAAAAATAGAAATCATGTCAGACTCATTCTTATGATAGAGTTTGACATGATTTTTTTGTAATGTCTGATGTTCAGACAAAAAAATAAAAAGTTCCTGTTTTACTTTTCAATTTTAAAAAAGTCGGACGTTTGTTAGAGTAGTTTTTTTAATTCTTCTACATCTGGAAGTGCTTTTCTTAATCGCTCTGGCAGGTCTGATGCGGTTTTGTAAGTTGCGACTCCCATTGGTTTATCATAGTCTCTTACCGCATATTCAACATACGCTTTATCGGCACTTTTGCATAAAATGATTCCAATAGAAGGATTTTCATTTGGTTTGCGTACGAAATCGTCGAGAAGACGAAGATACATATTTAATTGGCCTAAATATGCTGCTTTGAATGGCCCTGTTTTTAATTCAACTGCGATTAATGAAGATAATTCACGATTGAAGAAAAGTAAATCTATGATGTGGGTGTGTCCGAATGCGTCTATACGATATTGGTTGCCAACAAATGTAAAATCTCGTCCGAATGTCATGATAAAGTTCTTGATGTTTTGTACAATTTGGTTTTCAACAATCCTTTCATCGACATCCTCTATGTCTCTTGCCCCAAGTTCTTCTACGTTGATAAAATCTAGGACATATTCATCCTTAAAAGCCAATATAGCTCTTTTGGCTAATTCGGCATTGGATAATTTTGACATAAAATTATTGGGTAACGAGCCTTGATTGTGGAATAAGTCTTCTCTTATTAATTGTTTTAACGTATCAACTTTTAAAAAATCTTTTGAACACAATTTTATGTAGAAAAATCGTTCCTCAAGAGTTTTTGCTTGAGATAAGATAACGGTATGGTGTGTAAATCCTATTTTGAAGAAATCATCAATGGGAAATTCGTTGATATTCGGCAGTTTTAACTGCCAATTTTCTATACCTTTCTTATTTTCTTTTCCTGATAACAATTCGGCAGTTACAACTGCCGAATTGTTATCCAGCATCTGCCACTCTTCATAAAATGTACGCATATTTTTTAGATTACGTTCTGAAAAGCCTCGGAGTCCAGGGAGTTCCATTTGTAATCTTGTGCTTATGAAGGCTATCGCTCCAGTTCCCCAAAATCCTTGACGGGAATTTTGGGAGATGTAGCGTCCAATTCCGTAATATAATGTCAGTTGTTCTTTATTTACAAGTTTGACGGCTTGATATTGGCTTTGCAATATGGCTGTCTTGATTGTTTGAACGGCTGTGGTGTATTGAATTTCCAATGATGAACTGTTTTTCATAATCGTTTGACTGATTTTTGCATTATCCCAATACGAACGCCACTTCCTTGAAGGCGAAGGTGTGGATATGGCCTTCGGTGGTCATCAGGTCGAGCATGCCGTCGGGGTGCACGTTCACGATGCGTGCCTGAAAATGTTCCCCTTCTTCCAGCACCGACAGGCCGTCGGCGGAGGTGGAGCGGATGGTCGACTGATATTCGTGGAAACCGTCGCAGCGGTAGAGCTTCGACAGAAATTCGCGGTGAATTTCGTCCGCCTTTTCCGGAAGCAGGTCGCACATCGTCAGGATTTCATCGACAATGCCGTCGAGAATTTCCGATGTCGGCACTTCGTGTCCGAGGACGTTGGCGAGCGAAATGGGGTTGGGCGCATCCGACAGGAATACCCGCTGGTTCACGTTGATGCCGATGCCCGGAATCGTATAGTTGATTTTTCCGCCCGAAAGCGAATGCTCGATCAGCATGCCGCAAATCTTGAAATCCTTGTAGTAGATGTCGTTGGGCCATTTGATGGATACGTTGCCGATGTATTTCGACAGTACCCTTTCGACGGCCAGGGCTGAAATCTCCGACAGCCAGAACTGCTGGTTGGGGGCTACGTTCTTTGGGCGGAGCAGGATGGACATGGTCACGTTCTTGAACGGTTCCGATTCCCATGAGTTTCCCCGTTGTCCGCGTCCTGCCGTCTGGCGGTCGGTGTAGACCACGGTGCCGTGTTCGGCCGTAGCGGCAATGCCGGCCATGTAGCTGTTGGTCGATTTTGTTTCGTCTAAGTGGATATAGTTCGTTTTCATACGGCAAAGGTAGTGCAAGTTCTGTAAAAAAGTTGCAGCAAGCCGTCAATTGTCAGTCGTTGATGCCGAAACATTTTTTTATTTCCTTGCGGATGATTTCCGCGTCCTTGCCGCCCATTTTCAGAATCCGCAGCACTTCCTTGATATAGTCCTCCTTTTTTGTCAGTCCGCAAAGAGGAGCGACGTTCGTTTCAATCAGCATGGATTTCTGGTTGTAGACGCGCAGCACGGCCTTGTAGTCCGCTTCCTGCAGGTAGCGGTTGAAGTTGCGGCAATAGTCCTCATAGATGGCACGCGGTTTTATCTCGTTCACAAGGTCGACCATGTGCTCTTCCAGGGCGTTGATGTTCTGGAAACGTCGGTCGATGACCACTTCTATCGTGCGTTTCACACGGTGGCGCGTGTGCATCAGCGCCTGTTTCCTTAATTCGCTCTTGAACATCGACATTACCGTAGAGCGCACTTTTTGAAACACGTAGTCCTCCTTTTTGTTTCGGACGCGAGCTACGGTGCGCACCACATTTTCCAGCAGAAACAGGTTTTCGATTTCTGCCACGTCGGCTACCAGTATTTTTTTATTGCGCAGATAGTTCACTTCCTCCTCGTTGCGGCGGTCGCGGTCGACGATGCCGTGGGAATCGAGGTGGTGGAAATTCTGTATGTCGTTGAATGAACGCACCGTTTCAATCACCTTGTTGCAGCTGCCCATCGGTTTGACGGTGTATTCCGGGAAAATCAGCGCATAGAGTTTGTAGTCGATGCTGTGGGAGCTGTCGCCTTCCACGAAAAGCACCGGCTTGCGCGCTCCGAGGATGTCGAGCATCAGCTGTTCCGACAGCGTTTCGTGCGGTTGCAGGATGGTGTAGTCCCAGGCTTCGTTTTCGATGTCGCAGTTGCGTACCCAGATGGTTATGTTGTCGGTGCGTGATGTTGGAAATTCGAGGTCGTGGGTCAGGTAAACAAACGTGCAGTCGGGACGTATTCCCTCAATGGCGGTCCACAGGCTTTGAGTGATGGAGCGGTGGAGGAACATGGTCGGAGAGTCGACGAAAATCACGCTGCGTTTCGGCGCGTAAAGGGCTGCGCCGACATAGTAGAACACCGCCTTTTCGCCGTGCGACAGCTGCCACGGCTTGAACGGTCCGCCTGCCTTCAGGTTGCGGAATTTGATTTGTCCGTTTCCCCGCAGAATTTCGTTTTTCGGGAAAATGTCCTGCCACAGCCGGGCTACCGTGTCAATTTTTGTGCGCGGCATTTCCAGCTTCTTGTCGCTGTTGAGCATTTGCAGCTTGTAGGCGAACAGGTCGGTGATTTCGTCGTTCAGCAGCAGATAGAGCAGCATTTCAAATTCCGTTTCTGCTATCGGCTTGACAAACTGGGCGTTTTGCACCGCATTGTTGTAGATGGCGCTGATGGAGTTGGCCTTGATGGCATTGTCTTTTATCGGGAAAAGGGCGTTGAGTGCCGATACCTGGAACGCCGTGTCTCCAAGGTCCTGGGCCATGCGGTTGATAAAACGGGTTTTTCCTGCACCGTTTGCACCCACAACGGTGATTTGCTGTTTGCCGGTCAGAACTTGTGCCGGCTGTCCGTCGATGCGTTTCGGCAGTGTGATTTCCATAACGAAGGTTTTATGTTTTCGTAAAAATAAGAAAAACTTTTGTTTGTATAACAATCTTCCCTCAAAAATGGCTTTCAAGAAACGCTGATTTTGAAAGATTTTTGTGAAAAAAGCTGTCAGTCAGTCGTGTTTGTTATGATTTTTTTGTATCTTGCAGAAAATTTGGAAAAGACTAACCCATTCATTAGAAATTTGCTAACCGGTTACATAAACGACCTTTATACATATTTACTATGAAAAAAATTGCATTATATCTCATTTTCGCTTTTGGGGCGATTGTCGCCACGGCACAGACTCGATTCGATGTGGACGGTTTGACCTATGAAATTCTTTCAGAATTGGATAGGACAGTGGAGGTGCATGACGGTTCCAATGCAAATGAAATATTATCTATTCCGGAAACAGTTTCTTACAATGGCGTGAATTATACTGTCACGTCTATCGGCGAAGCTGCTTTTAAATATTGCCGATGGCTAATTTCAGTTGACATGCCTAATTCTGTTACTATCATCGGTGACGAGGCTTTTTTCGGATGTTATGTGCTGACTTCTATTGATATGCCTGATTGTGTTACCAGCATCGGTGATTATGCTTTTCAGGAGTGCGATCGGTTAACCTCTATTGCCATACCAAATTCTGTTATTTCTATCGGTATTGGGGCTTTCTGGAACTGCACAGAGCTTACGTCAGTTACCATTCCCAATTCTGTCACCTACATTGGTGATGCAGCTTTCTATAATTGTAGTAAACTAACGTCTATCACTATACCGAATTCTGTCACTTCTATCGGTGAATCTACTTTCAAAAATTGTAATGGATTAACTACTGTTACCATTCCTAATTCTGTTACCACCATCGGTGATGAGGCATTTTACTGGTGCGCTCAACTCATGTCTGTCGCTATACCCAATTCTGTCATCTCTATCGGTGATTATGCTTTTAGTGGCTGTCCTCGACTAACATCTGTCACTATACCAAATTCCGTCACTTCTATTGGTGAGTGTGCGTTCTATGGATGTCCTGGATTGACAATGATAAATGTAGAAGATGGAAGCAAACACTATAAATCCATTGATGGTGTATTATTTAATTTCGATGCAACGGAACTTGTCCAGTATCCCGTGGGAAATAATAGAACTGCTTATATATTTCCTAACACTGTTTATTCTATTAGTAATTATGCCTTCTCTGGCTGTTGTCTGACTTCTGTCTCTATTCCAAATTCTGTTACTGCAATAGGCGATTGTGCTTTTGGCTCTTGTTTCGGGCTTACATCTGTTACTATACCAAATTCTGTCATCTCCATTGGTGATTATGCTTTCATGTATTGTCACAGACTGCAGGAGATTATAAACATAGCAGAAGAACCCCAGCGGATTACTTCTGATGTTTTCAGCGTTGTACAGCTTGCCAACGTACGATTGATTGTCCCATCTTCGAGCGTTGAGAAATACAAAAGCGCAGATGTGTGGAAGGAATTTGGTACGATTGAAGGACAGGATGCCGGTGTTGGCGCAGTGGAAACCGACAAAATTGTGGTGAGTGGCGGCGTGTTGCGCAATCCTGAGAGAGAAGAGATGCGCATCTACGACTTGAACGGTCGCGAGATGTATAGCGGTAACGGCAGTGAGCTACGCCTTCCGGCAGGACTTTACATCCTTCATACTGTCGACGGTAACCGCAAAGTAGTGTTCTGAAACCGAAGGGTTTGAAAAATTTGATAAATGTCATTTTATTATATTTACAAATTATGAAGATTATATATTTTTTGATGATGCTCGCTATTGTTGTGC
>URMA01000003.1 GCA_900548875.1 uncultured Porphyromonadaceae bacterium | reverse complement strand
GTTTGACATTCTCCTTCTGACAGGGAATGCTGAGAACTTTCATGTTGAGCACTATATTGACGCCATTATGCCTCAATTGAAAGCACTGTAAGCAAAAACTTATACAAGAAAGCGCCCGACAAATTGAAATGCCGGACGCTTTTTTATATAGATACTTGATTAAAAGTTATCAGTCATCAAGTTTATGAATAACCAATCCTGAACGGAGTTTTGGCTCAAACCATGTTGTTTTCGGAGGCATGATATTACCCGTATCGGCAATATCGATGATCTGCTGCATCGTCACCGGATACAGAGCCAAGGCCATTGCCATTTCACCGCTATCAACACGACGTTTCAACTCTTCAAGTCCACGGATACCGCCAACGAAATCAATCCGTTTGTCGGAACGTAAATCAGTTATTCCTAAAATATCACGAAGAATCAAATCGGACGAAATCGTCACATCCAGTACACCGATAGGATCACTGTCATTATATGTGCCCGGCTTCGCCGTCAATGAATACCATTCGCCGTCAAGATAAAGGGAGAAATTATGCAGTTTGGCTGGTTTATAAACATATTTTCCCTTCAGCTCAACATCGAAATTAACTCTTAATTTGGCCAAGAATTCGTCTTTCGACAAACCGTTCAAATCACGTACCACACGATTGTAGTCAATCACCTTCAAATGTGATGCCGGGAAACATACCGCAAGGAAATAATTATATTCCTCTTCCCCCGTATGTTTAGGATTGGCATCAGCCATTTCCTTTCCTACGAGTGCAGCAGCTGCACTACGATGGTGGCCGTCGGCTATATACATATTCGGTATTTCGGCAAACAACTCGGTGATACGCTGAATCTTGTCATCATCTTTAATCACCCAGAACGTGTGTCCGAACCCGTCTTCAGCCACAAAATCATACTCCGGCTTTTCGGCTGTCACCTGATGCAGAATTTCTTCCAATTCAGCATTGTCAGGGAACGTAAAAAATACCGGCTCCACATTCGCCCGATTGATACGGACATGCTTCATGCGGTCCTCTTCCTTGTCACGACGTGTCAGTTCATGCTTTTTAATATGACCCGACATATAGTCGTCAACATTGGCAGCCACCACAAAACCATATTGTGTGCGGCCATCCATTGTCTGAGCATAGACATAGTAGCAAGGCTTCGCATCTTGTACCAGCCATCCTTTTTCCTGAAACATTCTAAAGTTCTCAACGGCACGATCGTAAACTTTTGGATCGTGCTCATCCGTCCCCAATTCGAAATCAATTTCAGGTTTAATGATATGGTACAACGACTTTTCGTTGCCTTCCGCTTCCTTACGGGCTTCATCAGAATTAAGCACATCATAAGGACGAGAAGCTACTTCTGTCACCAAATCTGCAGGAGGTCGTACCCCCTTGAACGGTCTTACTTTAGCCATGGTATTAAAAGTTTTTCAAAGTTTAGTTTTGTATATTCTATTTTTTGCGAATAATCGTCTGTTCGCGGTCCGGGCCTACTGAAAGTATCGTAATTGGCACTTCCAATTCAGCTTCAAGGAACTTGATATAGTCTTTAAATTCCTGCGGGAATTCATCTTCACTCTTGAACTTTGTCATGTCGACATTCCAACCAGAAAGTTCCTTATAGACCGGTTCCAAATCAACGCCATCCACCGTGTACGGGAAATCACGAGTTTCTTCTCCGTTGATGCGATATGCCACGCAAGCCTTGATTGTCGGGAACGTATCAAGCACGTCACTCTTCATCATAATCAACTGAGTCACACCGTTCAGCATAATAGCATAGCGCAACGCTACCAAGTCAACCCATCCGCAACGGCGTTCACGACCAGTCACAGCGCCATACTCGTGACCAATATCACGAATTTTCTTTCCCGTTTCGTCAAACAATTCTGTTGGGAAAGGACCGCTACCGACACGTGTACAGTAAGCTTTGAAAATACCAAAGACCTCACCGATACGGTTTGGAGCTACGCCCAGACCCGTACATGCACCTGCACAAATCGTGTTCGAAGATGTCACAAACGGATATGAGCCAAAGTCAACATCCAACATTGTTCCCTGTGCACCTTCACACAAAATGCTCTTACCGGCAGCCAAAAGCTTGTTTACGTAATGTTCGCTATCGACAATTTCGAATTCCTTCAAATAATTGATAGCATCCAGCCATTTCGGTTCAAGTTCTGACAAATCTACTTTTTCACCGAACATTGTCAGCATATCAATATGTTTGGCTTTTGCGGCCTCATATTTTTTTTCAAAATCGTAGAAAATATCACCTACACGCAAACCGTTACGGCTTATCTTGTCAGTATAAGTCGGACCGATACCTTTTCCGGTTGTACCGATTTTTGCATCACCCTTACGACGTTCATTGGCAGCATCCAACAAACGGTGGGTAGGAAGAATCAAATGAGCCTTCTTTGAAATTTTCAAGATTTTCTTGAGATTTACACCGCTTTTTTCAAGAGCCTCAGCTTCTTCACGGAACAAAACCGGATCAAGCACAACGCCGTTGCCGATAACATTGATTTGACCGTGTTGGAAAATACCGGAAGGAATTGAACGTAATACATATTTCTTTCCTTCAAATTCAAGCGTGTGACCGGCATTCGGACCGCCCTGGAAACGGGCTACAACATCGTAGCGCGGAGTCAAAACATCGACGACCTTACCTTTTCCTTCATCGCCCCATTGTAAGCCTAAAAGCACATCTACTTTCATAATTTTTCGATTTTGATATTCGTTTATTTGGTTGTTTTTTTATTTCTTCGCTGTTTTCGGGCACAGGTGGAACATATTCCATAGACATAAAGTGACACATACGAGGCCGTAAACGTGCCATACTTCCGCATGCTGATATAGCGCATCAGTTCACTGTCCTTCATTTCCTTGATTTTTCCACATTCCGTACAAATCAAATGATGATGGTTGCCGGAACTGACCACCTTTTCATACAGTGCCTTTTGGGTTCCGAACTGATGTTTCCTTACTATACCGCAGTCACAGAACAGTTCCATCGTGTTATAAACCGTTGAACGGCTGACATGGTAGGAATTAGCTTCCATTTCAGCGAATATGGATTCCACTCCAAAATGGTCGTTATGAGAGAACACGACATCCAGTATCGCAAAACGCTCCGGTGTCTTGCGAAGCTTTTTGCCATCCAGGTACTCCGACAATTTTGCCCGAGCAACCAATACCGACTTGTCCTCTGATCCTATCATTAAATCGTCTGTTCCGTATTAACCACAAAAACCAGGACTCGGTCCGAAACAGAATTTCAAACCATAGCCTATCAGCATACAAAGATAATGCAAACCGCCATAAATGCAAAACGAACCATCCGAATTTTCATATCGGACACACCCAGTTTCCATTCCACATTCAAATTCATTGCCCACTGCTGAAAATCTTTAAGTTTTTTAGTTCATTTTACAGAATTCAGCGCTACCATTCATAAATATTAAATATCTTTGCATATGAGAGGATATGATTTGACATAGCCCCATCAGGGACTGTCCGTCAAACATCATGTTTCCAGTTATATTGAAACCATACTTTTATGAAATACACAAACGTATATAGCAAAAACAACAGCCCTGTGCTTTTCCACTTGCTGGCATTTTTAGTTGCCGCAGTATGGGGCATTTCATTTGTATCCACCAGTAAACTACTCGATGCCGGTATTCAACCTACCGAAATATATATCATCCGCTTTATTATTGCCTACCTGATTATACTGGCGCTGACCTTCCGAAAAATATTGTCCGATTCATTAAAAGATGAAGTGCTTTTCATGATTTGTGGACTTTGCGGCGGTTCCATCTACTATATCGGCGAGAATACGGCATTACAATATACATTGGTGACCAATGTTTCACTGCTGGTAACGCTGTCGCCTATCATCACCGTATTGCTCACCAAAATGATGTACAAGACCGAACAGCTCAGCAAAGGCTTCATCGTCGGCTCCATAATCGCATTTATCGGTGTGGCCTGTGTTATTTTCAACAGCAGTTCAAATATTGAGGTAAAGCCTTTAGGCGACTTTCTGTCCATTTGTGCGGCCGTCAGTTTTGCCATCTACTGCATTGTTGTCAAAAAACTGAATGCCCGCTACGACACTCTTTTCATTTCAAGAAAAATATTTTTCTATGGTGTAATCACTGCCCTGCCGTTTCTTTCATTCCAGGACCATTTCATGGATTTCGCCATTTTGAAGGAACCGGTCATTTGGATGCACATTCTGTTCCTTGGTGTAGTCTGTTCCATGCTGGCTTTCATTCTGTGGAATGAAGCCATCAACAAATTAGGAGCATCACGCGCATCCAACTACCTGTATTTCTCCCCGGTCATCACCCTTATCGCTTCCGTTTGGCTGCTGCATGAAAATGTCAGCATCATCGGCTATATCGGTTGCGCACTGACAATCGGTGGTGTCATCGTATCCGAAAAAGTGAAATTCAAATAATTTCAAGCTTTTTCGAACACGAACTCAACCCTATTGCTCCAACAGATATTTTTTCAATGCCGGAAATGCTGCTGACATTGGAATGGACTGTTTGCGCCTTTCCATAAATTTCTGCAACTTGACCGGAATTTCCACTTCGCCGGAAATAATGGAATCAACAGTTGATTTGAATTTGGCAGGATGTGCCGTTTCCAAAAACACTCCAGTTTCTTCCGGTTTCAAGCCTTCCAGCAATGCCCTGTAAGCAACTGCGCCATGAGGGTCAAGCAAATAATGGTCATTTTCAAAGGTGTCACGCAGAGTCTCCGAAATCTGTTCATCTGTATATGTAAAGCCCGAAATATCATTTCGAATAGCATCATAGGAATGTCCGTACAATGCCAATATCCGCACGAAGTTGCTTGGGTCACCCACATCCATGGCATTGGCAATTGTCTGTACTGAAGGTTTCGGACTATAGACGCCCGTCTGCAAATAATTGTAGAACACATCATTGCGATTATTCGCAGCTATAAAGCGCTTGATTGGCAGACCCATTTTCTTGGCAAACAAACCGGCTGTCAAATTACCAAAATTACCGCTCGGCACAGCCACAACGATATTATCCATATCAATGTCCCCCTTCTGCAATAATTGTGCATAAGCATAAAAATAATAGAACATTTGCGGCAAGAAGCGGGCAATATTGATAGAGTTGGCACTCGTCAACTTCATATGATGGTTCAACTCTTCGTCCATAAAGGCATTTTTCACCAATGCCTGACAATCGTCAAAAGTTCCTTCCACCTCTATGGCCGTTATGTTTCTTCCCAATGTAGTGAACTGCGATTCCTGAATCTTGCTGACCTTACCTTTCGGATAAAGGACAAAGACCCGTACTCCGTCCACACCCAGGAAACCATTGGCAACGGCACTTCCCGTATCGCCGGAAGTGGCAACCAGCACATTCACCGGACGTGTATCCGAACTTTGGGAATTAAAATAGCCCAACAACCGCGCCATAAAGCGTGCTCCCACATCTTTAAATGCCAATGTCGGTCCGTGATAAAGTTCCAGACTGTAACGATTGCCTGATACATGCTTTAACGGAATGTCAAAATTCAATGTTTCGTCTACAATTTCTTTCAGCACCTCCGACTCTATGTCATCGCCAAACATCGTATTGGCTACGGCATAGGAAATTTCCTGCAAGGTCATACCATCAATATTTTTGAAGAATGCCCCAGGAATTGTAGGAATACGTTCCGGCATATATAAACCTCTGTCAGAAGCCAGTCCCTTAATAACGGCATTCTTCAGAGAAACCATGGGCGCTTTCCCATTTGTACTATAGTATTTCATAACTTAAGTTCACTTTAAAAATTCTTTTATAAATTGATCGCCTTCCAACAAACCATAACTGCCATCCTTGGCCGAGCGTTCAGAAAATGCCTCCACTCCGTCAGCCGTTTCTCCCGGTCGATAAATCAAGAACGGAACAGGATTGCTCGTATGTGTTCGGATATGACAAGGTGTGGGATGATCCGGCAATACAGCAATTGCCACCGGTTCGTCCATCCCCTGCACGGCCTGAACGATTGGCTTGCAGACACGGCTGTCAAGATTTTCTATTGTTTTGATTTTCAAATTATAATCGCCCTCATGTCCGGCTTCATCACTGGCTTCGATATGAAGAAAGACAAAATCATTATCTTTCAAGGCGGTCACGGCAGCCGCTACTTTTCCTTCATAATTCGTATCCCAGAGTCCCGTTGCGCCTTCTACCAGCACAGGCCTTAATCCGGCATACACGCCAATACCCCGAATCAAGTCAACGGCCGAAATGACGACACCGCTACGGATACCAAACCGTTCCATGAGCGTCTGCATTTTAGGCCGATAGCCTGGAGACCAAGGCCAAATGCTATTGGCAGCATCTTTACCCTCAGCTTTCCGTTTCAAGTTGACAGGATGATTCTCCAATAATT
The DNA here is from genome assembly GCA_900548875.1 of uncultured Porphyromonadaceae bacterium. Classification (GTDB taxonomy): domain Bacteria; phylum Bacteroidota; class Bacteroidia; order Bacteroidales; family Muribaculaceae; genus Limisoma. Next base: position 77,939 of record URMA01000003.1, on the reverse strand, counting down.
CCTGCGACCGGAGAATCAAATTGTTCAGCAAATCTGCCGTTGCTTGAGCTTCTGGCGTTTCTGCCTTGACAAGCACATCCCGGAAAGGCGTGCCGGGCACATCGTGCGGCGGAGTGCAGAGAATCCGCTTGTCGCCATGTTTTATTTTTAAAAGATGACGATAAGATACACCTTGATAAAAATGCACATTATCGTCTGCGAGTTTTTCGTTCAGGCTGACAATCAGCTCAGCAGCTTCCTCATTGGAAATATGCCCTGCCGAGTGATTCTTGATAATTCCATTCTCAATACATATTAGATTACAGCGCATGGCCATCTCGTCATCCAAAAGAGGCACCCCCATACTGGCAGCTTCCAAGGAACCGCGTCCTTCAAATGTCTTGTCCAAATCATATCCCAATACGGACATATTGGCCACCTCACTACCGGGATGATAACCGACAGGAACAGTTTTCAACAATCCCACACGACCATGCGATGCCAACCAGTCCATCGTGGGGGTTTCAGCCGCCTCCATCGGTGTCTTGTTGCCCAGCTCTGGTATTGGTTCATCAGCCATGCCGTCACCTAAAATTATGATATGTTTCATTTGCCCTTAATTTAACGTATATTCGCAATACTGATAATATCCGCAAAGACTCCGGCAGCTGTTACAACGGCGCCGGCTCCATATCCCTTGATTTCCATAGGATATTCCTTATACCGTTCCGTGGTCAGCAGAATCACATTATTGCTGCTTTCCAATGAATAGAAAGGATGTGTCGGACCTACTTCCTGCAAGCCTACTTCCACCTCTCCATTCTCCAATCTAGCAACAAAACGGAATCTCAAGCCTTTTTGTTCAGCCTGCTTGCGCTTCATTTCAAAATCTTTATCCAAATTTTCGATGTTTTTAAAGAACTCGTCCAATCCGCCTTCAAAATAATTGTCGGGAATAAACAAATGCTTCTTCACATCTTCCGTTTCCACCTTATATCCGGCCTCTCTGGATAGAATGACAATCTTCCGGACAACATCCTTCCCACTCAAGTCCTCACGAGGATCCGGTTCACTGTAACCGGCTTCTTTGGCCATCTTAATGGCCTTGCTCAATGGCACGTTTTCGCTCACCACATTGAATATATAGTTCAATGTGCCCGATATAACAGCTTCAATTTTAAGTATCCGGTCACCGGAATTTATCAGGCTGTTGATTGTATTGATGATAGGAAGTCCGGCTCCTACATTCGTTTCAAAAAGGAATTTGACATCTTTTTTCCGAGCTATCTGTTTCAACTGACTGTAGTTTTCATACTTTGAAGAGGCTGCAATTTTATTGGCGGCCACCACATTCACATTGTGCGAAAGCAAATCGGCATAAAGACTTGCGATAGCCGGACTTGCCGTGCAGTCGACAAAGACAGAATTGAATATATTCATCTTTATCACCTCCTTAGCTATGTTCTCCGGCGAAGCTTCCATCTCCGAATTTTGAAGCACTTCCTTGTAATTTTCAATATCAAGCCCATCCCGATTGAATGCACAACGCTTGGAATTGGAAATACCCACAACATTCAATGTCAACGACTTGTTTTCTTTAAGGTTGGTCTGCTGACGGCGAATCTGTTCAAGCAAATAACGCCCCACATTTCCAACGCCGACAACAAACAAGTTCAACACCTGTGTTTCCGACAAGAAAAATGAGTCGTGGATAACGTTCAGCGCCTTACGCAAGCTGCTATACTGGATAACGAACGAAATGTTGGTTTCCGATGCACCCTGTGCACACGCTATCACATTGATACCATTTCTACCCAACGTATTAAACAGCTTTCCGGCAATGCCCGGAGTATGCTTCATGTTTTCACCAACAATGGCAACTGTGGCCAAATCACGTTCAGCCGTAATGGTTGTAATCTCGCCCGTATTTATCTCACTCGCAAACTCATCTTCCAACACTCTGACAGCCAAATCGGCATCGCAATGCTTGACTGCAAAAGAGGTGTTATGCTCGGAAGAAGCTTGAGAAACAAGAAAGACACTCACGCCATTCTTAGCCAAAGCATTAAAAATGCGGGAATTGACGCCAATCACGCCAACCATGCCCAACCCCGAAACCGTAATCAGACATGTATCGTTAATGGATGAAATACCTTTGATGGCTTTTCCGTCCTCCTTTGGCATGTCATTCGTTATCCATGTGCCCGGAGCCTCCGAATTGAACGTGTTTTTGATAACTATCGGGATATTTTTGTGGAACACCGGATATATCGTAGGAGGATAAATTACCTTTGCACCAAAGTTACACAACTCCATAGCTTCGAGAAACGACAAATGGTCAATGACATAGGCATTGCTGATAACTCGTGGGTCGGCTGTCATGAATCCGTCAACATCTGTCCAGATTTCCAAAACGGAGGCTTTCAGTTCGGCTGCTACAATGGCTGCGGTATAATCGCTGCCTCCACGTCCCAAATTTGTAATATCCCCCGAATCCCTGTCCGAAGAAATAAAACCGGGAATTACGGCAACTTTTCCTGAAAAGTCGTCAAATGTCTTATGAATCAAATCGCCTGTCGCATCAAAGTCAACAATATGTTTATTGAACTGGCGTATGGTTTTGATAAAGTTTCGAGAATCAAAATAGGCAGCACCGTCAATCACCCTGCTGATAATCACCGACGACAACCGCTCGCCGTAGCTCACTATGATATCCAATGTTCTCGGCGACAAATCCTTAATAAGAGAAACCCCTCTATATATATTTCCAAGTTCTTCCAGCAATGGTCCGGTGATAGACCGCACATCCAACTGGAATTCGGCAGGCACCATACCATCAATGACCGAATTGTGGCGTTCAATGATTTTTGCATAGTTACCCAGATATGACGAATCACCTTTCGAGGCCATTTGGGCGGTGGTAATCAGCTGGTCGGTTATGCCTCCCAAAGCAGACACAACTACAATTACTTGCTCGTCCAAACTCTCCACAATGCGTTTGACATGAGACAAACTCTCAACCGTCCCAACAGACGTACCTCCAAATTTTAAAACTTTCATATCAAATTCTATATATAGGTTTGTTATTATAATCGTTTAGTTACAACTTATCTAAAAAATCACCACAAATATAGCTATATTAATATTAATTCCCATCATTTTGCAAACAATTTAAGTAATTCAATAGAAATATTTCATAGAGAATCACCATCAATATCCGTAAAAACCTGATGCCATGGCCAACATAACCATGGATTGTTTCTCCACTATTCATTTTTACATTATCTTTGCCGCACACTAAAACAAAAAAACAATAACCCGTCAAGAAAGTCATGATAGATTTAGCCTTCATAGAGTCAGCTGAATTCAATGAATTCATCCGTAAAAACAAAGATGCAAATACGATGCAACTCAGGCTAAAGAAATACAACGACCTTCCCTTTGACCTGGAATTTGCTCTCCAACAAATTGACTGCCGCAAAAAGGCTACCGGCAAAATACCTGAACTTGCTGAAAAAATAATCTACCCCACACAAGTCAGCATAGAGCAGGCCACCTCTGAAGTTTTGGCAAAATTCCACTCGCAGTTGTTTGCCGGACAGAAAAGCGTACTCGACCTCACCTGCGGACTGGGTGTTGACGACTATTATATTGCCCAACAAGTCGAAACCGTGACAACTATTGACATCAATCCAACTGTTACCGATATTGCCATACGTAATTTCAAGCAATTAGGACGAAACAACATCACGGTTCTCTGCCTAGACTCCGAAGTGTTTGTCCAACACAATTCGAAACATTTCGACGCTTGTTTTGCAGATCCGTCACGCAGATTGGGTGGAGACAGAAACCAACGTCTCTACAGTCTTTCCGACTGTGTGCCGTCGATTCAGGACGTAATGTCCAAACTCAAAGAAACCGTCAACTTTATTATTGTCAAAGCCTCCCCCATGATTGACCTGACAAAAACAATCAAGGATTATCCCGGCATTTCAGATATATGGATATTGTCAGTCAAAAACGACTGTAAGGAATTACTTTTCAAGATTCCCTTCGACAATGCACCATCAAACGAAGACATTCTAATCCACACAATCAACTTCGAGACCGAAGGCGCACAAGAATTCACCTACTCTTTCGGGACATCCGAAAAATGTTCAGAACTGACACCCGATGAGGGATATTGCCTCTATGTTCCGAATGCCTCCATCATGAAAGCCGGAGCCTTTAATCAAGTAGGTAAAGCCTACCATCTGTCCATCATTTCACAAAACTCACACCTATTTCTTTCAGAAAAGCATTTACCCGATTTTCCTGGAAGAAAATTCCGGATAAATCAAATATTCACACTTTCGAAACCGGATATAAAAAGACTAAAAGCAACAACAGATACGGCCAATATTTCCTGCCGCAATTTTCCTCTCACGCCGGAAGAGCTCAGAAAACGGCTTAAACTGAAAGATGGCGGCAGTCATTACATTTTTGCAACAACTACCGCCAACAAAAAAAATATCCTACTTCTCTGCGAAAAGATATAGCTTGACTTTATCGCTTAAACATTCTATCCATTTCCAATTTGTCCTGACGAGCTTTGATTGATTCACGCTTGTCATATTCTTTCTTACCTTTGCCAAGCGCAATAACAACCTTTGCCAATCCTTTGTCATTGATAAAGACACGCAACGGGACTATCGAAAAGCCGTTATCCTTACTCGCCTTACCCAACTCACGAATTTCCTTCTTGTTGAGCAGAAGTTTTCTGTCACGACGAGAGCTATGGTTATTATAGGAGCCATAAAAATATTCTCCAACATACATATTCTTGATCCATATCTCGCCATCGTTCTCATAGCAGAAAGAATCCGTCAAACTCGCTTTACCCAAACGGATAGACTTTATCTCCGTACCTGTCAATACTATTCCAGCCGTGTAGGTGTCGAGAATTTCGAAATCAAACGTCGCGCGTTTGTTCTTAATATTTATTTGAGGCAACTTCATATTATACTTCCGGCATTATTAAATTGAATACAAATTTCACCAGTTCAACAGAAAAGAGCACAGCAATAAACGTGCCCAATACATAATAGGTTTTATTCTCCCCTTGAACTGGGAAATATGACAAACTTTTACTGATTATGAAAAGTAAATACAGTTTAAACAGTTCAAGCAAAACCAAAGAAGTCGGCAATAAATTCTGAATAATGGCAAGAATCATCAGCACTGCCATATTCATCATCACCAGTTTCTTGATTCTACCTTCTGAAATCTTGCTTCCCTTTTCAGCAATCTTGCCAAGCATCCAGGCGATAGCCATCACACTGATGATATAGCCTAAAAAATAGGACGCAAAATATATGATTGCATTGATCATGGCTGCCGACAGCTTCAATTCATCAAAATAAAACATCTGACAAAAGCATGACAAAGCCGTGACACCAATCAGTGGATAAAACAGATTCCGTTCAATCGTAGCGCTCGGCACTCCACCTTGAAGTACATAGCCCCATGTTTGAGCCGGAAATATGATTAACTTGAATACATTTTTCAATTCTTTCATGACCTATACTCGATTTATTCTGCAAAAGTACGAAATTAGTTTACTTTTTTGATTATACTTCAAAATAATTTACTTTTGTACCCATCCAAAGCAAAAACCGAGTTTATGAAATTTGAATTTTTCATTGCGAAACGTCTGCAACTCTATACCAACGACCAAGCTACAAAGTCGTCGGCATTTACCATCAATGTCGCCGTCACAAGCATTGTCATTGCCATCGTCATTATGATTGCGTCCATTTCCATCGTATCTGGTTTCAAGCATACGATTGTAAATAAAATCTCAGAACTGAATGCTCACATACGCATTACTAACGGACAGAACAGTTCTTCTGCCGGTGAAAACATCCCGATTGTTTACGCTCCGTTTTTTCAATCACTCGTCGATAATTCAAATGGAATACTGAAATCCGTACAACTTGTTGCCGAGGCACCTTGTATCATTAAAACGCCTACCGAATTCAACGGGCTGATGTTTAAGGGCCTTCCTACAGATGCCGACACCCGCTTCCTTGAAAGCTACAAAATTGAAGGAGAAATCAATCTCTCCGGCAACAACATCGCTATTTCCCAACATGTAGCCAACAATCTGGGCATAAATGTAAATGATAAAATTTCCGTATATTTCATCGCCAACGGAACCATGAAAATTCGGAAACTGACAGTCAGCGCAATTTTCAATACCGACTTTGAGGATTTCGACAAAAACATCATCATCGGAAATATCAGCATACCCCAATCCGTTCACCGCTGGGATTCCAACATGGGAACTGCCATTGAATACAACTGTCCTTCACTTGATGACATCGATAATGCATCTCAATATGTAACGGCTCAAATTTATGATTACATCTACAAAAATAATTCTACGGATGTCTACCAGCTTTCCACTGCAAAAGACAACAATTCCACCTATTTTGCGTGGCTGCAACTGCTTGACACCAACATTGTGGTTATCCTGATACTCATGACGGTTGTGGCCTGTTTTTCCTTAATTGCCGGATTGATAATCGTTGTGCTGAACCGCATCAACATGATTGGAATACTGAAAGCTCTCGGAGCCAACAACAGAAGTATCCGTCTCATCTTCATTTCATTGGCACAAAAACTGATACTCAAATCCATGCTGTGGGGAAACATTATCGGATTCTCTCTGATCTTTCTCCAAAAATATTGCCACCTCGTAAAACTGGATGCAACTACGTATTATATGAGCTACGTTCCGGTCGAAATCAATGTGTGGCTCGCAGTTCTCAACATCGGCATTTTTATCATTGCGGCCATTTCTCTGATAGCTCCGTCCTACATTGTAGCCTCAATAAAGCCGGCCAAAAGTATCCGCTTTGAATAAAAAAATTCAAGGTTCTCAAAACCTGTTTTCACAAACCGGTTTTTGAACCTTGAATTTAACTCGCAATCCATGTTCCAACCGCTGTTGGAAATATGTCAGTCATTCGCTTAAAATAGCTTGTGACTTATGCGAATTGTCTAAATAAGAACCATTTATTTAACCTCGATCACCAGAAAATCTGATTTTTCCCAAAACAGATTTGGATTTGTAATTTTGATCGTTTTCAATCCATTAACATCTACAATTTCATAAGAACTTGCAGGTTGCTTCGTCTTGATTTCTGCACTTTTACTGTTCGTATGAATTTCCTTCAAAGTGCGTCTGTCGGCCTTAATAAAAGCAGAACGGTCGAAATCACCTTCCATCACTTTTGTACGGCCCAAGAATTTCTTTTCAAGAATCTGCATGGACTTCAACTCCTTGTTGGTTGCCACCACATAATAACAGGTATTGAGTTGATCGTTCAGTTGAACCGAACGGGCTTCAGCTTCTGCTTTCGCATTTGAAACAGTTGCTACCTGAGTATTAAGAGAGTCCACCTTTCCTGTCAGTCCTTCGATTTTGACATTTGCCTTTGCCAATTCGCCTTCAAGCATAGAGATTTTTGAATTCTGTTCTTCAATCATCTGCTTTTGCGTATCGATTGTCTTTTTAAGATTGGCAGTATATCCGTTGTTCTTTTTCAACTGAGCTTCCAAATCATCCAACTTCTTACGTCGGTCAGCAAGTTCACGCTTGATATTTGCCAAATTATTGAGAACTTCCTGCTTCTGTGAAGGAGACTCAGACTGAAAATCTTTCGATGTCACGATGTTTTCAAGCTCATTGATTTCCAAAAGACTGTTATTGATATCTCCTACCAACGACATCAAACTATCCTTCTGAGCAGTCAGACTTTCAATTTCCAAAGAATCCTGAACTGCAGTTTCACGAGCCTGTTCCAATTTCTGGTTGTTGCAAGATGACATTACCAATGCACTTGCTCCAATAAATAACAATATTTTTTTCATAACTACTTAAATTTTTCTACACATCAATCTACAAAACATGTGCCAACTAAGCATTAAAAACATTTCACATCTATCTATCAGCATTTTAAAAACTTTTCCCCTTCCACTCCAAGCCAAAGTCTGATGAAAAAGTCAACAAAATTGTGGAATCTATCCACAAAATAGCCGAAATCAAAAAAACGATTGGCGCCATTTGCTTTTTTGATTTATATGTGTAATTTTGCAACACATACAAAACGTCATACAGATGTCGGCAAAAACACATTCTTCTAACTGAACAATGCCTCCACCGACAAAAACATTCAAAATATATTTTATATGAAAAATTTAATTTTAGTCACAGGCGGAACCGGATACATTGGATCCCACACCGTAGTCGAACTACAAAATTCAGGTTATGAAGTTGTTATTATTGACAATTTGTCAAATAGTAATGCAGATGTTGTTGACGGAATCGAACGCATAACAGGAATACGTCCACATTTCGTTAAGGCAGACTGTACCGACATAAATGCGTTAAGAAAACTTTTCAACGACTATCCAGGCATCAAGGGTATCATCAATTTTGCAGCAAGCAAAGCCGTAGGCGAATCCATGCAGAAGCCTCTGCTTTACTACCGCAACAACTTGAATACACTCATCAACCTGCTTGAACTGATGCCAGAATTTGGCGTAGAAGGTATTGTTTTCTCCTCGTCCTGCACAGTATACGGAGAGCCCGACAAAAATCCGGTTGACGAGTCAGCGCCGATCAAAAAAGCCACTTCACCTTACGGCAACACAAAACAGATTTCAGAAGAAATTATTACAGACTACTGTTACGCCGGAGCCCCAATAAAGAGCATTATTTTGCGCTACTTCAACCCGGTTGGAGCACATCCTTCTGCAGAAATCGGAGAATTGCCAAACGGAGTACCCCAAAACTTAATACCTTATCTAACACAAACAGCTATTGGTGTTAGAAAAGAATTGAGCGTATTCGGTGATGACTACAACACTCCTGACGGCTCTTGTATCCGTGACTTCATCAATGTTGTCGACCTTGCAAAAGCTCATGTCGTCGCTATCAAACGCATGCTGGAAAACAAAAGTAATGACAAGGTGGAAATCTTCAATCTTGGCACCGGTAAAGGCGTTTCCGTGCTCGAACTCATCCATACGTTTGAAAAAGCTACGGGAGTAAAAGTTCCGTATAAGATTGTCGGCCGCCGCGACGGTGACATCGAACAAGTTTGGGCAGAACCGACAAAAGCCAACACTGTACTTGGTTGGAAAGCAGAAGTGTCATTGGAAGACACCATGAAATCTGCATGGAACTGGCAGCTACGCCTTCGTGAAAGACATATCATGTAAAGGAATATTATATTAATAACCCAATAAAGCCAACAATAATAGTTGGCTTTATTTTTAACATTAAATCCAATGAAAACATACCTAACATTAGCCCTGTCACTCGCAGCCACAAGTGCCTTGGCAAATCCTGAATGGGGACCGGCCGACACTGTAGCTTGTTATAATGTCGGACCCGGCATTGAGTACACAAAAATCATCTATCCAGACAAACCGCTTATCATCTGGTACTCCACCATTGATTTGACGAATCCTTACAACAAGGTTGAACAGGCAATGAGCCGAAACCAAGTTCCGGATGTAAACCGATGGGATGTAATGACGTACTACAAAGAAAATTCGAAGCCCGGACACGAGGTAAAAATAGCATGGAATCATGATTTCTTTGTTTATGAATCAGGCATCTGCATTGGTGGCAACATTTCCAACGGTCAAATCACGCATTTGCTGACCGGGCGTTCCATGCTTGCAATAACTACTGACAAAAAGGCAGAAATATTCCTGCCCGGCTATGACACAAAAATCATCACGGCTGACAAAACGGAAGTCGGCATTGACATTTTCAATGCCAGCGCCTCAGGACTGACCGGCGACTGCATTTTTTTCAACCATCTGAACGGAACAACGCTAAGCGAACCCGGCACTTACATCAAAGTACAGCCACAACAGCCATGGATAGTCAACGGAGATGACATTCCCTGCGAAATCGTTGCAATCAGCAGTGAGCCGCAACAAACATCCGCTACCGAATGCGTGATCTATTTGAGGGGGAGCAAATTAAAAGCGCTTGACGGACACATCCAGGTCGGTGATGTTCTCTATGTACGTCAACGTGTGACATCGCCCTCTTGGGGAACCGCGCCGGAGTCAATACTCAACGGATTTCACGGTTATCCAAGCATCGCCCATGACGGAGTTCTCCACGAAGGCGAATACAACAATTTTGAAAACGGGCGGGAATACGAACAGTCTTCACACGTAATGGCAGGCATTTCCAAGGACAAGACAAAGCTCTACATCTGCCTGAATGAAATGTCAACACAAAGCCAGCCTATCGACTGTGTCGAAATGGCCAACTGGATGCTCCAACACGGTGCATGGGACATCGTCAATTTCGACAGTGGAGGTTCAGCTGCGATTGTCATCAACGAAGAAATGCAGAATCTCCCCGGAAGAGGTTCTGTCCGACCTGTGCAAGACGCAATGCTAGCCGTTTCACTGGCACCAGAAGACAAGACAGTTACCCAAATGTCATTCAGTAAAAAAGTCATCACAACTGCGACCATTTCCAGTTTGCCGCTATCAGTCGTTTCCTATAACCAATACGGAAATATTGTCGAAGAAAATGTTGCAGACTGTTCTTTCTCGGTATCTCCTGAAACACTTGGATATGTCGACGATAATGGTATCTTCCACTCCTATCAGCAAGGAGGCAGCGGAAAAATCATTGCGACGAAGGGGAACATTTCATGCGAAGTGCCCCTCAACGTACAGGAAGCCACTGAAGTCCAACTCCCGTTCAGCGAACTGCTGATTGACTCCTCCCGTCAATACATCATTCCAGTTTATGGCATTGTCAACGGAAAGTCCATTCCCCTCGAAGCCGGAGCATTCCAATGGGAGACATCAACACCGGAGATTGTGAAAATTCAAGATGGAGTATTGTCAGGCATACAAAACGGCACAACCACTGTAACCGGAACATTCGGTGACTTGTCCATATCGTTCGATGTCACAGTTGAAATAGGCAAAGGCAGCATGACTGTCTTAAATTTCAAAGATATCATTGACCAACCGTCCACATCAACAAGCGGTTTGACCAATCTGACCATTACCGACGACATTCCATCCAATTGGGAACACGTAACAGGTTTCCATGTCGACAAGATCAGTGGCCGCCTTTTGCGCATCAATCATACCGGAGCGACAACCGTATATGGATTGCCCGACAATCTTTCTATGAACGTATATGACCCCCAATCCGCAATTGACCGCATACTAATCCAATTGACAGACAAGCAATCAAATATTCACAACATTGAAGTGACGCCATCCAGTACAGATTGCAAATGCATTTTCAATCTTTCTGAAAATGGTATACCTTTCGACATCCAACAGTTCCCGTTAAAAATAACCAACCTGTCGGTTTATTTCAACGCTACTACTGACGCCGACTTTGCTCTGGGAGATTTGATGGCCAATTATCCCATACCGGACGAAAGTTCTGTAACAGCCATTACCGTTCCGAAATCCTTGACGGTGACCAACAGCACAGAAACATTAAACGTTTCTTTCTCATCCGACCACGCGACTAACGGCCAATTACTAATCTACAACATGGCTGGAGCTGTAATACAAAATTCCGGTATACAAATCGAGAAAGGCAATAACAATTTTGCCATGGACATCTCCTATCTGCCAACCGGCATTTATTTTGTGACACTTCTACAAGAAGGCAGACAAAGTTCCGAAAAATTTATCATTCGATAAAAATTCTGACATTTTACGGCAGGCTGTTCTTACCATTAAAGGGCGGCCTGCCGTATTTTTAATCACCATTTTTAAACACTAAAATGCACCTCTGTTGTTTCTTTTTAGCTAACTTTGTGAGCTAAATTAATCATCAATGATTGACAAAGAAACAGTAGAACGCATCCTTGATACAGCCGACATTGTCGAAGTTGTGTCCGACTTTGTGCATTTGCGCCGACGTGGTGCGAACTACATCGGCCTGTGTCCTTTTCATAATGAAAAGACACCATCCTTTAGCGTATCGCGAGCAAAAGGCATCTGCAAATGCTTCAGTTGCGGAAAAGGCGGCAGTGCAGTCAACTTCATAATGGAACATGAACAGATATCCTATTATGAAGCGCTAAAATATCTGGCAAAGAAATACAATATTGAAATCAAGGAACGCGAACTGACCGACCAAGAGAAAGCGTCACAGTCAGAACGCGAAAACATGTTGCTTATCAACGAATTTGCGTTACAACATTTTGAAAAGAATCTGTTTGAAACCCAGGAAGGCCGTAACATCGGACTCAGCTATTTTTACGAACGCGGTTTCAACGACAGTATCATAAAAAAATTCCATCTCGGTTATTCCATCGACAGCCGCACCGAATTGTACGACACTATTAAGAAAGATGGTTTCAACCCGAAATTTGCCATTGAAACAGGACTATGCATTGAAAACGAACGTGGCATTTACGACCGCTATAAAGGACGGGTAATGTTTCCTGTCTTTAATGTCGCCGGTAAAGTAGTGGCTTTCGGCGGCCGTACCCTAAAGAAAGACCATGCCAAATATGTCAACTCGCCGGAATCCATCATCTACAAGAAAAGCTATGAACTTTACGGACTTTTCCAGGCAAAGCAGGCGATTGTCAAGCAAGACAAATGTTATCTCGTAGAAGGCTACACCGACGTACTGTCAATGCATCAATCAGGTGTTGAAAATGTTGTCGCCTCATCCGGCACATCCCTTACAGAAGGACAAATCCGTCTCATCCACCGGTTTACAAACAATATAACGGTGCTGTACGACGGCGACGCGGCTGGAATAAAAGCATCGTTGAGAGGTATCGACCTACTGTTGGCAGAAGGTTTGAATGTCAAAGTTCTGCTACTGCCAGACGGCGATGATCCGGACAGCTATGCACAGAAGCACAATGCCACGGAGTTTCAAGAATATATCAGTTCGCACGAAACCGATTTTATCCAATTCAAAACCCGTATACTGCTGGACGGCATTGAAAATGACCCAATAAAAAAAGCGGCTGCCATTACCGACATTGTCAAGTCTATTTCTGTCATACCTTCTGAAATAACCAGAGCTGTATATGTAAAAGAATGCAGCACCCATTTCGGTATTGAAGAAAAAGTTCTGTTCAAGGAAATTGCCAAAGAAATAGAAAAGCAAGCCGGCAAACAGCCCTATAAACAGGCGAATACCGAAGAGCCGAGAAAAGAAGACAAACTAGTTTCTGATACGGCAACGACTGAACAGAGTAAACAAGATGCTACCAACTCTTTCGGAAACGTCCTCCAACCGTTTGAGAGAGAAGTGATTCGTTATGTGGCCAAGTACGGTATGTGTAACCTTTGTGAAGCATATGATGCAAACGGCCAATCGGTTCAACTGTCTGTCATCGAATATATCTATAATGAACTGTCAAGCGATGATTTGAAGTTTTCAAACAAGTCATTTGAAAAGATTTTTCAGCTTTCACTCAAGCTGCTGCCCAAATTCAAACTTGACTATCAGGCAAAAACCCAAGAACTGGAAACAGTCCGCAAAGACCTTGAACAACAGGGATACAGCAAAATTCGCATGACTGCAAATAATTTTGACGAAATAGAAAAGGCTGAATCGGCATTGAATGTGCAAATCAACACAGAAATTGAGCAACGAATCCAACAATACAAAATGAACTATTTGGAAAGAATTCTCTGCTCTGACCCTGACGACGAAATACGCACAATTTCTGCCAACCTGATAAGCGACCGATATCAATTGAGCAAAGTCCACACTAAATATGCAAAAATTGAGACGGAAATTGATCGGTTGAAAGATTTGATTCCAAGAGCCATTTTGGGATGGAAGGATGCCATCTTGTCCTGTAAGATCAAAATGTTGCAGGAACAGATAAAACAGACTGTCATTTCCAATAACATGGAACAGATGACAGCTCTAATGGAACAACAACAGGAACTGACAAACCTCAGAAGTCAATTTGCAAAGCTAATGGGTGAAAGGGTTATCATTCCTTAATTTGCCCGCATCTAACATTAGGATGTAATTCGGCACAAGCAATTTGAAAACTGCATTTTTACTTGCCACTGCTTCCGTCTTTTATATTATCTTTGTGAAATTGTAGGATTTGCATTTTATAAAAGCATAAATTCAGAATGAACTTTGAATTACAATCAAAATATAAGCCGACAGGCGACCAGCCACAAGCTATCGAGGCTTTATGCAAGGCTGCAAACGAAGGCGTACAATATCAGACACTATTGGGCGTGACCGGTTCTGGCAAGACATTCACTATGGCGAATGTCATTGAACGTCTGAACCGTCCGACTCTGATACTTTCCCACAACAAGACACTGGCTGCACAGCTATATGCAGAATTCAAGAATTTCTTTCCCAACAATGCTGTGCATTATTTCGTCTCCTACTACGACTACTACCAACCGGAAGCCTACATTCCTTCCTCCGACAAATACATCGAAAAGGACTTGATGATTAACGACGAAATCGATCGGCTGCGACTGGCGGCAACAACCGCATTACTTTCCGGAAGAAGAGACGTCATTGTGGTTTCGTCCGTTTCCTGCCTCTACGGTGTCGGTAATCCTGCTGATTTCGAAAGCAATGTCATCGAGATAAAAGTAGGACAGAAAATTGCCCGAAACGCATTCCTGCGCCGTCTTGTCGAGTCACTGTATTCCCGCAATGAAATAGACCTTGGACGCGGACAGTTCCGGGTCAAAGGCGATACGACCGACATATATTTGGGATATGAAGAAATCATCATCCGCGTGATTTTCTGGGGAGATGAAATAGAATCCATTTCATCCATCAATCCAAACACTATGGCTATTGAAGATCATTTGGAAGGATACAAGATTTTCCCTGCCAACATTTTCGTAGCCACGAAAGAACGAACCGCATCCGCTATCGGCCAAATAGAAATCGACTTGGGGAAACAAGTCGAAATGTTCCGCAACGAAGGCCGAAGCGTAGAAGCCAAACGCTTGTACGAAAGAGTGACCTACGATGTGGAAATGATACGCGAAGTGGGTTATTGTTCCGGTATCGAAAACTATTCCCGCTATTTCGACGGTCGCGAACCTGGTGTCCGACCTTATTGCCTTCTCGACTATTTCCCGAAGGACTTCATCACTTTCATTGATGAAAGCCATGTGACCATACCACAGATCCGCGCCATGTACGGTGGAGATATTTCCCGAAAAATGAACCTTGTGGAATATGGTTTTCGTCTTCCTGCAGCAATCGACAACCGACCATTGAAATTTGAAGAATTCGAGGCGACAACGCATCAGACCATATATGTCAGTGCTACCCCTGCCGACTATGAACTGAACAAATCTGAAGGCATTATCGTTGAACAGCTGATACGTCCGACAGGATTGCTTGACCCGCTAATTATCGTACGTCCATCAAAAGGACAAATCGACGACTTACTGGAAGAAATCACCGTAAGAATCGAGCGAAACGAACGGGTTCTGGTTACGACATTGACCAAGCGAATGGCGGAAGAGTTGTCGGCCTATCTGACTAAATTGAATATTTCATGTGCCTATATCCATTCCGATGTTGATACGATGGACAGAATCCAAATTTTGGACGATTTGCGTGAAGGGAAAATTGATGTACTGATTGGTGTCAACCTCCTCCGTGAAGGTCTCGACCTACCGGAAGTTTCACTTGTCGCCATCATCGATGCCGATAAGGAAGGCTTCCTTCGCTCACACCGTTCACTGACACAGACTGTAGGCCGTGCGGCGCGAAACCTCAACGGCACAGTTATCATGTATGCTGATAAAATCACTGACTCCATGCGCCTGACAATAGAGGAAACCGAACGGCGAAGAAGCATCCAGCTGGCCTATAACGAACAACACGGCATCACGCCACAACCAATTGTCAAGGCACGGACTCCAATCATTGGACAAGAAAAGAAAAATGCTGAAACAAAGGTCGAACCAAAACAAAAGTTATCCCAAAAGACTGTTTCTTATGACCAGGATTTCAGCGAAACGGAAAACATTGCTGCCGACCCGGTTATCGCCTATATGAACGAAACGGAACTCAAGAAATCCATTGAGAAAGTCAAGGCAGAAATGATTGAAGCGGCAAAAAATATGGACTTCATTTCTGCGGCACAGCTTCGCGATGAAATGCTACGAATGGAAGATTTACTAAAAGACAAGGACAAATGACAGAGAAGACTACAACATACCGGCAGCTATGGCTTCCAACCACAAAAAAAGAAATTGAACGACTGGGTTGGGACTATATCGACGTAATATTGTTTACCGGCGATGCTTATATCGACCATCCCTCAATGGGGTGCGCTGTCATAGGACGCGTACTGGAATCAAAAGGCTACCGTGTCGCCATTATTCCACAACCCAACTGGCAGGATGATTTACGTGATTTCAAGAAATTGGGTGCTCCCCGACTTTTCTTTGGAATTTCTGCGGGTGCAATGGATTCGATGGTCAACCACTATACCGCTGCAAGACGAAAACGAAGCGACGACGCCTATACACCCAACGGACGCGCAGGTGCACGACCGGATTATCCGACAATCGTATACTCGCAAATTCTTAAAAAGCTGTTTCCGGATGTACCTGTCATTATTGGAGGCATTGAGGCTTCGCTTCGCCGTCTCTCTCATTACGACTATTGGCAAGACAAACTCCGCCCTTCCATCTTGCTTGATGCACATGCCGACCTGTTGGTTTATGGCATGGGTGAAAAGGCAATTGTTGAAATTGCCAGAGAATTGGAAGCGGGCAAAAAAGTGGAAGAATTGACCGATATTCCCCAAACTGCTGTCATCACCGACGCTACCGAAGCGGCCCAAGCAACGGACACGGATATTGTCCTCCACTCATTCGAAGAATGTCTGTCGGACAAAAAGAAACAAGCCGAGAATTTCAAGCATATAGAAATTGAATCCAACCGTTGGGAAGGGCACCGGCTTTGGCAAATTCATGGCAAAAAAGCCATAAAGGTGAACCCAATGTACCCGCCA
Source organism: uncultured Porphyromonadaceae bacterium (assembly GCA_900548875.1). Classification (GTDB taxonomy): domain Bacteria; phylum Bacteroidota; class Bacteroidia; order Bacteroidales; family Muribaculaceae; genus Limisoma. The sequence goes on along the minus strand of URMA01000003.1, from coordinate 60,903 downwards.
ATGACGACGGAAGAAATTGACGCATCATTTGACTTGCCATATACACGCCTGCCCCACCCGCGCTATAACGGAAAACATATTCCTGCCTACGAAATGATACGCCATTCCGTAAATATGCATCGAGGTTGTTTCGGTGGCTGTGCATTTTGCACAATATCTGCACATCAAGGTAAATTCATTGCATCAAGAAGCAAACAATCCATTCTTAAAGAAGTGGAACAGATTGCAAAAATGGCGGACTTCAAGGGCTATATTTCAGACTTGGGAGGTCCATCTGCCAACATGTACCAGATGCACGGTATGGACTTGGACAAATGCAGAAAATGTGTCCGTCCTTCCTGCCTGCACCCGCAACCGTGCAAGAATCTGAACAACGACCATGCTCCACTACTGGACATTTATCATGCAGTAGACGCTCTTCCTGAAATCAAGAAATCGTTTATCGGCAGCGGTGTTCGCTATGACCTGTCGATGGCCAAAAACAGTGATGAACGAATCAATAGGACAAATGAGCAGTACAACCGAGAACTGATAATCAAACATGTTTCCGGACGCCTTAAAGTAGCACCGGAACACACGTCCGACCGTGTGCTCAACTGTATGCGTAAACCGTCGTTCGACCTGTTCTACAAATTCAAACAGTTGTTCGATGAAATCAACCGGAAATACGATCTCCGGCAACAACTTATCCCCTATTTCATTTCATCACATCCGGCCTGTACGGAATTGGATATGGCAGAATTGGCTGTGATAACAAAAAAACTGAACTTCCACCTGGAACAAGTTCAGGACTTCACACCTACCCCAATGACCGTTGCATCGGAAATCTATTACACGGGGTATCATCCATATACGCTTGAAAAAGTATATACCGCCCGAACAAAAGAGGAGAAACAGAACCAGCGCAAATTTTTCTTCTGGTATAAACCCGAATGTGTACAGGACATCCGCAAATCACTCATTCGGATGAACCGACCGGATTTAATGAAAGAACTGTTCAAACGAGAAAACAAATCATTTAAACCAAACCATACTAAAAAGAAGTAACATGAACTATTTAAAATCTTCACTAATGATGGCTACGATTTTGGCGGCTGGGACAACTGCGTCTGCCGAACAAAATGAACTTATCAGCCGACCTGATTTTAAAGTCGAAGACGGCAAATTCACGCCCGAACTCATTGAGGCTTTCGGACGTGTGAGCGACCCGCAACTGTCTCCCGACAAAAAGAAGATTCTCTACAATCTTGAATTCATCAATCTTAAAGCCGACAAAGGCAACAAAGAGCTATGGGTAATGGACATTGATGGGAAAAATGCTACTCAGCTTACCTTTACCAATGATCCGGAAGTAAACGCCATTTGGTTCAATGACGGCAAACAAATCGCATTCTTGTCAAAAGCTGAAAACGGTATGCAACTGTTTGTCATGGACGCCGACGGGAAAAACCGCAAACAAATTTCAAATGTGGAAAAAGGAATTGACGGATTCTCGTTCTCTCCCGATGAAAAGAAAGTACTCTTCATCAGTAATGTGCAATACGGCAAAACGACACAGGAAATTTATCCGAATCTCGACAAGGCAAACGTACACATTGTCGATGATTTGATGTACAAACACTGGGATGAGTGGGTATCAGAAATTCCTCATCCGTTCGTTGCTGATTTTGATGGAGAGAAACTTTCCAACACAACCGATCTGCTCGAAGGTGAGCCATACGAATCACCAATGAAACCATTTGGGGGTATGGAATCATTGGCATGGTCGCCCGACTCCAAACAAATCGTATACGTATCACGTAAAAAAACTGGTATGGAATACTCCCTCTCTACCAATTCCGACCTTTACCTCTATGACATCGCAACGAAAAAGACAACCAACTTGACAGAAGGAATGATGGGCTACGACACCAATCCGGTATTCTCACCGAAAGGCGACAAACTGGCATGGCTGTCTATGGAACACGATGGTTACGAATCCGACAAGAACCGGATTTTCGTTATGGACATGAAATCGGGCGAAAAAACAGACCTTACAACAGATTGGGACTACACTGTAAATACCATTACATGGAATCCTAACGGAAAAAGCATTTACTTTATCGCTCCCTATCAAGGTCCGTCTCCGATTTTCAGCATAGACGTAAAGACAAAAAAGGTAACTACAGTTCAAGATGACATGTGCGACTATCAGTCAGTTGTTCCCGTTGACGACAAAAAACTGATTGCCTTGCGCCACTCAATACTCTACCCGAATGAAATTTTTGCAGTAGAAAAAGGCGAAGCTAAACAGCTGACAAATGTAAACACAGAATTGTTGTCACAACTTGCTCCTGTCACAGTAGAAAAGCACATGGTTCCGACCACTGACGGAAAAGAAATGCTGACATGGGTTATCCTGCCGCCAAACTTCGACAAAAACAAAAAATATCCGGCCATTCTTTATTGCCAAGGCGGACCGCAGCAAGCCGTCAGCCAATTCTGGAGCTACCGTTGGAACTTCCGTCTGATGGCATCACAAGGATATGTTGTAATCGCTCCGAACCGCCGCGGGTTACCAGGTTTTGGAACAGAATGGAATGCACAAATTTCGGGCGATTATGGTGGACAGAACATGAAGGATTATTTTGCTGCTGTCGACTACATGGCAGAAAAACCTTACGTTGACAAGAACAAAATCGGAGCTACCGGAGCAAGCTACGGAGGTTTCTCTGTATACTGGTTGGCAGGTCACCACGAAAACCGTTTTGCCGCATTGTTTGCCCACGCTGGAATCTTCAACATGGAGGCTCAGTATCTTGAAACTGAAGAAATGTGGTTTGCCAACTGGGATATGGGCGGTGCCTACTGGGACAAAAACAACAAAGTAGCTCAAAACACCTTTGCCAACTCTCCTCATAAATTTGTAGACAAATGGACAGCTCCGATCATGATTTCAGTAGGAGAAAAAGACTACCGTATTCTTGCCTCACAAGGCATGATGGCTTTTAATGCTGCAAAATTGAGAGGTATTCCGACACGTATGCTGGTATACCCTGATGAAAACCACTGGATTCTGAAGCCACAGAACGCCCTTCTCTGGCAATATGAATTCTTCAAATGGTTTGACAAGTGGTTAAAATAGCCATAACGGTCATCTGATATAAAAGCTGTTCCCATAATTGAATTGAGGGGACAGCTTTTTTTATTGGAAAACATTGAAAATTATATATTTATTTCTCCATTGTAACCAAATTTTTCGTATCTTTGCCACGTTTTTTGTTTTATATATTTGCTTTTTATGACTAATAGACTATTTAAAGGGTGTTTTTTATTGACCTCTTTATCATTAACAGTTTTAGGTTTAGTTGCCTGTGACGAAAATTATGACCTTTCAAAAGGTGTATCTACAGAAATGAACGTGGGTGGTTCCATGTCAATCCCAGTCGGACAGACTGAAAAATTGACATTATCCAAAGTTATCGAAACCAACAATGACATTACAGTGGACGAGAATGGTGCGTATGCCATTGAGAAAAATGGTTCTTTAAGCGTAAACATTCCGAGTGTTGACCCTATTACCATCAGCGGAATCACGCCAGACCCTGTCGTTATTGACATCGACACAGAAACAGGCACGTCACGTATGCAGGCTCCAGCTGCTGGTTCTAACAGCATGACTATCCCATTGAACTATGAATTGGAAATTAACAGCATTGATGATATCCCATCAGAAATACTCAATCTCATTGCTGTAAATTTTGAGACAGTCAATTCTACTGTCAAACTTGTACTTTCTCAAGGCTCAATACCGGCAAGCAATGTGCTGAAGAAAGCAGAATTGCGTAATTTCAAATTGAAACTTCCGGATTTTATTGAACTCGGACCGGGTCTTGATTTCTTTGATTACAACACCAACACCATTGTTCTCAATAAGGAAATCACGTCAGGTGAAATCGAACTCAATCTTCCGATTTCCGCAATTCGCAATCTTGCTGAAAGTATTTCCAAGGGGAAAATAAACTTAAACGGGAAAATAGAGTGTAGCGGTGAATTTTATTGCGAATTTCTCGACACACCTCAAAATTCGCCACGCCGTGCTGCCCGTTCCAACGATTCCAATCTGCAATTGACAACATATTTCGATGTTCCAGACATCAATGTAAGTTCCGTTGAGGGTATTTTTGATACAGATATCACCATTGACTCTCAAGTTCTCAACCTCGGAGAAATGCCGGAAGCACTTGCAGACGAAAATACACAAATCAACCTCAACAATGTTGCCACGACATTTGAAATTACCAATCCAACAGGCATTCCATTTGCTGTTGACTTGAATTTTGTAGCACTCAACAGTGCAAACCGCCCCATCAACCAAGAAGTTGATTTGACAATTAATGTACCGGCTGCCGTTGATGTAAATACCCCCAAAACAACAAAATACTACATCACAAATTCTACATCAGCAGTTGCTCCTGAGGGCTATGAAAAGATACTTTGCAAGAATTTGAACAAATTGATCAGCCAAATTCCAAACAGCATCAAAATCACTCCTACAGTCAACACCATAAAAACAGAAGTAAGCTTCTTTGAACTGAACAAAGCATATAAAACTGAAGCGAATTATGATGTTGCTCTCCCGTTTGACTTTGGGCCTAACTCACAAATCAATTACACCGAGACAATAGAAAATATCCACAAAGATTTGAGCGATGTGTCTGACTACATTGATGAAATGGTTGTCAATGCCGACATTGAGAATACAATCCCGATGCGTTTGCAATTAAATGCTACGCCTTACGACCTCAACGGCCTTGACATGAGCGACCGCCTGGAAATTACCCAAGACATTGTCATTGAAGCAGGAAACGACAATGCTCCAACACAGACAACCACCCTCATCATAAAAGAGAAAGTAAAAGGAGCACTGGCCGAACTGGATAAAGTTGACCTCAATATCAAGGGTAACACTCAGGAAGCCCAAACCATTCTGAAACCGACACAATACGTGTTGATTAAACTGAATGCAAAATTACCGAATGGCATTAATGTAGAATTTTAACGGTCCACGAACTAACAATGAAAACTATATTTAAATATATCTTGGCAGCAGCAACACTGCCAATGTCTTTATCTGTGTTTGCACAAAGCGCTCACTCCTCCTACTTTTTGGAGAATATGACATATCGTCAGAATATGAACCCGGCTTTTGCCCCTGATTTCAACTATGTCAACATCCCAGCCTTGGGTGGATTCCAATTGGGAATGAATTCAAATGTAGGATTGGGAAGTTTCCTGTTCCCTCAAAATGATGAAATGGTGACAGGTCTGAATTCAAGCATTTCGCCGGACGAATTTTTAGGCAAGCTAAGCAAGAACAATATTATGGAGCTTGACATGCGCGTCAATATCTTGTCATTCGGCTTTGCACAATGGGGTGGCTTTAATACCTTCAGCGTCAGCACACGTTCCAACATAGGAGCCTATTTGCCCTACGAATTATTCGAATTTGCAAAAATCGGACAAATTGACGGAGCGCCGACTGAATATGACATCAACAATATTCGTGTCAAAACAAGCAACTACGCTGAATTTGCACTTGGCCACAGCAGAAAGATTACCGACAAATTAAGTGTAGGTGCCAAACTGAAAATTCTTGCCGGTATATTGAACTCGGATGCCGAAATCTCAAACCTGAACGTTTATATGTCAGGAGAAAAATGGCAAATCAAAGAAAGCGGAAGAATATTCTCCTCAAACAGCCTGAACGTAAATTTCAAGGAGAATGGAGAAATTGACAACCTGTCAAGAGGATGTAAATTAAACTGTGTCAGCAAAGAGTAAAATAAAATATTAACTTTGCTAACACAGTTTTTTTATGAAAGAAGAATTTGATTTTGAAAGTATCAAGAACAAGGCTATTGAACAATTAAAAGCGGGCAAGCCCTTGTTAGGTAAAGACGGTGCTTTTGCACCCCTATTGGAAAGTATATTGAATGCAGCTCTGGAAGGTGAAATGGATGCTCACCTAACAGAAGAAGAACGTCAGACGGGTAACCGTCGTAACGGGAAAATGCAGAAACAGGTCCAGACTCCATTGGGGGAGGTAACTGTGTCTACTCCCCGTGACCGTAATTCAAGCTTTGATCCACAGTTCATCAAGAAGCGTGAAACTATCCTGGCAGAGGGTGTTGCAGACCGTATAATCGGCCTGTATGCTCTTGGTAACAGCACACGCGAAATCAGTAACTGGATGGAAGAGAATCTTGGTAACCGTGTCTCGGCTGATACAATCAGCGCCATTACAGACCGTGTACTTCCGGAAATAAAGGCATGGAAATCACGCATGCTTGATTCTGTCTATCCCATAGTCTGGATGGATGCCATCCATTACAAAGTAACGGATGAACGTGGTTGTGCTGTTACACGTGCAATCTATAATGTGCTGGGTATTGACAAGGAAGGACATAAGGAGCTGCTCGGAATGTATATATCAAGGAATGAGGGAGCAAATTTCTGGCTCAGTGTGCTGACAGACCTTCAGAACCGTGGAGTTGAAGATATTCTTATTGCCTGTATAGACGGTTTGAAAGGCTTTCCTGACGCCATCCAAAGCGTTTATCCCAATACAGCTGTACAGCTTTGTGTCGTACATCAGATACGTAATTCCATCAAGTATGTTGGCTCCAAAAATCAAAAGGAGTTTCTGAAGGATTTGAAATGTGTCTATCAGGCTGTAAATAAAGAATCCGCAGAAAATGAACTCCTCAAGTTGGAAGAGAAATGGGGAGAACAGTATCCTATCGTCATCAGGTCATGGCAGGACAACTGGGATAAACTCTCCGAATACTTCCAGTACACTCCGGCTATCCGTAAGCTTATATATACTACAAATACCGTTGAAGGATATCACCGCCAGATCCGTAAGGTAACAAAAAATAAGGGTGTGTTCCCGTCGGATACGGCCCTTGAAAAACTGGTTTATCTTGCTTACCGCAACATACGGAAAAAGTGGACCATGCCATTGGCTAATTGGGCTACAATCTCACAACAACTCGCCATAAAGTTTGGAGACCGGTTTAAATTATTGTAATTTTACGCTCGTCGGGACGGGTGGTCTCGCCCCTTGGCGCTGGCCGTTCCCCGACCGATGAGTTTTCTAATAGGAAATAATGCGTGACACAGTTTATTTTACACTACCAAAAATGGCAGAGTTGCAAAAAAGAGTCAGAGCTATGAAAATTTAGTTTTAACCCCAATCGGATATTTGATGACTTTATGGTGGATTTTGCGTGTTGTCAGATAGATTGATTTCCGACTTTGTCGAGAAACAAACAACTCCCTCGGGGCTGGGCCTCGGGGGAGTCGCGTTTAGGTTCTACTCTTGCAGTCAGTCTTCCTTACTGCTTCTGTTTGACTTGCTTGCTTTCTTTTCGTCGGAGCTGACGTTCAAGTCTTTGCTTTCCTTTACGTCGATTTCCTTCCGGTTCTTGTCGTAAATCCGGTATTCCAGATAAGCAAGCGCCTGATTAGGTACGATTTTAAATTTTCTTCCAAATTCGCCTCTCCATTTCTTGTAAATGGAAGTGAGCAGTCCTTTCTTGATATAGGCGTCGACATAGGGATGCACATACATGGTAAATTCCGGTATTTTGAGGTCGTTTACCACATAGTCGATTTTTTCCCTCAAACGGTCGGTGAACAGCAGCGAAGGCTGCACCTTCCCAGTGCCGAAACACGAAGGACAAGTTTCCATCGTTTCAATGTCGAGCACTGCCCTCACTCGCTGACGCGTAATCTGCATCAGTCCGAATTTGCTGAGCGGCAGAATATTGTGCCTTGCCCGGTCGTTGGCCATCACTTCACGCATGTGGTCGAACAGTTTCTGTCGGTGTTCCGAAGAGTTCATGTCGATGAAGTCGATGACAATGATACCTCCCATGTCCCGCAGCCGCAGCTGTCGTGCAATTTCGTCGGCGGCGCGGATGTTCACGTCCAGAGCATTCTCTTCCTGATTGTCGGCATTCTTGTTGCGGTTGCCGGAATTGACGTCAATGACATGAAGCGCTTCCGTGTGTTCAATGATGATATACGCGCCCGATTTGAAGGATACCGTTTTGCCGAACGACGACTTGATCTGCTTCGTGATGTTGTAGACATCAAATATCGGTTCGTCCTTCGCATAGAGTTTGACTGTGTCCTTACGTTCGGGAGCAATCAGACTGACATAGTTGAAAATCTGCGTATAGGTTTCCGCATCATTGACAAACACATTTTCAAACGACGGACTGAATATGTCGCGAATAATGCTCACTGCACGGCTGTCTTCCTCATGAAGCAAAGCCGGAGGAGTGCTTTTTTGCAATTTCTCGATAGTTTCTTCCCAGCATTTCACCAGTGTGTTCATCTCATTGTTGAGCTCTGCCACCCGTTTGTTTTCGGCAGATGTGCGCACAATCACACCGAAATTTTTCGGCTTGATGCTTTCAATGAGCTGACGCAATCTCATTTTCTCCTCAGTCGACTTGATTTTCTGCGAGATGGAGATTTTGTTGGAAAAAGGAATCAGAACGATAAAACGTCCTGTAAAAGTTATTTCGGTCGTCAGCCGGGGACCTTTTGTCGAGATAGGCTCTTTCGAGACTTGTACCACAATATGCTGGCCGACGGTCAGCGTATCGGAAATAGTTCCGTGCTTGTCAATGTCGGGCAAACATTTGAATTTGGAAATTTGCGGCACTTTCTGATTTTCCGCAATCGCACCCTGCACAAAAGCGTTGAAGCTCGAAAACTGCGAACCGAGGTCGAGGTAATGAAGGAAAGCATCCTTATCGGAACCGATGTCGACAAAGGCCGCATTGAGCCCGGGCATCAGTTTCTTGACCCGACCGAGGTAAACATCGCCAACCGCATATTTTATATTCCGTGCCTCCTTCTGAAGCGACATCAAACGTCCGTCCTCCAACAAAGCAATGGAAATTTCATTCGGCTGGACATCAACTACCAGTTCACTTCTCATGCTGTTTTCTTTAATTCAGGGGTCATAATTATCGGGTATCAGTTTTAAGAAACCTCAAGAATCATACTTGGCCGGCAAATGCCGCCAACTGATATGCTCAAATAAGGCACAAGAACAAACATCAGGTTAAGTATCAACCTCTGTCTGTTCTTGTGTATCACTTAACTGGAAATCTTATAAGAAGATCAATTATTTCTTCTTATGACGATTTTTTCTCAATCTTTTTTTGCGTTTGTGAGTAGCCATCTTGTGGCCTTTTCTTTTCTTTCCGCTTGGCATTGTTGTAAAATTTTATATTGTTACTAAAAAGTGTTGTTTGTCTCTCAGCCTACTTTACGTCTTCCATAAACACTTTAGCCGGTTTGAATGCCGGGATCTTGTGTTCCGGAATAATGATAGTAGTGTTCTTGGAAATATTTCTTGCGGTCTTTTCAGAACGAGTTTTAACGATAAAGCTACCGAAACCACGAAGGTAAACATTCTCGCCGTTTGCAAGAGAATCCTTCACAACTTCCATAAACTTTTCGAGAGTTTCCAAAACAGAAGCTTTGTCCAAACCTGTTGTTTTAGAAATTTCATTTACGATGTCTGCTTTAGTCATTGTACTATGTTTTTATTGTTATTTTAAATAATATTCCGTATAAAACACTTGAATCCGAGGCTTGTCACAAACCCTTATTCAATTTGCGAATGCAAATATCGCACTTTTTTTTCAAACTGCGTAGACTTTGCCTATATTTTTCTATAAAAATTTAAAAAATAAGCATTTACTACTCGCGCCGCCAGCGAGTAAAGAGTCGGAAAAACACGTCCGTCAAAACGGGACCGGCAGGACGACTTTTCCGTCAGTTGGCAGGCTTTACCGGCTGAAGCCCCTTTTCGGCTGCCACACGAAGCATCAAATCCCAGGCGGCTTCACGCTGATTGGGTATCTGCCCGTCGAGTATGGCGTTCTTCAGCACTTCCTTGATTTCGCCCACGACACGCGAAGGCTCTATGCCGAAGGTTTCCATGATTTCCTGACCGCTGACAGGCGGCTGGAAGTTGCGGATGCGGTCTTTTTCCTCTATTTCAATGAGCTTGTTGCGCACGAGCACGAAATTGTCGAGAAAACGGCGGACTTTTTCCTGGTTTTTCGACGTAATGTCGGCCTCACAGAGCAACATGAGGTCCTCGATGTCGTCGCCCGCATCAAACAGCAGACGGCGCACGGCGGAATCCGTCACCTCGTCCTCCACAAGGGCAATCGGACGCATATGGAGTTCCACCATCTTCTGCACGTAGCGCATCTTGTCGTTCATCGGAAACTTCAACCGCTTGAAAATACCCGGAATCATTTTCCTTCCGATAAAGTTATGGTTGTGGAAAGTCCAGCCGAGTGTCGGGTCGTAGCGTTTTGTCACAGGCTTGGCGATGTCGTGGAACACCGCTGCCCAGCGCAGCCACTCATTGTCAGTCTTTTCAGCCACATTGTCGAGCACCTGCAGCGTATGGTAGAAATTGTCCTTGTGTCCCCTGCCGTCGATCACCTCCGTACCTTTCAACGCCTGCATTTCTGGGAAAATCAGCCGCAGCAGGCCGCTCTGCTCCAACAGAATGAAGCCGCGCGACGGCTTTCTGGAACGGATTATTTTTCCAAGTTCGTCAAAAATCCGTTCCCGCGAAATGATGGAGATACGCTCGCAGTTGCGGGCAATGGCGGAAAAGGTTTCGGGATAGATGTCAAAATCGAGCTGGGTGGCGAAGCGGATGGCACGCATCATGCGCAAAGGATCGTCGGAAAACGTAATGTCAGGATCGAGCGGCGTACGGATAATGCGTCGATGCAAGTCGTCGAGTCCGCCGAAGGGGTCGACAAGTTCTCCGAAATTCGCATCATTGACGCTCACGGCCATGGCATTGATGGTGAAGTCGCGGCGCTTCTGGTCGTCCTCAAGCGTACCGTTCTCCACAATCGGCTTGCGGCTGTCGTGGCTGTACGATTCCTTCCGCGCCCCGACAAATTCCAGTTCCAGCCCCTTATATTTCACCTGCGCCGTGCCGAAGTTGCGGTACACCGCCAACGACGTTTTCGGCCCGAGTTTCGCGGCAAGATTTTCTGCAATGCGGATACCACTCCCAACGGTCACGAAGTCGATGTCGGTGGAATGCCGCTCCAAAAAAATGTCGCGCACATATCCGCCGACTACCAGACAAGGCTGCCCCACCTCGTCGGCCACACTTCCAACCAGCCGGAAAACAGGATTACTCAGATGTTCCTTTAAGTTCATCCGCTACAATTGAGTTATTTCTTCAGGGAAGTTGGTCATGCATTCCAACCCTTCTTCCGTTACGACATACGTATTTTCAATACCGACAGCGCCCACTTCCGGAATGACAAATTTCGGTTCAATGGCAATGACATTGCCTTTCTCTATGATGTGACGGCTGCGCGGAGCAATTACCGGCCATTCGTTCACTTCAATGCCCACTCCGTGGCCGATAAATCCGGCCTGCTGGCGGTGGCCCATGAAATATTCTGCCAAACCGGCTTCCTCCACCATCGCCATGGCTTCATTGTAGGCATCCTTGGCGGCAGTTCCCGGCTTCATCGTTGTCTTCAGTCGGTTGTGGATAGCAATGGACAGGCTGTGAGCCTTGTCAGCCAGTTTGTTGAGCGTTCCGACATAGAAAGAACGTGTCATGTCGGTCATATATCCGGTGAAGTTACCGTTCATATCAACCATCAGCGTACTGCCCGGACGAATCACGGAACCGTTACAGCCCACAGGAAGCGAAGGATCCATGCCTTCACCGCCCATCGCGAAGTCGTACGGACACGGAATATCGGCATTCTCGCCGGTTATCACATTACCCATAAACAGCTCCATCGACTCACCTCCGATGCGGAACAGTCCCAGACAGCCGTCCAGACGGAGCAGGCGTTCCATTTCAATCTGCAGTTCGTAGTCGGTCATGCCCGAACGGAACACACCGCTTATGCTGTTGTAGACATGCGCATGACGCACGCCCGATTCACGGATTTTCTCCACTTCATAGTCGGTCTTGACGGCACGGGCTTCATTCAACAGAGGCGAACAGTTGAGCGCATCGCCGCAATCGAACGCCTTCACGAGCCGAAGCACTTCATTGTACGGCAGACGGTCGAGTTCGAAAGCCACCTTTGCCGGAACCGGACGCTCCATCTTTTGCAGTTTTTCGACGATTTGTTCCGGTTTTTTGACATATACCACACGGCTGTCCTCCAAGCCGACAGGACGGCGCACAAAATACACCTCACTGCCCTCTGCCGATATATAGACATAACCGCTGAACACACAGCCTGTCAAATAATAGACATTGGCATTCGTACTTACCACCATGGCGTCAAAGCCATTTTCTGCCATCAATTTCTGCAAGCGTGAAACACGCAGTCCGGCTTCTTCTGCCGACAAAAACTTATTGTTCATTGTCTTTCTTCAATTTAATAAAAAAATCAGACATATCGATAAAGGAATCAAACGCAAGATCAGGTTGAGAACACGTGCCGAAACCGTAAGCGGCAAAGACAAACGGCAACCCGGCAAGACGCGTCTGCCGGCAATCACCTTCGGTGTCGCCCACATATACGGCCTGCTTCAAGCCATATTTTTCACACAGCATCCGCATGTTCTCACTTTTCGGCCGCTGGGTTGCGCCAAAAGTGACCGCTTCCGTCACATAAGGCGTAATGCCCGTATGCCTCATCATGTCAGTCAGTCCGCTCACCCCGCAATTGCTGAGCAAAAAAATCGAATAATATTCCGACAGTCGCTCCATGCCTTCACGCATGTGAGGATAAGGCCTGCCGCCAAGACGCGGCATCATTTCTTTTTCCAGCTGCTCCAGTCGGGGAATAAACACTTCCGTCGGTATGACCGGGGCGTCGCCTGCAACGCGACGATAAATTTCTTCGAGCGGCAATCCCATGCACGCCACCAGCTCGTCGCGCATCACGACACGCTCTACGCCAAACACCCGGAAACATTCGTTCCATACTTTGCAATATGAATCAACGGCATCCCAAAGAGTACCGTCCATATCGAAAATCAAAGCATCTGTTTTCGACCAGTCAGTCATTTTTCTAAAAACATTATTTATTCTTGGCTCCCGATGTTAGAATAACACCCACATCGGAAATATGTTCAACCGTGTCACACCGCATCGTGTGCCACAAAATCACCTTTTCATACTGTCCGACAGGAACATTCCTGCGGATCGTCATACCATATTGGAAAAGTTGTCCCAGCCCGGAACCGTACCAGTTGCCATATTTGTCGGCAAGTTCAAGGTTGACGGTATCCGAAGCGACAACCTGCCGGTGGGCTACGTAGTCGACCGTCACCCAAAGGTTGCGATAGGCATAATTGTTGTTATGGCGCACGTCCAGTTCGATGTCGAACGACGACGCCGGCAAGGAATCGGGCAAGTCAAACACCAGCGGCCTGTCCTTCACCCAACCACAAGGAGCTATCGCTTCAAAACGACTGCTGTACACCGAACCGTCGGAGCACGCAGCGGCCACGACCAGCAGTCCTGCGGCCAGCATCAGCCGGAAAAGGCTATTTTTCCCCTTTCGGAGGACGCGGCTGACGGTCGTTGTTTTTGCGTTGTTGTCCATTCCGATTTTCTCCATTACCTTTCGGACGCGGAGGACGCGGATTGTTTCGCTGTTCGCCGTTCTCCTGACGCCGGTTATTGTTTCCTTTGCCGTTCGGCTTGTCGGATTGCGGAGCCGGGGTTTCACTCGGCTGTCCGCCGGCATTCTGAGTGCCGTTACCGCCGTTTGCCCGCTGACGTCCGCCATTTCCGTTGGCATTGCCACCACCGCCATTGCGGTTGCGCTTTTTCTTCTTCACCTTGTCGAAGCGCGTCACGCTGTCCTGGCCGACAATGTCGCAGAACTCCTTCATGCTCTTTCTTTCCTCATCAGTCGACTCGCTCAAATTGTCGGGTTTCACGCCCCGCTTGTTCAGCGCAATGACTTCAAAGGCACGTTCGGCCGAAATCGTCACCAGATTGGCCGGAACCGACTTGTCGGTCGAATAAGTGATGAGCCGTTTGAAAATATCGGTCTTGAAATGGAAATAGGTATTCGTTTTTGTTTCCAGCGCCACCTCGCGCGAAGGCAGCCGCTTCACACTTTCCACATAGGCATCTACCTCGTAATTCAGACAGCATTTCAGCTTCGCACACTGTCCGGCAAGTTTCTGCGGATTCAGGGAAATGTCCTGATAGCGTGCGGCACTGGTTGCCACCGACACGAAATTGGTCATCCAGCTCGTGCAGCAAAGCGGTCGTCCGCACGGACCAAGTCCGCCAATACGTCCGGCCTCCTGGCGAGCACCAATCTGTTTCATTTCAATTCTGACGCGGAATGTTTCGGCCAGCACTTTGATAAGCTGACGGAAATCGACGCGCTCGTCGGCGATATAATAGAAAATCGCCTTATTGCCGTCGCCCTGATATTCCACATCACCGATTTTCATATCAAGTTTCAGCTGCTTCGCAATCTGGCGCGAACGCAGCATCGTGTCATATTCCTTCGCCTTGGCCGCCTCGAATTTCTCCATGTCGGCCGGCTTTGCCTTGCGGAACACCCGACGGATTTCAATGTCGGGGCGCAAGTTCGCCTTTTTCATCTGGACAGCCACCAGCTTGCCCGTCAGCGACACGCGTCCGATGTCGTGTCCCGGATTTGCTTCCACCGCCACGATATCGCCGATTTTCAACGGTATGTTCATGCTGTTCTTGTAATAGCCCTTACGGGTATTCTTGAACTGCACTTCCACCATTTCAAAATCGTTCTTGTCGCCCGGAATATCGCTCAGCCAGTCGTAGCAATTCAACTTGCCACGCGGCTCGGATATCTTGGACCGCAAGCCTGCATCCTTCTCCTTGTCCTTATTATCCATAGACAACTATTCCTTATTTTGCAAAACTTACCGAACGAGTTTCGCGGATTACGGTAATCTTCACCTGACCCGGATAAGTCAGTTCGTCTTGGATGCGTTGAGCTATTTCTGTTGAAAGTTTTTCAGTTTCCACATCGTTGATCTTGTCGGCACCGACAATTACACGAAGTTCACGACCGGCCTGGATGGCGTAAGTCTTGATAACGCCCGGATAGGACATGGCGAGCTGTTCCAAATCGTTAAGACGCTTGATGTAGGCTTCCACCACTTCGCGGCGGGCACCCGGACGGGCACCTGAAATGGCATCGCACACCTGAACAATCGGAGCCAAAAGGCTTGTCTGTTCCACTTCGTCGTGGTGAGCGCCGATGGCGTTGCAGATATCCGGTTTTTCCTTATACTTTTCAGCCAGTTTCATACCGAGGATTGCGTGCGGCAATTCCGGCTCTTCGTCAGGCACTTTACCTATATCGTGCAACAGTCCCGCACGGCGTGCCTTCTTCGGATTCAAGCCGAGCTCCGAAGCCATGATGGCACAAAGATTGGCCGTTTCACGCGAGTGCTGGAGCAGGTTCTGTCCGTAGCTTGAACGATATTTCATCTTACCTACCAGACGGATAAGTTCCGGATGCAAACCGTGGATACCCAAATCGATGGTCGTACGCTTGCCGGTTTCGATGATTTCTTCTTCCACCTGCTTGCGCACCTTTGCCACCACTTCCTCAATGCGGGCCGGGTGAATACGTCCGTCGGCCACCAACTGGTGAAGGGCAAGGCGGGCAATTTCACGGCGAACCGGGTCAAAACCTGAAAGCACGATGGCTTCCGGCGTATCGTCGACGATGATTTCAATGCCTGTTGCAGCTTCGAGAGCGCGGATGTTGCGACCCTCACGGCCGATGATGCGTCCCTTGATTTCGTCGCTGTCGATATGGAAGACAGTCACGGCATTTTCAATGGCCGTTTCCGTTGCCACACGCTGGATGGACTGAACCACAATTCGCTTTGCTTCCTTGTTGGCAGTAAGCTTGGCTTCATCCATGATGTCGTTGATATAGGAAGCAGCCTGCGTCTTGGCCTCGTCCTTCAACGATTCCACAAGCTTTTCCTTTGCTTCGTCGGCCGAAAGTCCGGATATGTGTTCCAGCATTTCCTGCGCCTTCTTGTGCATCTTGTCGACCTCGTTCTGACGGATTTCGATGGCAGCCATCTGGTTGTCGAGCGTCGTTTTCAGCGCATCGTTTTCATTCCGCTTGCGTTGCAGTTCCGACTGCATCTGGTTCAGTTGCAGCTCGCGCTGCTTGGCTTTCGCTTCAGCCGACTGCACCTTCGACATCCGGGCATTGGCCTGCTTCTCAGACTCCGCCTTCATTTTATACTCCGCTTCCTTGAGTTCAAGGAGCTTATTTTTCTTCATAACGTCGGCTTCGAGCTTTGCCTCCTCGAGGATGCGGTTAGCGCCCGACTGTGCCATTTTCTTTGTTATCAGAAAAACCACAGCACCGCCAATCAGCAAAGCTATCACAGCGACTATAATATATCCCAAATAATACATTTTTTGATAGTTTAAGTTTTATGTTATATAAAAAAACACCGACAATATGTATCGAAATACATACCATCAGTGCGGTTATTTCTCATCGTCCTTCAACGAGTGCCGATAGCTGTCGTCACATTCAAATCGGTTGGAAGCCGCTACACATTGCTGCGCCAGCGCTACGCTCCGCCAACCTCATCCATTTATTCTGCTATACTCAGATTCATTTCAATCAGCCGTTCGCTTCAAGTTTCAGGCGCGTACATCCTACAACACCGTTTCTCCGCGAACTCTTATCCACTAATATCTAAATATATATCGTTTTCGTCCTATTCGTTAAGCTGTTCGATACATTTATCGACATCCCGCACCAACTTGGCTATAAGTCGACGGCTGTTTTCCAACGTTTCTCTGTCGGGCGCAATGCTTCTGGCAATCTTCAGATAGTCGTTCTCCAGTTTCAACTGCTGAATTTTCTTTTTTTGCTCTTCCAGCTCGGCAGCCAGCGACGAATTTTCCTCCATGAGCCGCTCGCACTTTTCCTGCAAAGCCTGATATTTTTCAATCACAACGCCTTGCTTTTGGAGCATCCGTTCGAAGATTTCAGAAAGACTTTCAGCCATACTGAGCCAAATTTTCACAAAAGTAAAAATTTATTTTTGAACTTTGAAACTTTTTAGCGATAAATTATCCGTTTAGAGATACAGTTTTCACAAATTTATACACCTAAAAGAATATTATTCAATTTCTCCTCATATTTTTTAACAAAGTCCAACAACTCGGCTTCGCGCTTGCCGTTCATGGCGCTCACGTCGTAGAACAGCTTCGCATACTGAAACGCAACCATCGCCAAAATCTCCTCCTTCGTCTTCATCGGATTACGGATTGTCCAATTGTTGAACAGGTTGTTCACCTCGCGTTCCACATAGCGAAGCGATTCTTCTTCTTTCCGGTAGATGGTTGTCTTGATTTGCAGGTTGGCAATTTTCAAAGTCACCTGCTGTTTTTCGGGATCTATCATTCTTTTTAATTTTTCGTCGTTCGTCTATAAAAACACAAAAAGGTGGCATAGATGCTGCCTTTTGCAGAACCACGCCACCTTATAATTCGAAAAAATCGCATCAACGGGCAAGAATAAGGGCTGCCTGAGGCGCTGCGATCATCTTGCCGCCCTTCGACTGCCCCAGTCCGTCCTTGTCGATATGGCCGTCCATGGCCACAATCGTCCAGTTGCCTTTCGGCACTTTCACGGTCTGCGCCTTGTCGCTGCCGTTGAACACCACTTTGATTTCCTTCCAGCTGTCGCCGTTGGCGTTGTCCTTGATAGAGTAGGAAACAAGATTGTCGGCCGTCACCTTGTCAAAAACAATGTGCTTGGCAATATCTTCGGCGGTTGTCATGCGGAATGCCGGATGACTTTTGCGAAGAGCTATAAGGTTGCGATAGTAGTCAAACTGCTCGCGATTCTGCTTTTTCAAATTCCAGTCGATGGCATTGACACTGTCGGGCGACTTGAAGGTATTGTGTATGCCTTTCTTGTCGCGGAAAATTTCCTCGCCGGCAAACATAAAAGGCGTACCCTGCGACGTGAACACGATAGTCTGCGCCAACCGTGCCACCCGCATACGTACCGAGTCGGAAGCCTCCGGCATCGACTTGCGGAGCTTGTCGGTCAGGCAAAGGTCGTCATGGCAGGACACGTAGTTCATAATCTGTGTCGGGGCCGTTGCATAGGCAAATTTCGAGTTGCTGCCCTTGGAATAGTCAACCTGCGGATGGGCGGTTGAAGCCACGATACCGATTTTCACCGTTTCTTCCTGTCCGGGCTTTCCGGAAGCGAATCCGCGGTCCTCGGCACGGCTATAATGGCCTTTCACCGCATCACGGATATCGTCGCTGAACACGGCTATACCCTCCATCTTCGCCACATTCTCCTTCAACGCGCGACGCTCAACAGGGAGCGGACTGTCGCCTGCCGTCCAGCCCTCACCGTAAATCACGGCATAAGGGTTGATGGCGCGCAGTTCCTTGGCCACACGGGTCATCGTCGCCGTATCGTGAATGGCCATAAGGTCAAAACGAAAACCGTCGATATGATATTCCTTCATCCAATATTTCACGGAATTGACGATATAGTCGCTCATCTGCTGACGGTCGGATGCAGTTTCATTGCCGCAACCGGAAGCGTCGCTATAGCTTCCGTCGGCACGATGACGATAGTAGTAGCCGGGAGCGGTCAGCGAGAAATAGGAATCGTCGGTCAACGCCGTATGATTGTAGACCACATCCATAATGACACCGATGCCGGCATTGTGAAGGGCCTGCACCATTTCCTTCATTTCGCGGATACGCGTTTCGGGATTCACCGGATCGGTCGAGTAAGAACCTTCCGGAGCATTGTAGTTCAACGGGTCATAGCCCCAGTTATACTGACGGTCGATGAGACGTGTCTCGTCCACCGTGTTATAGTCGTACGACGGCAAAATATGCACATGCGTGATACCCAGTTCTTTCAAGTGGTCGATACCCGTTTTTTCACCGTACGGAGAATGGGTGCCCTGCTCCAGCATCGCCACAAATTTTCCCTTGTTGGCAATGCCCGAATTGTCGTGGACCGAAAAATCGCGATGGTGCATCTCGTAGACAATGGCGTCCGTCTGATGGGGAGTCACCACATACGTATCGTTTTCCCAACCTTCGGGATTGGTTTTGGAGAAGTCGACAATTGCCGCACGCTGTCCGTTGACACCTACGGCTTTCGCCCATACGCCCGGCGATTCTTTCAGCCACTCACCGCCAAACTTCACCTGAAAAGTGTAGAACTTGCCATAAAGCGGCTCGCCGAACGAAGTGCGCCACACGCCTGTCTGCGCATCCTTCTGCATGTCTACAGTCTTGCAGGGACTGCCGTTATGACCGTCGGCATACAGATGAAGCCTGACAGCCTCGGCACCCGGCGACCAGAGGGCAAAATGAGTGCCGTCGGCATCCACTTTCAGTTCCAAATCGTCGCCGTTATATGTAGGATAGCTGTTGAGTACAGATTCTTCTATCCGCGGAAAATTACTTGAATTCACAAAAACAGGGGTAAAAAAGGCCGCCGATGCAACAGAAGACGCAGCCAACAATCTAATAATCGGATGTAACATACAATAAATGAATAATAAGTTTTTAGATTTTAAGTTTTCGGTATTATCAATAAAACGACCCGTCATTTGACAACAACCTTCTGTGAGCCGTTCTCACTTCTGACAATATAAAAGCCGCGCGGCAGAGCAATGTCAACCTTGCCGCTTTTCAGCTCCACCACCTTCACCACCTGACCGGTAAGAGAATAGACGGTAAAACGTGCAGCCTTGCCGGAATTGTTTACGATTGTCAGCACACCCATCTGGTCAGAAGAAACAGCCACTGTGGCAGGCTGTTTGTCTCTGACTCCCGTCTGCGCCTGTACGGACATGGCAGCCGACAGCATGACAGCGAAAAGGAGCAAGTACTTTTTCATAAACATTCGTTCTCAGTTTCACCGACAAAGATACATTTTTTTTACAAAAAATCAAAGCGTCAGCCCACATTATTTGCCCCTCACCGACACCTGCCTTTTTTCAGCAGAAAAAACTTCCCTCCATTTTCGTCCGCCGATTTCTTTCTTTCGGAAAAAAGACGTAACTTAGCGGAAATAAAACCGAAAAACGCAAGCACGATGACAGAAATCTTTACATCCACATGGTTTATGGTGGCTATTCTTGTCATTTACTCCATAACCATCATTTCGGCGGCCTACATCATCATTACCGAAAACAGAAATCCGGTAAAGTCGCTGGCATGGATCACCGTGTTGTGCTTTCTCCCCGTCATAGGACTTGTGTTCTACCTGTTTTTCGGGCGCAGCTTCAAGAACAAGCGGCTCATCACAAAAGCCATGAAGCGAAAACTGCTCCGACGGGAACGCATCCGCCAGGTGGACTTTACAAAACTGACACACACCGACGAAAGCATTCAGCTCATCCGACTCGGCCACAAACTGACCGGTGCCATCTATTTCCCCGGAAACGACATTAAAATCTTTACGGACGGAAAGTCGAAATTCGACGCGCTTAAAAACGACCTGCTCCAGGCCGAACACAGCATCTATCTCCAATACTATATTTTCGAAGAAGACAACATAGGCCGCGAAATCAGCGACATACTTATCCGCAAATCGCAGTCGGGCGTCAAGGTCAGAATCATCTACGACCACGTGGGCTGTTTCCAAGTTTCAAAAAGTTTCTATCGCCGTATGAGCGAGGCCGGAATCGAAGTGCATCCGTTCTTCAAGGTGACCTTCCCGGAATTCGCCACCCGCGTCAACTGGCGTAACCACCGGAAAATTGTCGTCATCGATGCCAAAGTGGGCTATATCGGTGGCATGAACATTGCCGACCGCTACATCACGGGCGTGAACGGCGGCACATGGCGCGACACCCATTTGCGAATTGTCGGACCGAGCGTGAAAGGACTGCTCTACTCTTTTGCCCTCGACTGGACATTCATGAACCTGCCTCCGTTCGAAGAAAAGACACCGCGCTACAACGTGCAGCCCAACGACAACGCCGGCATACAAATCATGACCAGCGGACCCATCGGACAATGGCACAACATTGCCATGATGTTTCTAAAAGCCTTGGGCAACGCCAAGAAGTGCATCTATATCGAGACACCTTATTTTCTTCCGACAGAGAGTCTGCTAAAAGCCCTCGCGGCTGCCGCACTGTCGAAAGTTGATGTCAGAATCATCATTCCGCGCAAACCCGACTCCGTCATGCTGAGGCTTGCATCCGGGTCCTACATCAGCCAATGTCTGCGCGCCGGAATTAAAGTGTATTTCTACGAACCGGGAATGCTGCATGCAAAATCCATCATCATCGACAACGAAATCGCCTCTACCGGCTCCACTAATTTCGACTTCCGAAGCATGGAATACAACTTTGAATGCAACGTATTCGTCTACAGCAAGGAATTCAACGAGCGGATGAAAAAAATATTTTTCGAAGACCTGGAAAACTGCACGCGCATCACCATCACACACTGGCGCCACCGCCCTTTCGTTCAGAAACTGAAAGAGTCGTTTGCCCGCCTGCTCAGCCCCGTGTTATAACGGATTGGAATTATGGAAAAATTTCAATAATTTAACAGTCACTTTTCCCACAAATCATTGTTCGATTCAAGTAATGTTTTCTATCTTTGCATACGGCAACTCCCAAGAGGAATTGCACCGTTTTTTCACTTACCAACAGGCAAAGGAAAGACCGGGGAAATAAAATATGAATACATTTTTTATTTATAGACTTAAAATTTTACTATTATGAAGTTTCTTACAGATGAGAAATTGACAATCGTCGGCGCTGCCGGTATGATTGGTTCAAACATGGCACAAACTGTCATGATGATGGGTTTGACTCCTAACCTTTGTCTCTACGACCCATACGGACCGGGTCTCGAAGGCGTTGCAGAAGAAATGTTCCACTGCAGTTTCGAAGGTGCTAACATCACTTACACTACTGACATCAAAGAAGCATTGACTGGTGCTAAATATGTCATCTCTTCTGGTGGTGCTGCACGTAAAGCTGGTATGACTCGCGAAGACCTTTTGAAAGGTAACGCTGTTATCGCTGAAGAATTCGGTAAGAATCTTAAAGCATATTGCCCGGATGTTAAACACGTGGTTGTTATCTTCAACCCGGCTGACATCACTGGTTTGATTACATTGTTGTATTCAGGCTTGAAACCATCTCAGGTTACAACTTTGGCTGCTTTGGACACGTCTGCAAAGCGAATTGGCTAAATACTTCGGTGTAGCTCAAAGCTCAGTAACTGGTTGCCGCACTTACGGTGGTCACGGAGAACAAATGGCTGTTTTCGCTTCTACTGCAAAAGTAAACGGAACTCCGCTTCTCGACCTTATCGGCACAGAAAAATTGCCGGCTGAAAAGTGGGCTGAAATCCAACAGAAAGTCACTAAGGGCGGTGCCAACATCATCAACCTCCGCGGCCGTTCTTCATTCCAGAGCCCGGCTTACGTTTCAGTTGAAATGATCCGCGCTGCTATGGGTGGCGAAGAATTCCGCTGGCCGGCTGGTCGCTACGTATCATTCAAAGGTTTCGACCACATCATGATGGCTGTTGAAGCTACTATCACTGAAAAGGGTTGCGCTTACGAAGAAGTTGTAGGTACTCCGGCTGAAATGGATGCATTGAAGGAAAGCTACAAGCACCTTTGCGCTCTCCGCGACGAAGTTATCGCTATGGGCGTTCTTCCTCCGGTTGCTGAATGGCATGCTCTTAACCCGAACATCGACTAAGAGATTCGTCAATAAAAACAGAAGCCGGTCTCACAAAGGCCGGCTTTTTTAATCAATAGAAGTCCTATGAAAACATTAAAAATTACTGCTCTTTTTTTAGCTGCAGCCTTCGTCTTCTCCAGTTGCAATACCCAACTGAACAACACGGCTAAGGGCGGTATTATCGGCGGAACCGGTGGTGCCGGATTGGGCGCTCTCATCGGCGGGCTCATCGGCGACGGAAAAGGTGCGGCAATCGGTGCCGGTGTCGGTGCTGTTGTCGGCACGGGAGCCGGAGTGCTGATTGGCAACAAAATGGACAAAGCCGCCAAACAGGCAGAAGAAATTGAAGGCGCGAAAGTGGAACAAGGCGAACAGAACGGCGTGCAATATGTTAAAGTTACGCTCGACAGCGGAATCACGTTCCCGACCAACGGAACTACACTTTCCGACAACGCCAAAACCTCACTTTCAAAATTCATCAACCAGCTTGACCCGCAGTTCGACCTGGCAATTTGCGGACATACCGACAATACGGGCTCGCTGGAAGTAAACCAGCGCGTTTCACTGCAACGCGCCCAGTCAGTGGCCAACTATCTCACGTCCGTAGGCCTGGCTTACAGCCGGCTTCGCTCTGTGAAAGGCTATGACTACCAATATCCGATAGCCGACAACGGAACGGCAGCAGGACGCGCACAAAACCGACGCGTAGAACTCTACCTGCTCCCCAGTCAGGCTATGATTAACGAAGCACAGAAACAAGCGGACAACTAATGAATAAGAAGCTATCCCGACAGGTTATGCCGGGGTAGCTTTTACTTTTTTTACTACTTCTAATTCTACAGTACAAGATGAAAAAGCTACTTTTATCAACAGTTTTTTTGGCCGGTATGGGCTTGTCGCTAAATGCCGTACCTGCCTTCAACAAGACAATTCTGAAAACACTCCCCAACGGAAACACCATTGAGATAAAACTCAACGGTGACGAAAATTTCCATTTCACTACCCTCCCCGACGGAACACTCATCAAGGAGGCTGAAAACGGCTACTTCTATTATGCTACAATCAATAGTGAAACAAACGAAATAACAGCGACTTCCTACAGAGCCGACCTTCCGCTGCCGTCAAAAGCAAAGGCAAGCAACGCTTCGACAGAAACAGTTTCCGGACAGCTGGAAAAAATGAAACAGGCCAACCTGAAACGTCGGATGGTTCCCTATGCAAGCCGCCCGACAAAAATTAACGCCGTCAACGCCGACCACGGTGTCGTAATTTTGGCCAACTTCAAGGACGTCAAATTCAAATATGCGAAGGAAGACTACGAAAAGGCCCTCAACGAAGTAGGCTACAGCGACTACAAATCGACGGGAAGCGCACGTGACTATTTCATCGATTCGTCGTACGGAAAATTTTCCCCCACATTTGAAGTCTACGGACCCTACGACCTTTCCAAAGATATGGCAGACTACGGAGGGAACGACCGAAGCGGTAACGACAAGGACCCTGCCGGCATGATTGTAGAAGCCTGCAAGCTGGCGGAAGCCGACGGTGTCGATTTTTCTAAATTTGATACAAACAACGACGGATACGTCGACAACGTATATGTGTTCTACGCCGGAGAAGGCGAAGCCAACGGTGGTAGCGAAGATACTGTATGGCCGCACAGATGGGTTATTGAACCGAACTATAACTTCAACGGCACGAAAGAGGACACGAAGCGGTGTCTATCTCTACGATTACGCTTGCAGCAATGAAATCTGCGCAAGCAACGAACGCTATATCGGAACCGACTATGAAGGCGTGGGTACATTCATCCACGAATACGGTCATGTGCTTGGTCTGCCCGACCTTTACAACACAAGCTACGGCAGTACAGTGACACCCGACATCTACGACGTGATGGACGGTGCTTCCTACCTCAACTACGGCCGTACGCCGGTGTCCTACTCTGCCTACGAACGCATGTTCTGCGAATGGGTAACGCCGGAACAGATTTTCCCCACCGGCGACAAGACCAGAGTGGAGCTGCCGCTTATCGAAGAAGGCAGGGTACTGCTGATTACACCCAACGGAACGAAACACAACATGGACGGCAAAGATCCGAATCCGAAAGAATTCTATCTGCTCGAAAACAAGCCGAACACGGGTTGGGACTATTATGCCAATGCGGCAGCCAGACCCAGCTATAACATCAATGGCGACAAGGGTATGCTTATCACAAAAGTGAACTACAATTCATACTTGTGGGAAAACAACATGGTGAACAACTACTCCAACAGCATGGGCGTTTCGTATGTCACCACCTCGGCACAGAGCTATCCCTACTACCCTATGTTCCCCGGCAAAAGAGGCGTCACTTCCGTCACTTTCGGCAATTATGAAATTTCCGACATCGAGCGCGACGAGGATACGGGAAAAATCACCTTCGACATCCGAAATACAAAAATGTCGGGCATCGATGATGTTACTGCCGCAACGCTGAAAGCTACCGGCCTGACGAATGCCATCGAAATCAACGGAGAAGCCGTTTCTTCGGTCTACACCGCTCAAGGTGCATTGGTTTATCAAGGCAACAGCCGACGCATTGAAGCAGCACCGGGAATCTACATCGTACGCATGACAGCCGCCGACGGAAAAACATATACACAAAAGGTAATTGTAAAATAACACTGACACAACAGTTCGCTTGACACAGCCCCTTCCTGCGTGATTGATTGGCAGGAAGGGGCTGTCGTTTTTCCCTGAAAACAAGTTTTCGTTTCCCTTCCAACCCTCCCCCACACCATCACGGTAAAGATTAAATGCGACACGAAATAAGAACCGCATCCACCGCCAATACCCAGTCGTCCCATAACCCCTAACCTATAACCCATAACCCAATAACAAAATCCGCCCTCCGACAATCCATTGCGGACATCGGAGGGCGAATTATCGTTATGTGTAAGGCTACGGCCTATTCCATCAGCTTGCGGTAGCGGATGCGGTGAGGTTCCACATCGCCCATGCGCGCCTTCTTGTTTTCTTCGTATTCCGTATAAGTTCCCTCAAAATAGAACACCTGGCTGTCGCCCTCAAATGCGAGAATATGCGTACAGATACGGTCGAGGAACCAACGGTCGTGGGAAACGACAACGGCACAGCCGGCAAAGTTTTCCAAGCCTTCCTCCAACGCACGAAGCGTATTGACGTCGATGTCGTTGGTAGGTTCGTCGAGAAGCAGCACGTTGCCTTCTTCCTTCAATGCCATGGCCAAGTGCAGGCGGTTACGCTCACCTCCGGAAAGCACACCTAGTTTCTTTTCCTGGTCGGCACCCGCGAAATTGAACTTCGACAGATAGGCACGCGCATTCACATCGCGGCCACCCATGCGGAATACATCGTTACCGCCCGAAATAATCTGATATACGGTCTTTTCCGGGTCCAAATCCTTGTGAGTCTGGTCGACATAAGCAATCTTCACCGTCTCGCCCACTTCAAACGTACCCTTATCGGCCTTTTCCAGTCCCATAATCAACTTGAACAGCGTAGTCTTGCCGGCGCCGTTCGGACCGATAACGCCCACAATGCCGTTCGGCGGAAGCATAAAGTTGAGGTCGTCGAACAATATCTTGTCGCCGTAAGCCTTCGCCACATGCTGAGCTTCGATAACCTTGTTACCCAGACGCGGACCGTTCGGGATAAAGATTTCAAGTTTTTCTTCACGCTCTTTCTGGTCTTCGTTCAGCAGTCGGTCGTAGCTCGACAGACGGGCCTTGCCTTTTGCATGACGGGCTTTCGGAGCCATGTGAATCCATTCCAACTCGCGCTCCAACGTCTTGCGCCGCTTGCTTGCCTGCTTTTCCTCCTGCGCCATACGTTTGGTTTTCTGTTCGAGCCAAGAGCTGTAGTTGCCTTTCCAAGGAATACCCTCGCCGCGGTCGAGTTCGAGAATCCAGCCGGCCACATGGTCGAGGAAGTAGCGGTCGTGGGTGATGGCAATTACCGTACCCTTATATTGTTGCAGATGCTGTTCCAGCCAGTCGATTGATTCAGCGTCCAAGTGGTTGGTCGGCTCGTCGAGCAGCAGCACGTCGGGGTTCTGGAGCAACAGACGGCAGAGGGCCACACGGCGGCGCTCGCCACCGGAAAGCGTAGCCACGCTCTGGTCTTCAGGCGGACAGCGGAGCGCATCCATCGCACGTTCGAGCTTGTTGTCAAGATTCCACGCATCGGCGGCATCCAGCTTGTCCTGAAGTTCCGCCTGACGGTTGATGAGTTTCTCCATCTTGTCAGGGTCTTCCAGCACATCGGGGTCGGCAAAACTTTCGTTCACCTTGTCGAACTCCGCCAAAAGGTCGAGCACAGGCTGCACACCTTCCTGCACGACTTCCTTCACCGTCTTGTCCGGATCGAGTTTCGGCTCCTGTTCCAGATAGCCCACCGAATATCCCGGCGAAAATACGACTTCGCCCTGATACTGCTTGTCGATTCCGGCAATGATTTTCAACAAGGTAGACTTACCCGAACCGTTCAGACCGATGATGCCGATTTTGGCACCATAGAAGAACGACAGATAAATGTTCTTCAAAACTTGTTTTTGCGGCGGGTAGATTTTGCTCACGCCCACCATTGAGAATATAACTTTCTTGTCGTCAGCCATAAGTTATGTTGTGGTTGATGTTATGTGATTACAGTCTTATCGTCTGCCGGGTTTCTGCTGTTTCACCTTATAGTCGCAACGCACCTTTCCCTCGGCAATGTTGTGCAGCTTATTGCGGATAAGCTGTTTGCGAATCGGCGACAGTCGGTCGGTGTAGAGCGTTCCGTCCAGATGGTCATACTCATGCTGGATAATGCGTGCAAGGAAACCCTCGAACACCTGCTCATGTTCCTCAAAGTTTTCGTCCAACCAGTTGAGGCGAACCTTTTCATAGCGCGTCACCGGCTCGTGCAGTCCCGGCACACTCAGGCAACCCTCCTCGCGTGTTACCTTTGCGCCATCCTCCAGAATATCAAGTTCCGGATTGACCAGCGTCAGCTTCACACCTTCCAGTTCCGGGAAAGTATCCTTCAGCACATCGGCATCTATCACAATCAGGCGGATAGAAAGGCCCACTTGCGGTGCAGCAAGTCCCACACCGTCGGATTCGTACATCGTTTCATACATGTCGGCCACCAGTTCCTTCAGTTTCGGATAGTCGGTGGTCAACTCCTCTGCCTCCTTGCGGAGCACAGGTTGTCCGTACAGATAAATCGGTAATATCATAATTTGCTATGTATGCTTTGTAAATAATCGTTCAAAATAATTGTTGCCGAAATTTCATCGACAATCGCCTTGTCGCGCCGTGCCATTTTCTTCATCCCACCGTCGAGCATCGCCTTGTGGGCAAGTACCGACGTAAAGCGCTCGTCGTACATTTCTACGGGAACTTCGGGCAGATCCTTCTTCAACTTGTTGACAAACGGCACGATATAGCGCATGTTTTCCGACGGTTGGTTGTTCATCTGCTTCGGCAGTCCGACGATGATTCTCTCCACCGGTTCTTTCGCCAGATAATTTTTCAGAAAATCAAGAAGAGTATGTGAAGCCACTGTCGTCAGCCCGTTTGCCACAATTTTCAAAGTGTCGGTCACAGCTATGCCGCTGCGTTTCCGACCATAATCGATTGCCAATATTCGTCCCATGTTGCAAAGATAATGAAAGATGAGCGGAGAAAAAAAATAATGAAACTTGTTTCAATTATTTTTTATCCCGAGCCGCCTCCTATCTTATCCAAAGATAGCAAAAGCTGAGCGCAGAGACAAACGAAAACGCAGTTTTCAGATTTGACTATGCCGAACCGCCTCTTATCTCATCCAAAGATACACTAAAGTTAATTTTTGACAGAAGAACACAAGAACAGAAGTTGTCCTGTTTGTCACCCCAAAACGGCTGACAACTCTAACCCATAACCTATAACCCAGAATATGTTCTCGTGTCAAAAAATAAATTCTGCCCCGAGCAGCTTACCTGCCATCTCCCTAACCTGTAATTATAAATCGGGCCGGGAAACAGATGTTCCCCAGCCCGATTTAAAGGGATATTTGGTCGCTTTTATCTGACAATCACACGTTCAACTTTTGCTCCAATACGAACAAGGTAAACACCTGCCGGGACATAGACAGTGCGTTCTAGTCCGCGATATACGGCTGTACCCGCTGCATTGTAGACTGTAGCCTCCTCATCAGAGTCAAGAATGCGCAGCCAACCTCTCATGCCCACCAGTCGGAAAGAGCCGTCGGCCGCCGTTTGACTGATACTGCCCGAGTCAATACCCGTCAGGGTCACAAGGATTTCATAGTCCAGATAGTTGGACGATGACACCGGTATGGTGACGTTGTAGGTCTTTCCAACCTCAATTCCGCTACCGCCTAAATATATGAGTTGATTGTCGGCAATCGAAAGGCCTTTCACTTCGGGATCTCCATTCGCCATACCAAAAGTGGCATCTTCGGGAGTGACAGGAAGCATGACACTGCTGGCGACACCTGCTTCTATCGTACCCTCTACAGTTGTCTCTCCCGTCCATTCACCTTTGGCTATGCTAAGTTCGAAAGAGGTCGTATAACAGGTTTTCGTGGCATCGTCGAGGCCTGCCACACCGACAGTGTACGCCCCAGTGTTGACAGGGAGTCCGATGAATTTGTCTTCACTACCTTCGGACGTATAGGTATAATTGAGTTTCAGACCGTCCGTGCCCGTAAGAGTAAAGTCCTCACCTTGTGCCACGGGCTCGCCGTCGTACTTGATGTTGTCGGCCACTGTAGCTGTTATTCTCGTTTCATCGAGCGCATAAACCGCCCACGGGTAAGCCTCCTTGTAGTCGCTGTCGCCAAACTGTGCATCAATCTGCACCATGGTGTAGCCACCGATAACCCAACCCGCCACCTGATCATAGGACACATCCGTGAAGTAACCGCCCATCACCTTCGGTCTGTTGCCTTGGCCGTAGTACAACTCAGTAATATTATGGTAGCCTCCCCAGAAATCAAGACTTCCTGCCGCACGACGGATAGTTCCGTCTATCATTCCTCCGGTAATGGTGCTTGTTCCGTAGGTGGACAGTTCCGTTCCACTCGCTGCCTCATTCCCATAAATCAGGCCTCCCGACATGTTGAACGTGGTGTTGTTGTTCACCATTACACCACCACCATTGCCATTGGAGTTGTTTCCGGTGATTTCGCCTCCTGACATATTGAACGTGGTGTTGGTGCTCACCATTATACCACCACCATTGACATTGGCCCAGTTCCCGGTGATTTCGCCTCCTGACATATTGAACGTGGTGTTGGTGTTCATTAGTATACCACCACCACTGCCATTAGAGTTGTTTCCGATGATTTCGCCGTCCTGAAAATTAAATGTGGCACCGTCGTTGGCACATATACCAGCACCCGAACCGTCGGAAACATTTCCGGCTACTGAGCCGCCTGTCATGGTTAGAGTGCTATTTGTTAACATGTAAATGCCGGCACCGGAACCGTTCCCATTTCCGTCGCGTGTAAAGGCAGAATTACCTGCCACAGTCCCACTTTCCAGAGTGAGCGTTCCGTTTGTAACAAATATGCCTCCGCCACGTATATAACTATCAGACACCGAACCTATACCTCCGGTGATAACACCACCCTGCACAGTTCCCGTCGTTGCACCGGCTGAAACATAGCCAGGAAGTTCGCCGTCGTAGAAGGTCCATAAACCATTGCCAGCTACGTAATAGTTATGCTGATGTTCCGGAGTTTGGCTGCCTTCCATGCAGTCGCACACGGTCAGATGGGCGCCTCCCTGTACGGTGATGACGGAACCTGTGCCTGTACCGGTCAGTTTGTAGCCATTCAGACAAAGAACGGCGTAACCGTTTGTCAGCACGATGTCCGAGTCGAGCTTCGTGTCTTCGGTCAGATAGTAGCGTACGGGTGAGCTTTCCGCACCGCCTGACATCTTTCCATCGGATTGCAACGTCAGCCAACCGTCGTGATGCGTTTCAGACGAAGCCTCAATTACCGTCACCTCCAATTCCTCTTCAACTGTGGCGTAGTTCGGATCGTTAGGGGTATAAATCACCCAACAGTTTACCATACCCGTCCACTGCGATATGACATTTCCGTTCTTCCAACTCCAGCCTTCAGGCAACGGTATCTCGGAGAACGGCAAACCCACTATGGCTATAATGCCTGTAGGCAACGTATAAGTTGGAGTGGCTTGGTGTATGGTAAGTTCAAAGGTGGTTGTATAGTAATTCCAATAGTTGCCATCACCAAAAGCTAATCCAATTATTTTTATCACATAATCGCCGACATTTACGGGAAGCCCCTCTATAAAATTTTCTTCGCCTTTCACTGAGTAGTAACACAATATACTCTGGAAAGGTAATGGCACGTAGAAATCCTCGTGAAATGCAATAGGCTCACCGTCATAGACAATATTTTCCGCAACCGATAGCCTTTCTGCGACGCTTTTATAAGCAGCAAACGGATATCCTTCTTTATAAAAAGGATCAAAATCCGTCCCCAATTGGGAGATGTCAACGATGACGATATCGTTCTTTACAAGCTGTTCAAGATTCTCGGCAAAATAACCGCCATCAATTGTGAACGATCCGCCATTCAGAACATAGCCTTCCTGCAGATAGCCATAAATTGAATGCATTTCAGCCGAACTGTCGTGTAATTCGAATCCGTTGCTTTTGCCGGCTGCAATGTTGCCGGATATTGAGCTACCTCTATCAAGTGTGATTTTTTTGTGACAATAGACTCCACCGCCACCCTGCAAGGCAGTGTTGTTGCTGATATTTCCTTCCTCCATGTATACATTGCCAATAGCATAAATTCCGCCACCAAAGGAAGCCGAGTTATTGGAAATATTCATATCTCTACGAATTGTTATAGTCCCCTTGTCTCCATCGTCATTTACTCCGAAATATATTCCTCCGCCATTTTGTGATGCAATATTGTTTTGGATATTTCCGTAATATACCAATAATTGGCCAGAAGAGGATGTTCCGTCAGCAGCCGAGCCGAAATATAATCCTCCGCCGTCCTGCGTAGCCGTATTATCACTGATCGTACATCCACTGACGGCGAAATCGCCAGTAGCATAAACTCCGCCACCACAGGAAGCAGAATTGTGAGTAATGTACATTCTATCATGGATTGATATGGCACTATTCTTCATCTTGTCATACGTTCCGATATACATTCCTCCACCGTTTCGTAATGCCTTGTTGTCTGTAATAGTTCCGTTATTCAATTTCAGATATGCCTTCAAGGGTGTACTGTCGGCATCCGAGCCGAAATATAATCCTCCGCCGTCCTGCGTAGCCGTGTTACCACTGATAGTAACATCTTGGATGGTTACATCTCCATTTGCATAAATTCCGCCACCAAAGGAAGCCGAGTTGTTGGTGATGTCCATATTTTGCAGAATCGTTAATGAGCCCATATTTCCGGCTTCATCCGCCCCGATATATATGCCACCACCCTTAGTGGCACTGTTGCCAGAAATTTCACCTCCTGAGAGTTCGGCTTTACCTCCATTTATCGACAAACCTCCTCCGTTTTCGCCCTCACCGCCGGTGATTTTTCCACCCGACATTTTTAAGGAAGAAGAAGTCCCTATAAGTTCCACACGTCCACGCACAGTTCCGCTTTCCATATTTATTGTTCCAAAAGATCGTATCGACCCTTCAATCGTAATATCCGAGAGATTAAGAGTTGCACCTTCATATACAATAAAATTAGCTGAGACTAAACCATAGCCAATGCTTTCATCTCCACTGTCGCGGCAACTGCAAAGTGTCAAATTGCCATACACTATGATTTCAACACTTTCGAGGCTGTATCCGTTAAGACACAAACAAACATCTCCTTTTACAGATAAATTGAATATCGAACGACTGGATTGCTCCAAATAAAAATTGCCGGTTGAAATAGATAATAC
Organism: uncultured Porphyromonadaceae bacterium; assembly: GCA_900548875.1. Taxonomy (GTDB): domain Bacteria; phylum Bacteroidota; class Bacteroidia; order Bacteroidales; family Muribaculaceae; genus Limisoma. The sequence goes on along the minus strand of URMA01000003.1, from coordinate 28,160 downwards.
AGGATCGCTTAAACTATTCCAACCACTATGGTCATGATTGGTAGCAAAGGCTGTCCTGCCGGGGAACAGCAGCATAGCGACCAAAACAATAAGAAAGAAAGTAATTCGCTTCTGTTTCATTTGGTTTAAATGTTAAAGGTTAGTATTAAGTTGATTTAGAATTGTCAAATTTGTTGTATGGATACGTGGGGTAATAAACCTTACCTTAATTTATGCAAGAAAAGAAACGGCATACTTGCTTCCGTGGAGGTGTATATGGTAGTATATAATGGGAAAATGATCGAGAAAATGCTGAATAAAGGAAATAAAATCACAGTAAAACAAGAAATTTCAGACGTTGAAAAATGTAAAAATTGCTGTTACGACAAATCTTTTTGCTGATAGAGCAAAAATGAAATCGTTGCAGTAGTACTTTTTTGCTGATAGAGCAAACTTTTTTTGCTGATAAGGCAAAATTGGAAAGACGCGTTAAAGGTTTACAGAGTCACAATCCCGGACCGCCGACTCATAACCCAACAAACATTTCGACAAAACGGCCAAAATGTCCGACGAACCGATTTTTGCCCCTTCTGGGGTTAACACCGATTAACCGAGCCTCATCGTCCTGCCCAAATCATCGCCATTTTAACAATAAATCAACCCACAAGAAAGCGGTTAATCTATTTCGTTTGCAGATGCTTTTTCAGCAAAATAATTTTGTACCAGATTTAAAATGAACAGAATATGAATAAGGTAAACAAAGATTTGATATGTTTGGGTTTGACAGTCTATGCCGGGGCTGTTTCCATGTTTGGAGCCGTCCCCGACAGCATAGGCCAACCGTGGGATTTCGACCGCTGCCTGGAATATGCCTACGAAAACAATATCAGCCTGCAACAGAAACAGCTTGACAAGGAGTCGAGCGACGCCACCCTGCTGGCATCCAAAGCCATGTGGCAGCCGACACTTGACTTTTCTACCACACAAGGACTTACCAACTATCCGAGCCCTGCCGACAATTCCGACCATAACATCTATGCCGGCACCTATGGGCTGAACGCATCGTGGATCGTGTTCAACGGCAATATCCGCCGCAACCAGATAAAACAGGACGAACTGCAGCAGCAAATTGCAGAGCTGGGCATCGACGACTACCGCTATACGCTTCAGACGGAAATTCTCGCCAAATATCTGAATATCCTCTATGCCAAAGAATCAATAGAAATCGCCAAGCAGAATTTGGCGGTAAGCGAGTATCAGAAAGAACGTGCTGAAGCACTGATGAATTCGGGCAAGATGTCGCGCGTCGACTATTCCCAAATCGAATCGCAGTATCACACGGACCGCTACAGCCTGACTTCGGCGGAGTCGTCGTTCGCCACAGCTAAAATGGAATTGAAAAAGCTGCTGGAACTTGACATAACAACGGATTTCGACATCGTTTATCCGGATTTCAAAGATGAGGAGGTGCTCGCACCGCTGCCGGAAAAGGTGGAAGTGTTCCACACGGCCTGCTCATGGGTTCCGGCCCTCAAGCAATACCAGCTCTCGTCGCATGCCAGCGACTACAGTGAAAAGATTGCCAAAGGCGGCTACTATCCGCAACTGTCGCTGAACGCAAGCGTCGGTTCGGCTAACTCATCGGCAGGATACGGCAACTTCGGCACCCAGTTCCGTAACAATTTCAACGAACAAATAGCCCTGACGCTCAGCATACCTCTGCTCGACAACCGCAAGAACAAGACGGCAGTGACACAGGCAAAAATCGAAAAGCTGAACGCCGAACTCGAAATAGAAAGTGCCACAAATACGCTTTCGCAAACCATCGAAAGCATCTACATCGACGCCACCAACGCACAGGCTCAGTTTGAAAGCTGTAGCCAGCAGGTGAAAAGCGCCCGTCTGACCGACGAACTCGTCAACGAACAGTTCCGACTGGGACTCATCAACACGCTTGACCTCATATCGTCGCACAACACGTTGCTCAACGCCTTGCAGGAACAACTTCAGGCCAAATACATGGCTATCCTCAACATCCGTCTGCTGGAATTCTATCAAACGAGTCAAATCACTTTGTAAACAAAACGAAAAGAAATATGAAACTTACAGCCAAAACAAGCATCATAGCAGCAGTGCTGATGGCTACTGCCGTGACATCCTGCTCCAACAAGCAAAAAATATCACTGGAAACTGCCACCGTATTCACGGGCAGTATCAAGGAAACCGTGACCGCCACCGGCACACTGGAAAGTGTCACACAGGTGGACGTCGGTACACAGGTGACCGGTGAAGTGGCAAAACTCTATGCCGACTACAACTCCATCGTCAAGAAAGGTGACCTGATTGCTGAAATCGACAAGACGCTCCTCGAAAGCGAAGTCGACGCCGCCAATGCCAACATGGAAAGTGCACGCGCAACTTTTGAATACCAAAAAACCAACTATTTGCGCGACAAGGAACTGCACGACAAGAAACTCATCAGCGACTATGAGTTTGAAACGTCGGAAAACGCATATACAGTGGCCAAGCTCAATTACGAAAAAAGCAAGGCCGACCGCGTGAAGGCAACCGAAAATCTGGGCTATGCAGAAATCTATGCGCCAATCGACGGAATCATCATCTCGCGAGAAGTGGAAATCGGACAGACAGTCGTTGCCAACATGGAAGTAGCCAACATCTTTACAATCGCCGACCTCGACAACATGCAGGTAATCGGCGATGTGGATGAAGCCGACATAGGCCAGGTAAAAGTGGGTCAGAACGTGACCTTCACCGTCGATGCCTATCCCGATGACCTGTTCTCGGGCAAGGTGACACAGGTGCGCCTGAACCCGACAACGGAATCGAACGTTGTCACCTACGAAGTGGTTGTTTCAACAAGCAACACCGACCACAAGCTCATTCCGGGACTGACCGCCAACCTTACCATCTATACGGCTGAAGCCGACAATATTCTCGCCGTTCCGGCAGGGGCATTGAAATTTTCACCCAAAACATTCGACGACACCACCCTGCCCCAGCCTGCCGGCGAAGCACCCGAAAACGCCAAGCATGTCGTTTGGGTAGTACGCAACAACCAGCTTTATCCGGTAGCCGTTGAAACCGGAGCCAGCAACGGCGTGAATGTGGAAATAAAGTCCGGACTGAACAAGGGCGACACCGTTGCCATCGACTACACGAACGCCATGCCGGCCGCACCGACGGAAAGCAACGGAGAAGAAAGTCCGTTCATGCCAAAACGCCCGGGAGGAAATGAGAAGAAAAACTAAATTTTCGTAAAATGAAGGAAATCATCCGACTTGAAAATATACGCCGCGACTTCACGGTAGGCAGTGAAACCGTACATGCCCTGCGCAAAATATCCTTTTCCATCGAAGAGGGAGAATTTGTGACCATCATGGGTACGTCGGGGTCCGGCAAATCCACCCTGCTCAACATCCTCGGCTGCCTCGACACTCCCACTGCCGGAGAATACTACATCGACGGCACCGCCGTGAGCGCGATGGGCAAAAACGAACGTGCCTGGATCAGAAACCGGAAAATCGGCTTCGTCTTCCAGAACTACAACCTGCTGCCCAAAACCACGGCTCTGGAAAACGTGGAGCTTCCCCTGCTCTACAATTCAGGAGTGACGGCAAAGGAACGCCGGCAACGTGCATCGGACGCACTCGACGCCGTCGGGCTCCAGGAACGCAAGATGCACAAGTCGAACCAGATGTCGGGCGGACAGCAGCAGCGTGTGGCCATTGCCCGCGCACTGGTCAACCACCCCGTGCTGATTCTTGCCGACGAAGCTACCGGTAACCTCGACACACGCACGTCGTTCAGCATCCTTATGCTGTTTCAGGAGCTTCACCGCAAAGGCAGCACCATTGTGTTCGTCACCCACAATCCCGAACTTTCCGCCTACAGCAGCCGGAACATCGTGCTGCGCGACGGGAAAATCATTTCCGACGAACGTAACCCGCATCCGGCTTCGGCCGAAGAAGCCTACAAGGCATTACCCACTCTTAACGATTAAACCATTATGAATTTAAGCAACTTGTTCAAAATCGCGCTGAAAGCGTTGAACAACAATAAAATGAGGTGTTTTCTCACCATGCTTGGCATCATTATCGGTGTCGGGTCGGTCATCACCATGCTTGCCATCGGACAAGGCTCGAAGGACAGTATCAAAAAGCAGATTTCAGAGATGGGAAGCAACATGATCATGATTCATCCGGGAAACATGGAACGCGGCGGTGTGCGCCAAAGTTCCGACGACATGCAGACGCTGAAAGTGGTCGACTACGAAAACATCCGCGACGAAGCCAAATTTGTTGCCGCCGTATCGCCGATGGTGAGCAGCCAGGGACAATTTATCTGCGGTGCCAACAACTACCCGTCGAGCATAGAAGGCGCGACGCCGGAATATCTGGAAATACGCCAGTTGAAAGTGCAGGAGGGCACTTCTTTCAGCGATGTCGATGTCAAGCGCGCAGCCAAAGTGTGCATCATCGGAAAAACCGTAGCCGACAACCTTTTCCCGAACGGAGAAAATCCCATCGGACGTGTCATACGATTCAACTCTATCCCAATGACCGTCGTCGGACTGCTTGAATCGAAAGGCTACAACAGCATGGGACAGGACCAGGACGACATCGTGATAGCCCCCTACACCACTGTCATGAAGCGTATTCTGGCCATTGACTACATCCAGGGCATCTTCGCTTCGGCTCTCAGCGAAGAAATGACAGAAGAGGCCACGGACGAAATCAGCAATATCCTGAACCGCAACCACAAGATTAAAGACGACAGCGACCGGGACTACGACATCCGTTCGCAACAGGAATTGAGCGATATGCTGAACTCCACGAGCGAAATGATGACGCTGCTGCTCGCCTGCGTTGCCGGCATTTCATTGCTGGTAGGCGGTATCGGCATTATGAACATCATGCTGGTGTCGGTGACGGAACGCACACGTGAAATCGGTCTGCGCATGAGTATCGGCGCACGTGGAATCGACATTCTGACACAATTTCTCATCGAATCCATCATCATCAGCATCACCGGCGGCATCATCGGCATCCTTTTCGGAGCCGGAGCATCGCTTGCCGTTAAATTTTTATTGAACTGGCCTGTGTCAATTCAATTATATTCTGTAGTTTTGTCTTTTGTAGTGTGCACCGTTACCGGCGTGTTCTTCGGCTGGTATCCGGCAAAGAAAGCCGCAGCACTCGACCCTATCGAAGCTTTGAGATATGAATAGAATTGATTTGCCCAACAAAGCCAAGGCTCTGGACCTCTTGATTCAGGTGATTGTCCTTACGATGGTGTTTGTTATTCCAGAATTTTTCTTCAGTCTGGGAAATACCCGCCCTGTGAATTATGGAATATACATTCACACCCTTCTATGCATCATCACCTTCTATTTCAACTACTTTTTCCTCATTGACCGCTATCTGTTCAGGAAAAAGACATTCGCCTATATTGTGCTGTCACTGCTGACGGCCATTGTCATGGTAATGCTGATGGTGGTCATTCAGTATCTATTCTTTGTCCACAATCCGGATTTTCCGGAGAAACACGGTCATAATGAACATTTCCACGACGAGCTTTTCTTCATTGGGTCGATCACGCGCGAGTTTGCCATGATTATCCTCACCACTGGGCTGAGCGTTGCGTTGAAATTCAGCATGCGATGGGCAAAGATTGAAAAGATGAAGGAAAAAGTCATCAGCGAACAGCGTGAAATGGAACTCCGCAACCTGAAGAACCAGCTGAATCCGCACTTTCTGTTCAACACGCTCAACAACATTTACGCGCTGATTGAAATTGACAAGGACAAGGCTCAACAGACAGTGCACGAACTCAGCAAGCTGCTGCGCTATACGCTTTATGAGAACAACAAGAAGGAAGTGACTCTCGACAAGGAACTGAACTTCATGCGCAGCTACATCGAACTGATGCGACTCCGGTTTGGCAGCAACGTGAAACTCACGGTCGATATTCCGGAAGAAAATGTCAGCCATTTGAAAATAGCACCTCTGATGTTCATTTCCATGGTGGAAAATGCCTTCAAACACGGAGTAAGCAGCACCAAACCCTCGGAAATCAGCATCAAAATGACGGTCAACGGCAATGTTGTACGCTGTCATGTGGAAAACAGCCATTTCCCGAAACCGGAATCCGACAAAAGCGGCTCGGGAATCGGACTGTCGAACCTGTCGCGACAACTTTCGCTGCTCTACGAAGGCCGCCACAGCTTCCAGTCGGGAGTGGTGGGCGACAAATACGTTTCGGATTTACAAATTGAATTATAAACACTCACACGCATGAACATTACATTGAAATGCAGTGTCATCGACGATGAACCTCTGGCACGCGAACTGATTTGCAGTTTTGTCAAGAAAACACCTTTTCTTGAACTCGAGAACTCCTATGCATCGGCATCGGAAGCCGTCCGCTCGATTATCGACAGAAAAGTCGACCTGGTGTTTCTCGACATCCAGATGCCGGAACTGAACGGCATTGAATTTGCCAAAGTCATTCCGCCGGAATGCCGCATCATTTTCGTGACGGCTTTCGAGCAGTATGCCATCGAAGGCTTCCGCCACAATGCCATCGACTATTTGCTGAAGCCGGTCAGCTACAGCGAATTTCTCAACGCGGCAAACCGCGCACTGGTATGGGCCGAACTTAACGAAAAGGCACGCCTTGCAGCGGAAAAGGAGGACGAGCAGCAGTTCATCATCGTGAAAAGCGAATACAAGCTGATTCAAATCGACATATCGAAAATCACCTACATCGAAGGACTGAAGGACTACGTGAAAATCTACACGGAGGATTCACCCAACTGCATTCTTTCGCTTATGAACATGAAGACCATTGAGCAGCGGCTGCCGGCCGACAAATTCATCCGCGTACACCGCTCGTTCATTGTTCAGATGTCGAAAATCAACGTCATCGAACGCAACCGCATCGTGTTCGGGAAAAAGTACATTCCCATTTCCGACACCTACAAAAAGGCGTTCAACGACTATCTGCAAAAACATACCATCGTCACCCCCCGCGACGGAGGAGAATAGTCCGATGGGGTTAGAGATTATGGGTTAGAGGTTAGAGAAATTATTGTGTACAGATAAAAAAGCCAGACATGTTATGCCCTAACCCATAACCTCTAACCCATAACCCCTAACTTATACCCCATCTCCATTTGTTAAATCTCTATAATTCTACGGAAAAGTTTTTTATTGCGGGGGCAGTTGTTCTAATTTTGTTACAAATTAGACACACACATTTACATGAACGAGATTTTCATCATTATTGGACTTATTCTTTTAAACGGTATTTTCGCCCTCTCGGAAGTGGCCCTTATTTCAGCACGCAAATCCCGACTAAATACAGATATTAAAAACGGCAGCAAATCGGCCCGCACGGCTCTCAAACTTGCCGAGGATCCCGACCGTTTTCTCTCGACCGTACAGATAGGCATCACACTCATCGGAATCCTCACCGGTATCTATTCAGGCAGCAAAATAGCCGGCAATTTCAGCGACCTGCTGATAAGTTGGGGAGTGTCGGTAAGCTACGCACCAACTCTGGCACAGGCCGTTATCGTCATTATCGTCACCTATCTTTCAATTATCTTCGGAGAACTTGTGCCGAAACGCATCGGTCTGAGCGTAGCCGAAAAAGCGGCAAAAATGGTGGCGCGTCCCATGTCGGCACTGTCGAAAATCGCCCATCCATTCGTGTGGCTGCTTGCCAAAAGCACGGAGCTGGTGATTGACCTGCTGGGTGTCAAGAATGCGGAAAGCAAAGTGACTGAAGAAGAAATCAAGACAATCATACAGGAAGGCACGGAAGACGGCGAAGTAAAGCCCGTTGAACAGGACATCGTGGAACGCGTGTTCCTGCTCGGCGACCTGAAACTCGGCACGATAATGACACATAAGAGCGACATCGTGTCACTCGAACTCGACATGACCTCCGATGACGTAAAGAGAGTGATGGGCGAACACCTCTATGAATTCTATCCCGTGACCGAAGACGGCGACCTCAGCCGTGTGAAAGGTGTGGTCAATCTCAAGGACCTGGTGCTCCACCTGTCGGAAACCGACTTCAACCTCGCTTCGCTCACCCGTCAGGCCACGTTTTTCCATGAAGACATGGACGTCTACAAGACATTGGAGGAAATGAAAGTCAAACACATCAGCCGAGCCCTCGTTTGCGACGAGTTCGGAGCCTGTGTGGGCATCATCACCCTGCGCGACATTCTCGAAGGACTGGTCGGCACAATGGACGACACGCGAAAGGAACCCGACATCATCAAGCGCACGAACAGCGACGGCTGGCTCGTCGACGGACAATGCCCGCTCTACGACTTCCTCTGCTACTTCAACCACGCCGACCTGCTGGAGGACATCGAATGCCACACCCTCGGCGGACTTATCCTGCAACAGATTCAGCACGTTCCCCAAAGCGGCGAAACCCTTCAATGGCAGGACCTCCACCTCGAAATCGTCGACATGGACGGCGCCCGCATCGACAAAGTCCTCGTCAAAAAACAGCCGAAACAACCGACTAACAGCTAAACATTAAATCATTGATTATTACCAATCAAATGATTCAAAATTAAACACGATACGAATTTAGTTCTCTATACAAAATGGAAGACAATAAGCCAAATATCATCTCCGATACTCAAAAAAATGGTGTAATCGAAGATCTTAGACAAATCATCGAACACGGACGAAGTCAAGCCTATGCTTCTGCCAATCAAATTATAATTCAAACATATTGGAATATCGGACGCCGTATTGTCGAAGAAGAGCAACATGGAGAACAAAGAGCGAAGTACGGCAAACGACTTATCGCAACGTTGGCAGAACAACTATCTCCTTTATACGGAAACAGCTACAGTAAACGTAATTTGGAATATTACCGTCAATTTTACTTATGCTTCAAGGATTTAGAGATTGTGAACACATGTGTTCACAATCTAACTTGGTCACATATCAGACGTATCATGAATGAAGCAGACCCGAAAGCAAGAGAATGGTATTTAAAAGAAGCTTCTGAACAAATGTGGAGTGTGCGAACATTAAGTCGAAACATAGGAACTCAATACTATGGTCGTCGCATGGCTTGTTATCGAGAAAATTTGACACTACCAAAACCTATAATTGAAGAGAATGATCCCCAAGAATATGTAAAGAGTCCCGTCATTGCTGAATTTTTAGGGTTTCGCAAAGATTCTAAATTCGATGAAAGCGAATTAGAGCAAGCCCTTATCAATAATTTGGAACAATTCATAATGGAATTAGGACGAGGCTTTGCCTTTGTTGACAGACAAAAGCACATCATAACAGACACAGCAGATTATTATATCGATCTTGTTTTCTATAATATTAAGCTAAAGCGTTATGTTTTATTTGAGTTAAAAACTCATGAATTGACTCATCAAGATGTCGGGCAATTGGATATGTATGTACGCATGTATGATGATTTAGTAAAAGACGATAGTGATAACCCAACTATAGGTATTCTACTTTGTACAAATACGGACAAGACCATCGCCAAATATTCAGTACTACACAATAGTGAACAACTGTTTGCTTCAAAATACATGGCATATATGCCGACTGAAGAAGAACTACGCAGAGCTATTGAGGAACAAAAGCGTTTCTTTCTGGAACAACATGAGAAAGGAAATTCCGAAGAATAAACAATATTTAAGCATCGTATATTAGATATAACAAGAAAACCCCGAACCTATCAAGATTCGGGGTTTTGTCTATTTATTTTGTTCGCTATTATTTGAACATGTTCTGCGGATACTCGCCGTTGGCGTGGAGTTCGGCAAATTTTTCAACTACGGCAGGACGGTCGGCAGCATAAGTTACGCCAAACCATTTTGAAGTAGTGTCGAGCACCTTAACCGTAGCTTTGCCAGATTTAATCAATTCGTTTACAACCAACGGAATAAAGAATTCTGCCTTCAGATTGCCAATGTTTTCACTGAGGAACTTTTTGAAATATTCTTCCGAGTAGTCAAAATAGTCGGGAGTGAAGCCCCAAAGGTTCATGGAAACCGGAGTTTCCGGAGCAAGAATCTGCTCAACGCCGTTTTCGTCCGTGAAAGCGATACGTCCGTCTTCCTTGTAACCGATAGCCGTACGTTCAACGACATCTGTCAGGAAACCGTCCTTCGTCACGCACACGCCACGAGCCACTGTTCCGCTTTCCGACATCGTGTTGCCCACGCGGAAACCGACCATGCAGTACTGGTTCTTCTTGCCTTCCATAGCCATCAGTTCCTTCGCCATTACGGCAAAACTGTCGCGGCCGTAGAAGTCGTCGGCATTGATGATGGCAAACGGTTCCTTGATAACGTCCTTACCCATCAGAACGGCGTGGTTGGTACCCCACGGTTTAACGCGGTCAGCCGGGCAAGTGAATCCTTCAGGAAGTGCGTCAAGCGACTGGAATACCACTTCCACCGGAATATGATTTTCATATTTTGACAAAATCTTTTCACGGAAATCCTTTTCAAAATCTTTGCGGATAACAAATACTACTTTCCCGAATCCGCTTTGGATTGCATCATAAATTGAATGGTCCATGATAGTTTCACCATTAGGACCAAGTCCGTCCAATTGCTTCAAACCTCCATAACGGCTACACATGCCGGCAGCTAATACAAATAAAGTTGGTTTCATAATTCTTATTTTGTTTTAAATGCAAATTTGATAACTCGTTGATAAACCTCGCCCGCTTTCAATTCCTGCGACGGGAACTGCGGCTTGTTCGGAGCGTCGGGCATTCCCTGGCATTCGATAGCCACGCCGTCGTAGTCCTCATAGCTGCGGCCGCTTTTGCTTTCGGGCGAACCTGCAAGCCAGTTGCCGGTGTAAACCTGAGCGGCAGGCTGGTTAGTGAACACGTCCATCACGCGCCCGCTTGTAGCCTCCGACAGTTCAGCCACCTTCTTCAATTCTCCGTTCCAACCGTCAATCACCCAACAGTTGTCATAGCCTTTGCCATAGACCAAAGCCGGGAAATCCTGCTTGATGTCTCTGCCGAGCGGTTTTGCCACTGTAAAGTCCATCGGCGTTCCTGCCACGGGAGCAATCTCGCCCGTTGGAATCAGCGTGTCGTCGGTCGGCAGATAGGAAACGCAGCCCAGCCACAATTCATGGTCGAGCACCGAACCGGCATTTTCGCCCTTCAGGTTGAAATAGGCATGGTTCGTAAGGTTGACAATGGTCAGTGCGTCCGATTCCGCACGAAGTTCCAATGTCAGCTCGTTGGCATCGCTCCAGCTATAGGAAGCCGTCACTTTCAATGTGCCCGGATAACCTTCTTCTCCGTCGGCTGCCGTATAGCGGAACACCACCTTGTCGCCTTCCACTGCACTGTTCCAAATCTGGTTCTGAAAACCTTCCGGACCGCCGTGCAATGCGTTAGGGCCGTTGTTGACGGCCAACTGATATTCTTTTCCGCCCAGTTTGAACTGGCCTTTGGCAATGCGGTTGGCATAACGTCCCGGCACCTTTCCGGCACAAGGACCGTCGTAGTAATAGTCACACGGATTCTTATAACCCAGCACGACATCCGCCAACTTGCCGTTGCGGTCGGGCACCTCAATCGAAACAATGCCCGCCCCCAAGCTCGACAACACCACCGATGCACCGGCAGCATTGGTCATTTTATAGAGTGTGACATCACCCTTCGGTGATGCCACTTTTTTAAATTCCGTAATCATACGCCTATCCGATTCTGTGAGCACCGTCAGAAATTACCACATCATAAATCTTCGGTTCATGACCGTACTTACCAGCAAATTTTTTCTTTGCCGTAGCAATGAAGTTATCGTAAAGTTCGTCCTTCACCAGGTTGATGGTACAGCCACCGAAGCCGCCGCCCATGATGCGCGAACCGGTTACACCGCATTCCTTGGCAATATCATTCAAGTAGTCGAGTTCTTCGCAGCTTACTTCGTAAAGTTTCGACATACCCTCGTGAGTTTCATACATGCGCTTGCCCACGGTTTCATAGTCGCCTTTCTTCAAAGCATCGCACACGTCAAGCACGCGCTGCTTTTCACCGATTACATAAACGGCACGCTTGTAATCCTCGTCGGAGATTTCTGATTTTTTAGCTTCAAGGTCAGCCATTTCAGCATCGCGAAGCGTTTCAACGCCCAATATCTTGGCTACACGTTCGCACGATTCGCGACGTTTGTTGTAAGGAGAGTCAACCAATTCGTGCTTAACCACTGAGTCAACCAACACGAGTTTGTAGCCTTTCGGTTCAAACGGGAAATATTCAAACTCCATCGAACGGCAATCCAAACGCATCAGGCAGTTTTTCTTGCCGAAAACGGATGCGAACTGGTCCATGATACCGCAGTTCACACCGCAATAATTATGTTCTGTCGACTGACCGATACGGGCCAGTTCGAATTTGTCAATCTTATTGTCGTTAAACAAGTCGTTGAGGGCAAAAGCGAAACAGGATTCCAAAGCGGCAGAAGAAGAAAGACCGGCACCGAGAGGCACATTGCCTGCAAACACCGCGTCAAATCCTTTCACTACACCGCCTCTTTTCTGAATTTCGCGGCAAACGCCAAAAATGTAGCGGGCCCATTGCTGAGTAGGAGCACCCTCTTCACGCAGGCCGAATTCCACATATTCGTCAATGTCCATGGAATAGACACGCACCTTGTCCGTGCCGTTCGGACGAATTTCAGCCATGATGCACTTGTCGATAGCACCCGGGAATACGAAACCACCGTTATAGTCCGTATGTTCACCAATCAAATTAATACGTCCGGCTGATGCATAAAGAGTTCCTTTTTCTCCAAAACGCGCAGCGAATTGTTCACGAATTTTAGCTTCCATAGTTTTTAAGTTAGGTTTTAGTTTTGGTACAATTAATTTATTGACAAAAGCAGCTGAAATCACCAGCAAATAAGGATACAAACCTTAGGAACAGTTTCCCTATGGCCAACAGGCACATAACCAGCGCATGGGCAAATGATCAATGTTTTGTAGAGTAGTAGGAGCCGACACAGCGCCTTCAACTGTTCTTTCTTTAACGCATCAATCCAATACCGAAAATTCAGCCCTTTTTATTCAGTTTGTAAAAGTACAATAGTTGCAGTGTAATAACAAATATTCGCTTCTCTTTTTTATTTAATTTAAGAATTTACAATTTCTTTCCGCCCTTTCTGTTCCGCAGGTTTTGATTTAAAGCCGTATCTTTACCACCGTCATTCAGCAATCGTATGGAAAAAGGATATATACACGTTTACACCGGCAACGGTAAAGGAAAAACTACGGCGGCGTTCGGCCTTGCAGTACGTGCCCTTTGTGCAGGAAAGTCGGTCTATGTCGGACAGTTTGTCAAGTCAATGAAATACAACGAAACGCGCATCGAACAACTGTTTGCCAATGCCGACGACTCTTTCGGGAAAATCACGATAGAACAGCTCGGCCGCGGCTGTTTTATCGACAAGGAGCCGGAACAGACCGACATCGACACGGCGCGCGAAGCCCTTGCCCACTGCAAGGCTATCATGACGGAAGGCAAATTCGACGTCGTCATCCTCGACGAACTGTGCATTGCCCTCCACTTTCATTTGCTGACGGAAGAAGAGGTTCTTTCCGCACTTCGGGAACGAGCGGAAAATGTGGAAGTGGTCATCACCGGCCGAAAGGCACCGCAATCGCTCGTCGACATCGCCGACCTCGTTACCGACATGCAGGAAGTGAAACACTACTACACCCAAGGCATTCTCTCCCGTAATGGGATTGACCATTAACAGGGGTTATGGGTTAGCGTTTAGGGGTTATGGATGAGGGACAACCGAACTAAATTAGGATAACTCTCTAACCTCTAACCCATAACCACTAACCCAAGTCAATGTGTTGCCTGATACCAGGCGGTTTCTGTCTTTTTCGTAGCCCAGCGGTGCTGGCTCGGGTCGGAAACGGTAATGCCTGAGAAGGTGCGGATGGTAACGAAGCCCATCGACATGGAATAATATTGTTCCGTATGCACTTTGTGTATCACCGTGCGGTCCAACTGCTGATGGAAGCGGCTCAACAATGCGTCATCGGTACACAAATGGTCCACATAATCGCCAAAATCGAGGAACAGCGAAGGCCGGTAACCGTCCAAGCGCTGCACATCGTCAATCAGCGAATCGTCGAACGTAAATTTGGAATTTATTTCTTTCATCACCTGCGCCATATTTTCCACCTCCCGACAATCGGTTACGGCCAACGTGCCGCAGGGTGTTGAATAATTGGAATAAAATTTGTAGAACTCATCGCATACGGCTGCCAAATCCGGCTCTTCCAGCAAATACGGACCAATCTTTTCATACGGCATGCCGAATGCCATTATCTCGCAAGTCGAGCCCACAAGATAGTCCGTCACCTCGCGCAAATCATATGCCACCTCGATGGACGACATATAGCAATCGTCAAACAAGATATACTCCATTTTCAGCCCTGCCATTTTCAGCCCCTCGGCAAAATCGGTAATTTCCGTCTGATACTCCTTGTCGATTCCCGCTCCAAAATATCGGGTCAAGGGCATTCCGGGCATTTCCCAATGGTATTTCAACCCCGATTTCAGGCGCAGTTCGTCCTTGTCTATCGGAAGCCAGCCCATGCCATGGCAGCCGATTGTCATGGCATATTTTTTAGCCGGGGCAAAAGTCTTCATATCGTTCAGCACTTCGGCCACGCCCTCCGGCGTTGTCACGTCGTTACCGCTATAGGTTTTCAGCGTCTGCTGCACACATTTTCCTTTTTCGTATTTCAGTTCATACATCTCGGCCGCCGTACCCGACGTGGCAAAATACACCACCACGCGCTGATTGTTCAGCCCGACGTTGGCTATTGCTTTTTTCATGTCGTTTACATTCTGATAGAAAAACGACGTCAGGTCGACCGACCAGGGAAAATACATGAACAGTGTCCGCTCGTTCTCCCCCTTCGGCGGCTCATTCTCTCGACAGGAAACCGACGCCACTACAACAACGGCCAACAAAACTACTGCCGATATTCTACAAAAAAACTTTCCTAACTTCTGCATAATCATTTGTCATTCGTCTTTTTATAATTCCACTTGTGCCGTGTCAAGTTCAGCCTTATCGGCACCGAACATTTCAATCAGTTCGTGAGGCGACAGCTGCCCGCCCAACATCAGCAATTCGTTGGCCGTGAACTTCAAGCTGTCGATATAGCGCAAAGCCTCGTCCTTGCGGTTGAGCATACACAACGTATAGGCGCGGTTCAAGGCATCGTCGAGGCTTACTCTGTCCACTGTTGCCAACCGGCGGTCAATCGCTGCCAACGCATTTTCAAAATCCACACGCGCACCGGCAGTATCGTTCTGCATCTGATGGAGATAGCCTTTCACACTCTGAAGACCGACAAAAAAGTCCGAAGTGTCGGAATGCAGCACTCCCAGGCAGGAATCTGCACGCACAAGCAGCTTCGACGGGTCGCCGCCCCGGTGCATTTCTTCGAGTATTTCATAATAAGTTCCGGAGATAAAATCGTCCACATGCTGTTCTCCCTGCTTGCCGCCACTGCAAGAAAACAGCAGCACGGTGGCAATGAATACAAATAACGTATTTCTCATTTTCTGTCGGTTTTTACGTTTAACGCACCAATAGCGAATTAGCCACACACCGTTCCCCTCCGTGGTCAAACTTGCGGTTGTCTGTCGGACAGTTCATCACTCCGCAAGGCAATGTCCAAAGCGTTGTCGAACCGCCGCCGTCAAGATTCAGCGCATCGTCAGCGCCCAACACACGGACAAGATGCTGCAGCTGCGGCAGACTCATGCCCTCGGCATTGCCTTTCGCACGTCCGTCGACGGCAATCAACCAAACTTCGCCGTTCTTCATCTTTGCCACCACACTGCGCGGATGGCGTGTTTCGTAGAAAGCCTTATTGCAATGCGTCATGTCGCAGTCTTCACCGTCGAACACCAGCATCGGACCGGATGCCAGCACATCGCAATTTTTCTTATCGTAATTCTGTTCGATATTCTTGTTCCAACGGACAATCGCCAATTTCCCGCCGTCAATTTCCACCGCACCGTTGGCAAGGGTTTTCAGCACATCATCCTGCGACACGTCGATCACCGTCCCATCCTTCTGGAAAAAGCACACCGAATGCGCCTTTTTGTCGAAAAAAGAGCCATTGATAGCGGCTTCGGCACCTTCACGCAAAGCCACCTTGCTTGTCCTTTCAAACGAATTGTGGCGTGCCAGTTCCATCGAACCGTAATCAGGCAGCACACGCACTATCACAACATGTTGGGGAACACCGTAGAGCGATGTAAAAGACGCTTCCTGTGCAGTGATGCCGTTGGCCACGACAGTCTGTTTCCAGCCGGCATCGGCAATCATGGCCGAATCGGCGGGAGTCTGCGCCGACACCCCAAAAACTGAAGCCAGCGACAGCACGCATATAGTAAAAAATCTTCGCATCATTTCTCAAAATTAATGATGGCGAATTTAGCAAAAATGCCCTACAAATACAATCAATCCACTGGCGGTTTTTCAAATTTCATCAAATAATTCCTTACATATCAAGAAAAAATAATAACTTTGCATCCGTCATTCGACAAAACAACGATTAATAATTAAACTTTTATATACAAAAATTGTATGATTAACGCTCAAGACATTAAGAACGGAACTTGCATCCGCATGGATGGCAAATTGTATTTCGTAATCGAATTTCTTCATGTAAAACCAGGTAAAGGCAACACTTTCATGCGTACAAAGCTGAAAGACGTTGTTGACGGATACGTTTTGGAACGCCGCTTCAACATCGGTGAAAAGCTCGAAGACGTACGCGTTGAACGCCGTCCGTACCAATATCTTTATGAAGATGGCGGCGACTTCATCTTCATGAACCAGGAAAACTTCGAACAAATTCCTATCCACAAAGACCTGATTACAGGTGTGGAATTCATGAAAGAAGGCGACATCGTTGAAGTTGTTTCCGACGCTTCTACAGAAACTGTGCTTTTCGCTGAAATGCCACAAAAGACAAAAGTACAAATCACTTACACAGAACCGGGTTTGAAGGGTGATACTGCTACAAACACATTGAAACCGGCTACTGTTGAAACAGGTGCAACTGTACGTGTTCCGTTGTTCATCGAATCAGGTGAAATCATCGAAGTTGACACTCGCGACGGTTCATACGTCGGCCGTGTAAAATAATCAGACTGCTGATTTTATTTTCACATACAAGAAAGGGAAAAAGCCGCGCTTTTTCCCTTTTCTCTTATAACCAATTTAAAACAAATCACTTGCGGCAGCATCCGCTGTTCTGCTTGCAGTTGTTGCCACAGCAATTGTTGCAATAGTCGTCAAACAGTTTCTGCTGTTCTTCCGTCAACAGTTTTTTCACCTCCGCACGAACGCTCTGCATTTCACTGCGGCGTTCCGTTCCGCGCAGGTTCTTTGCCTCAACTGCCTCAAACAGCTCCGTCACCTTCTTTTCCTGGTCATCGGTCAGATTCAACACCTTATCGAGCATTTCCACCCGTTCTTTCACTGTCATCTGCTTACCGTGACCACAATGACGTTGAGCTGATGCTGTCCCCACAAACAAAATTGCCACGACAGCCATAACCAATAGTTTTTTCATAACAATCCAATTATTTTTAGTGATTAATAAATGATTCTTTCTACAGACGCAAATCATAGGTAAAGGTCAGCATGAAATACGGTTCCAGCACGTTGCCGTTGACATATTCATAATAGTTGCTGCCCACCCGATGAGAGAATGCGCGGTTTTGCTTCAGCAAATCGAATGCTTCGATTTTCAACTCGGCGGCATTGTTCTTCAGGAACTTCTTGCCCAACGAGGCATTCCAAAGGAAATAATCGCTGTCGGCCATCTCCAGCCCGTCGTAGCCGATATATCCGAATGTACTGCGGAAAGTAAATCCTTTCCAGAAAGTCCATCCCAACTTGGCTGACGCCGAATGGCAAACATAGTCGCTTGCAGTAGTCTGGTCCACCGTACTCATCATTTTATTGACCGTAGCCGAGTAACTGAGCGTGAAATCGAGATTCTCGCTGATATTACTACCAACAATTATCTTCGGGATTAGGTTCAATTCGCGTGTATAACTCAGTTTGTCGTCAAATATCGTAGGGGCATTCGCATAGTTGGCCGCAAGGCTCAGATTAATGTTGCTGCGGAGAAAATCGAGCGTAAACCCGTAGGTGAGCATCGACTGGAAACTGTAATAGCCGTCAAGATTGACGGGCTTCGTAAACTGTGCCCCCTTGTTCAGCGTGACCGACGGCGACAGCACGATGTCCTCCTTTGCCACAAACGTGCTGTCGGCAATATAGTTGGAGCGGAACGTAGCCCCGGCCATGACAATCAACGTATGGCTCCATTTGGTCGTCAGTATGTAGCGCAAATTCAGCGAATGGTTGATTTGCTGGTCAAGTTCCGGATTACCTGTCGACAGATACAGCGGATTCGTATTGTCGATGACGCTCTGCAAGTCGCTCACCGACGGCGCGGAAGAGCTGCTGCGATAGCGGAACTGAAACGAATTGGAGCGGTTCAGCGAATAGCGGGCATTGAACGACGGCAAAACGGAAAAATAGCGGTGGTCAAGGCTTTCGGGCTGCGGATACACCTGGTCGCCCATCAGATTCGCCCACTGGAAATCGCTGCCCAGCATGGCATTGAACGCGCCGTTGCGATAGCGCAGCCCGATGCCGCCCGACTGCGTCAGATAGTCGGACTGATAGACATTCGACATGCTCTCGTCAAGCTGGTCATAAAGGTCGGTCACCGTCGACTTGTTGTAGGTTTTCGTGTCCGAAGAATTGTCGGCATACGAAAACTTGTAATTCGTCTGCAACTGGAATTTGTCCCAAAGCTTTTCCGTGAACATCAAGTTTCCGCGATAGCTCTGCTGCTTGACAGCCGACTTCTTATACTGGCTGTAGCCGTCTTCCTGCTGCGTGTCGTACAGACGGTTCAGATAATCGGTATATGTGTCGCTGCTGTTGTTCGACCATGTGCCGCCGAACATGGCCGACAGCGTACGTCCCTCCTTAACGAAGCGATGGCGGTAAGTAAGGTCAAGCCCGGCATTGTAGGCCAGCGCATCCTTCGTGCTGTTGCTCGTCACCTGGTCGGAAGCCACACCGTTCAGCAGATTGGTTCCGTCGAGCGTGTTCCAGGAATGATTGTCCTGCAAACTGAGTTTCGGGCGGATAGTCAGAGAATTGTTCTGGTCGAACTGATAGTCCATTCTGATATTGAAACGGTGGTTGAAGTTTTCCATTTGCGCCTGCGTAAATTCTTCGTAGGTCATGCCCGGCAGCGACGAGTCGAAAAACTCACGCTCCACCTGCTGCTCGGAATCATTCTTCGTCTGATTGAAGAAATAGCTTCCCGTAAACTTCATCTTGCCCCACTGGTCCACATAGTTCAAGCCGGCACCGTTGGTCGATGCCACGCCGCCCAACTGCCCCACCATGAAGTCGGATGCCGACGAACCGCCACGTCCGCCTCCACGCTTGCCGCCGAGACGGCCGCTTGACGAAGCCGACATGACACCGGCAAGGTCTTCCTGCGAAAAGTTCTGATTATTGACATTATTACTCATCCCCAACAGGGAGATACGGCGGTCGCCGTCAAAATAGTTGATGTTTCCACCCACCTTGTAACGGTTGTCCGTGCCGTAACCGCCATAAAGATTGCCGAAAGTTCCCGACGAAAAGCCGGATTTCGTCACAATGTTGATGGTCTTGATTTCCTCGCCGTCGTCAAAGCCCGTAAACTCGGCCTGATCACTCTTTTTGTCAAACACTTCGATGCTGGCGATAATGTCGGAAGGCAGGTTTTTGACAGCAAGGTTCACGTCGCCTTCAAAAAATTCCTTGCCGTCGACAAGTATTTTCTTCACATCCTCGCCTTGCGCCTGAATCGTACCGCCCTCGACAACGATACCCGGCATTTTCGAAAGCAAGTCCTCGGCTGTGCTGCCCTGAAGCACCTTGAAGGCTTCGGCATTATATACCAGGCTGTCGCCCTTCTGCGTGGCCCGGGTGGCACGCCCTTTCACCTCCAGCTCGGAAAGCACATGCGTATCTTCCTCCATTTCAACGCTCACCGACACGTTTCCGCCACTCAGACGCACCGGCCGGCTCGTTTCCTTATAACCCAGATACGTGACTTTCATCACATATTCCCCGCTTGCAACGCCGGAGATAGAAAAACGGCCGTCGGCACCGCTCACCGTCGAAGCGACATATTTTCCGGAAGCATCCGTAAGCGTAACCGTTGCCATCGGAAGAAATTCTCCTCTAATTTTATCGGTCACCCTCCCGGAAACGACTGCCGCAACACCGGAAAAGACAGCCATGAAAAACAAACCTATCGTAATAAAAAGTTTCCTACTCATTGCCTAATCAATTAACTGTTCAATGCAAAGCTAATGCAAGTTTCGGTTCAAAATCCGCACAGGCGGCCGTCTGTATGCAAACGGCACAAAAGAAATGGCAAACGACCATCACCGCATTTCCACGATTCAAAAAACACGACTATCTTTGTAACATAATATCAAGGACTATGAAAACCAAAAACATACCGTTCTACATCGACATACTTTTCTGTGTCATCCTGCTGCCGGTCATGACCGCACTGCTGCCCATTGAACGCTGGCTTGCCCACAACAACTACACGTTTGTCGTCATACTCACGGCATGGCTCTACATCGTCTATTTCACCATGCGCCACTATTGCATGCCCATGCTGTTTCAGTCGCGCAAAAAGATGTTCATAGCCCTGCTTGTCATTGCCGCCACGATTGCCGTCACGGCATTGATTGTCCACTATAATTTCGACATGCCCGTCAGAGGACGACACGGCGGCGGAGGACGAAGAAGCTTTTCGCGGATACTGCTGCTTGAAAAAGGCGTATGGCTGCTCTATGTGGTGGTGTTCTGCTTCAGCACGGCGGTAGGCATGCTGTCCGAACTGTCGCGGCAAATTATTGCCCGCCAAACCGTCGAATATGAAAAGAACAAGGCAGAACTGGCACTCTACAAGGCACAAATCAATCCGCACTTCCTGTTCAACACGCTCAATACGCTCTACGGACTGCTCGTGACAAAATCCGAAAAGGCGGAAACGGCCTTCATGCAGTTCATCAGCCTGATGAAATACATGTACTCCAACGCGACGAAGGACAAGATCCCGCTGGAAATGGAAATCGACTACATCGAACAATACATTGAACTGCAAAAAAACCGGATGAACGAAAATGTCACTGTCACTTTCGAGAAACACACCGATGTGGCGAGCTGTGCGATGCGAATCGCTCCCATGCTGCTCATCACCTTCGTCGAGAATGCCTTGAAATACGGAATTTCGTCCACAAAAAAGTCAAATGTGTTCATTTCCGTTGAAGCCATAGAGGGGAACTTGGTTTTTCGGACAGAAAACCCTATCTTTACGCATGTTCCCGACGAAAAGAAAGGCATCGGAATCAGCAACTGCCGGAAACGCATGGAATTGCTCTACCCAAAACGCCATCGGCTTGACATCGAGAAAACCGACGATTACTATAAAGTGACACTGCAAATCAAACTCGACTGAAATGAAATGTGTAGCGATTGACGACGAACCCGTCGCACTCAGCATCATCGAACAGTTTTGCCAACGCATGGGCAATCTGGAACTTAACACGTTCAGCAACCCTGAAACGGGAATGGACTTCGTAAGCCGTTCCCACCCCGACATCGTGTTTCTCGACATTGAAATGAACGGAGTTTCGGGGCTCGACCTTGCCAAGATTCTGCCCAAAGGCACATTCCTGATTTTTACCACCGCCTACGCCCAGTTTGCGCTCGACGGTTTCGAGCTGGACGCCGTCGACTTTCTCCATAAGCCCTTCTCGTTTTCCCGCTTTGAAAAAGCCGTGGAAAAGGCCCGCAACCTGCAACAGTTGCAACGGCTGAACACGCCGGCAACCGCCCTCGACGAAGAAGAAATCACGGTAAAGGTAGAATACCAGAATGTAAAAATCCGAATCAGCGACATCCAATATATCGAAGCAATGGGAAACTATATTAAAATCCACCTGTCGGAAGGCCGTCCCGTGCTGACACAGATGAGCTTCAAGTCGCTGTCGGAAATGCTGCCGGAGCAAAAATTCGCCCGTGTTCACAAATCGTTTATCGTTCCGGTGCAGAAAGTGGCCCGCTACACCCGCCGCCGCATCATCCTTCACTACCGCGCTACGGAAATCCCCGTAGGCCGCATCTATGCCGACAGCTTTATCCGCCAAATGGAAGGCAACTCCCTCCCACCGGAAAATGAATAAAACCAAGAGAATAAAGGAAATCTATTAAAGCACGATTTGGCGTACTACAAAATGTGAATGAAACTCAAAGTTCACGTTCCAATCATCTGAAAAGATAGAAACAGACAATACCCTTGACAGCATCTCGCAATCAAAGGTATTGTTCATCTTATGATGATTCTTGAATGAAATTTTAGTTACTGACAGACCTTGAATTTAGTTTTCTTCCCATTGATCCGGAGTTTCACTTTGGGATTTGAGAATTGGGAGATGTGAGGAAAGACAAGTGTTACAGTGACTATACCATTCTTTTCTGCTATTTTAACAGAAGTAGCCGGGCACTCTTCTCTATTCCATGACGATGGAATGAGTTTAACATCGGAAACCGAGTATCGCTCTCCAGTTTGATTGTCCGTGAAAACGATAGTCACCTTGTCATCGTAATTGTTGAAGCCTTGACAATGAGGCTTCGCATTGACAGCCAAACCTATGACAGCCAAGAAAAATACAGTTATCAATGTCTTCATATAAATATAATTAAAAACGATTCATTTCATTTATTCCTGCTCCCTGTCCACGGTATCTGTCCCGTGTCGAGTTGAAAGTGTATTGCAGAGTAAGCATAAAAGTACGGTTATTGGTTGTATTAAGCCTATAGATTGTGACATCTTTGCTCATGAGGGTTACATCACGGTTGCTTTTGTTGAATATATCATTGGCTTCGATTGTAATGCTGAAACGATTGTTGAAAAATGCCTTATACAGTTTTGCATTGAGATAAGATGATGATTTCTGATACGTATTGTCACTATTTCCAGCACTCATCCATTGCATATCCACATTCATCCAAATATCAAAAGGCAGATGAATTGCATTTTGAAATTGCACAAGACCGATAGGTTTTTCCAACCTCTTACGACCGTTTGAATATTCTATGGCCAGCCATTGTTTCATAATTCCCAAGTTGATCCTCGGTTGCCATATACCGACATTAAACTGCCCACCGACAAAAGCCTGTAGGCCTTGAATTTTAGAGAAATTATCCATTGTAATAAGTTTTATCTCACCATCATCACCATACGGACAAGTAGCGTTCATTATCGGGTCTTTCTTATAAGTATAGGTAATCTGACCGAAGAACTGACGCCATGCACCCATTAGCTCCAAAGAATGAATTTTCTCCTGTTTAAGGAATGGATTACCACTTTCAAGAGTAAACCGGTTAATATAGTCTACGGTACCGTCAAGATCGGCATATCCAGGACGTTGTGTCTTGTGTGTATAACTCATGGAGAACTGTACATTCTTAATCTTAGTTGACAGTGACAATGATGGGAAAAGATTGTTATAGCTTCTACTTCGATCATCTTTTTTCTGACCGTTATCAAGATAATCAAAACTCACATGCTCATATCGCAAACCTACGTTGACATTGAAATTGTCGAAAGCTTGACCTATTTCAAAAAATCCGGCAATATTATTTTCATTTACTTCAGAAGCAGAGCTACCAACTATTGAGGCATCTGTAATGTAATCAGATGAAAAGCGTGAAGATGTATATTCCTCTCCTATTTCTATTCCTCCTTTCCATAACGGATAACTAAAAACAAGTCTTTCAGCAAACAGATGACTTCTATTCGCCCCAATGGAATTGACAATGGAATTCTCCTGATTCTCACTTGTCTCATCATTACACATATACGTTCTGCTTTTGCGCCACATATAATCCGTATTGAAATCAATTCCAAGTTTGCCTATTTCACCATTGTAATAGAGATTTGCATGATGTTTTGGGAGAATGTTATTTTCCGTGCTGCCAAGCATAGTCAAATTATCATACAGCACATCATCAGTAAATATTTGGCTGACACCTGTATGTTCTGTCTTTTGCTTCGTAAAACCATTGGAATAATAAGCTCCAATGGAATGATTATCACAGAACAGATATGAAAAGCCTGCTTTTCCAAAGAACTCATTTGTACACATATTTCCATCTTGTGTCAACATCTGATTCCATGTTACTGAAGACTGTGTGAGCATATCCACTTTATTACTGCTTTGGAATTTTCCTCCCAAATAGCCGAAATTGCCAAATAATTCAAGCCCGCCAGTACGGAATTTGAAGTTTGCTTGATCAACGGTACGAAAATACTTTTGCATCACGCCCTGTGTTCGAATAGTCCCACCAAATCCGTCACCTTGAGGTCGTTTGGTCTGAATACGGATAACTGATTTGACCGAGGCATCATATTTTGCTCCCGGATTTGTTATGACTTCAATATTCTTAATATCTGCAGAACTCAGCTGAGACAGTTGCGTGGGATCCATAACCTCACGCCCATTTATATAAATAGACGGAGAACCTTTACCAAATACTTCAAAATTCCCATCACGCCCAAGAACCATAGGAACTTGCGTAAGAACATCGTTTGCTGTACCTGCATGTTCAAGTTGAGAGCCTGCCACATTCGTTACAAGGACATCTCCTTTCATTGTAGTAATAGGACGATTTGCTTTCACTACCACTTCACCAAGCTGTACAGCAGAAGGATTCAAAGTTATCACACCCATATCTCCACCATCGGGAACAATTGCAGTATATTTTTCAAAACCAACGAATGAGATTTTCGCTATGAGTTTGCAGGAGGAATCAGTGCTAACAGTGAACGCTCCTTCAGAATCCGTAATGCCTCCTGCAACAAAAGTAGAGTCGCAATAAAGCACCACGTTCACAAAATCAAGCGGTTTGCTATTTTCGTCAAGAACAATACCTTTGATATCACGACCGACAGCAGTAGCAGTAACAGCTGCCCCAATTAGTAATGAGATTAATTTTTTAATCTTAATTTTCTTTTCCATATACAGTACGTTTTATCATTTTCATACTGCAAAATAATGTCTGAATATATCTTAATACCAAATCTAAAAGTTTTAATACAGAAAATGCAACACACTGATAATCAGCGGTTGCATTTCATAAAAGTCTTAATAAGTAATCGATTGGTTTTAATGAGTTCTTACAGAGAAACCTTTTCCGTAAATTTCTCCCGAAGGAAGGCCACAATGTCTTCCTTTTCAGGAACTCCGAGTTTCTTTCTTACCGACGATTTGCGTACATAGATTGTAGAGGTGGTCTGCGATGTGATTACACTGATTTCCTTGGTTGAAAAACCAGCCATCATCAGAACCACTATCTGCTCTTCTTTATCTGTAAGGCTAGTGCCATACATGCCGTGGAGTTTGGAATGAAAACCAGAATAAAGGTTGTCTATAAGCTCATATAGATTGCCCCAGTTTACAAGTTCGCCATTGGTGTCACTCTCAATTGATGAAATTTTACGAAGCATTTCGCGGTTTTGCTCTGTCGGGGTCTCGGCTACCATCTTGATGATGCCGAGCTGTTGGAGCATTGCGCGACGCAAGGCAGTTGTAGCCATTGTGTCGGCTGTGGCAGAAGTGAGTTTTGTTGATTTCAGTTCATTAACCATCTTCTGCAAAGCCTCGGCTCTTTCCTCATTCTCCCGTTCACGCTGTCGGCGATGCCTGATTATCCAGAGAGCACAGACAATGACAAGCACCGCAAATAAGGTAACCGCCAGAATAACCACCG
Organism: uncultured Porphyromonadaceae bacterium; assembly: GCA_900548875.1. Classification (GTDB taxonomy): domain Bacteria; phylum Bacteroidota; class Bacteroidia; order Bacteroidales; family Muribaculaceae; genus Limisoma. Next base: position 2,203 of record URMA01000003.1, on the reverse strand, counting down.
TCTTATACTCACTTTCTGCTTTCAGCATCAAGACACGGGTCTGTTGCTGTAATGCACCACGTTCTGATTCCCATTGCGAAGCCTTCATACGGTTGAAACGCTCCTGTTGCCGATTGTTCAAGCCATTGACGTATGACAACTTGATGCGTCCCGACCGCTTGAAATCAATCATTGCGTGGAGCAAGTTACTATAGCCGCGATAATATACGTCATCAGCATTTCGCATCTTTACCGCAAAACTGTCAGCAAGCGCAAGTTCGCGTGATGCGGTGGCAAGATTACCAATATTCAGGGCATTTATTGCCGACTGCAAATGCAGATAGTCGGCAGCTCCGTTGTCCGGACCTGCATGAGAGAATATGTAATCAATAGCTTCCTGGCTCTCTTTCTCACGTCCTAGCTCTGTCAGAAGTTGAGCACGTTCAAGGGTAAATTGAAAATGCTTATCACCCAAATTATGAGATTTTGCATATTTCAAAAGTTCATCAAGAAGCAACAAGGCTGAGTCTGGCTCATTGGCATATTCGTAAGCATTAAGCAACAAATACTTGACTTCAAACTGCCTCAAAGAGTCTGTTTCCATCTTAATAAGTCTTTGCGTCAAAGGCACTAACTCATCGCCTTGATATTCAGAAGCACCGAGCAATACACGAGCATGAAGAGTTTCTGCCAAAAGAGAATCCGACAGATTAGGCAGACTTACAAGTGAATCAAGCAATGCAATTGCTCCAGAGATGTCACCAACCCAAAACTTATACCAAGCCAAGGCAGTACCACTCCGCATATCTCGGACAATGTCCTTGCCTTTAAAATAGTGGTGTGCTTCCGCTATAAGAGAATCAGAAACCATCGAGTGGCTCTGCCGCATGTGTCCCCAAGCCTTAACATAATAATACTTGGCACGGATTGAGTCAACCGTCAAATCCGAGGGATCGATTACATCAAGCATCTTCATGGCGCTGTCAGGACTTGTCCGCATCACTTTCTCTGCATCATCAATAATGCCGTTGAAATGTAAGGCCGAGCGAGAGCAGGAAACCACGCACAAAAATACAGACGACAAAAATATTATAAAAATATTTCTCATAACTTATCTCAAAGTGACCCACCAGCGGTTCTGGGGGATGCTAAAGGATTCGATTATCTTTGACTCGACAGAGACCTATAATTATCATTTTGATGTACCAAAATACAACTTTTTACTAACACAGCAAAATATTCCCGGAAAAAGTTTTGAGAGAACACTTTTTCAAACCCAAATCTGTCTATTGTATAATGACCAATTTGAGTTTAATAATGAGCTAACTACATCGGAAAGCCGACATTCTGTTTTTCCGTTTCCGACAATAAAAAACCGCAAGTGAATCCACCTGCGGTTTTCTGTATTATTAAAAGTCTTGTTTCTTTTACTTGTTGTAAGGAATAACTGTCAGCAATTCACCGAATTTTTCGGCAGCATCCTGCAACGGTTTAGAAATCATAGGCTTGATAATCGGGTGGAGCTCGATTTTGATTTCAGCCATAGCCTTTGTCGTTTCGGGCGTATTTTCGCTGAGATGCACGTCAATATTGAACGGCAGAGGAGAAGAAACTGCTTCAAGGCGAATCAACTCGTTTTCAAGGCGTTTCGTAATCTTGAACGATACGTCGCCCACGGGATTGGCCGAAATGGTAATCGTATCACCTTCAATACGCACATTCCCTACCTTGTCCTTCAAGTCGTCAGGAACATTCAGGGTCAGCCCCTGAAGCGACTCCAGGTTTGACAAACGGCCGTAGACTGTCGACAAGTCGGCACTGATAATTCTTTCTGTACTTTTAAAAGTTGACATATTATTCGATTGTAGTGTTCGGTGTCCAGTTTGCCGGGTCTTTACGCCACTGCTTCAATGTTTCCAAATCGGAATCCTTGATATAGTTGATTTCGAGCGCAGCTTCAAGCATTGCCGAATAGTTGCTGAGCGTGAGCAACTGCACATTGGCCTTTTTGAATGCTTCAACTGCAATCGGGAACTGGTAAGAGAAGATAGGAAAGCAGTTCTATGGAGGAGACGGACTTGTAGAAAATACAATCCGCAATATCGGAGAGCTTGCAAAGAAGGGAATGCGTGAGACGGATAAAACGATCATCCAGATCATGACAAGATAAGAAAAAGAGAAAAGAACTGGTAGAAGAGGCACTTGCATTTAACGGACTTAAGAA